>JAJCYF010000001.1 GCA_029263035.1 Actinomycetes bacterium
GGGTTGGTCTGCGGGGAGCGGTTCCGATCATTCTCGCCACCTTTCCGCTGTTGGCCGGAGTCCCGCAGGCCGAGTACATCTTCAACATGGTGTTTTTCATCGTCCTCACCTCCGCGCTGGTCCAGGGGACGACGCTCATCAGGGTTGCGCGGTGGTTGGGACTGGATGAACCGACGGCCCCGCCGGCCGAGCCGCGCCCGGCGCCATCACAACAAATCCTCGAGGTGGAGCTGGGGAAGGAATGTGCCGCCACCGGCAGGCGAATTGTGGACCTGGACCTGCCGCCGGAACTCATACTCGCGCTGGTCAGAAGGGGTGACCGGGCGATGATTCCGACGGGGACCACCAAATTTGAGATCGGGGATGCTGTCCTGCTGGTGGGGCGTGAGCACACCCTTCGGGAAGCGGTGGCTTTGTTCGGGGAGTCCGGGGTGGACGGTGAACCCGAAAACAGCGCCGGCACTGGGGAGTTGGAGCCGCCGGGTGTTAACTGAGTGTCCGCACGTGGTAGGAAGACATCATGAACTCCACAGTCGCCCAGGCCCCCGATCGTGGTTCACTGACGCGCGCAACCCTCTGGATGATCGGGCTGTCGATCGCGCTGTTCTGGCTTCCGATCCTCGGCCCGGCGATCGCCGGGTTTGTCGGGGGGACCAGGGCAAAGACGATCGGCAAGGCGTTGATCGCAGCCCTGCTGCCGGCAGTCCTGCTGGGAGCGGCGGTGGCCGCAGTCCTGCTCCTGTTCGACCTGCCGTTGATCGGCACCATCGCCGGCATCGGCATCTTCATCGTGATCCTGGCGGAAGACGTTCCGATGTTCGCCGGCGCCGCCCTGGGGGCGCTGGTCACCAGGTAGCCGCCTAGCTCTTCGGTGTGCCCTTCAGCTTTCCCAACAGCTTCTTCGCGCCCGATTGCGGTTTCGCGGGTTCGGGTGCCGGAGCCGCCGGCTCCGCCTTCTTCTGCTTCTCCATCTCTCCGTACTTCTTGAAGTCTTCGTAGTTCGGCATCGCTACCTCCCTAGGTCTCGCCTTCTTGGTCCCCGAACATCCACCCCAGGTGCTCCACCGTGTCCTGCGGGCCGATCAGGATCAGCCAGTCGCCGGCCTGCAGCATGGTCCTACCCCGCGGGCGGTAGATCCAGCGGCCCCGGCGGCTGAAGGCCAGGGGAGTCATGCCCCGCAGGTCCAGCTCACCCAGGCTCTTGGCGTCGGCCGGGGACTCCTCCTGCACCGTCACCCGCATGACCACGTCCTCGGCGGCCCCCAGCGCTTCGGCGATCACCGGGTGCAGCTCCTCATCCCGCTCGATCAGCCACACCATCGCCTGCGCCGCATCGCCGATCCCCTCCGATGCGACCGCCAGGTGCAGCAGGCCCCTCAGCGCCCCCCGGTTGCGGGACTCCGCCGCGGCGTCCAGCACCCAGCGCTCGATGCTCTCGCGCATGTCGTCCAGCCGGTCCTCCAGCCGGACCACCTCGGCGGCCAGCCCCCGGTCGTCCAGCAGGACTGCGGCGTAGGCCAGGCCGACGGCGGCCTCGGCCAGGTCCTTCATATCGACCACCTCGTCGACTGCCTTGTCCAGCTCCCAAAAGTTCTGCTCGTCCTGGACCTGGACCGGCTTGGCCGCCATTCCCGCCAGCCGGCGCAGCTGCGGCAGCCCCTCCGGATGGCCGCGGACCACCAGGATGTCCTTGCCCTGCAGCACGCCCTCGTCGGCGGGGTCGAACAGCCACCGGGTACCCCGGCGGATGGCGATCAGGCGTACCTCCTCAACGGCGCTCTCCAGGTCGTCGACGCTGCGGCCCTGCAGCTCGCTGCCCTCCTGGATGGCGATGCGGTCGATGACCTCGTCGGCCTGGGTGAGGTCGGTTCGAAGCTCCTTGGGGATGCCCAGCTCGTCCAGCACGATCTTGGCGATGTCGACCGCCTGGTTGCCGATCATCTCGATCGAGCTCATCACCTGCAGCAGCGACGCCAGCCCGGCGGCGTCCTGCGGGGACCGGGAGGCGATCAGGCAGACCTCCCGCATGCGGTGCACCAGGCGGCTGAGCTCCTCCTCCAGATCCAGCACCTCACCGGAAAGCTCTCGGTCGGCGTAGAAGAGTCCGGCGTAGGCCAGGTCGAGCATGAGCTCGGAGGTGTCCTTGGCCTCGGCGAGCATCGCCTTTAAGGTGCGCGGGCGTTCGTTCAACCGGCGATTCCGAGCCAGACCATGGACAGGATCAGCGCAACCGCTCCGATCAGGTCCATGGAGGAGGTGACCACCGGGATCCCGTAGTTGTCGGGGTCAAGCCCCTGGCGGAACGAGAGCATGGCGGTGTAGTAGGCGACAAATACCGCTCCGGTAGTGGCGATGGCCCCCGCAAGCATCGTCAAAGCGAGCATCTGCAGCAGTCCGGGAGTTGCCAGCCCGACTGCGGCAGAAACGAGGGTGCCGCTCAATCCGACAAAAAGAAACACTGGTACCCCGAGAATATAGATCAAAGCGATGTCTTCCCAACTTCTCATGCTGGGAATCGCCTGGGGCGGAATTGTTCCCAGGTGCAGCTTGGAGGACAGACGGGCACTCAGTATGCCCCCCAGCGCCCCCGCGTCCTCCAGGAACGGCGGGATGAGCACCAGCAGGCCGGGGTAGGCCAAAAAGTCGTGCATCCGCTGTTCGATGGTCAGGCCGGCCACCACGTCGACCACCCCGGCCAGGATCAGGATGGTCAGGCTGCCCCGCACCACCCTGCGGAAGATGTGCAGCTCTTTGTGCCTGATCCGGTAGACGGTGGTGGCGATCGCACCCAGGATGCTCAGGACCGAGACGATCTCCGGGAGCGCCCCGACCGGCAGCAGGAAGGTGACCAGCCACAGGGCGGGGAGGGTGACCAGGTCCCCGGCGGCGGTGACGATGGGCGCCGCAACGTTGTCCATGTCCCAGCCCCTCTTGACCGACATGGCCGCCACCCCGAGCGTGATGCCCAGGATCACCAGGCTGGAGAGCAGCCCGCCGATGACCGAAACTGCGATGTAGTGGGTGAGCGGGATGGTTTCCACCCCGAACAACCGGGCGACCTCCTTCGCCAGGAAGGCCAGGGCGATCGACACATAGAGGGTCAGCGCCGCCGCCGCCATGACGTTCTGGCCGGCTAGGTTGCGCTTTTCCACCGTGCCCTCGAACTCGCCGGTGTGGATGGCGGTTCCCAGGCGCGACCCGAGGGCGCCGAAGATGTTGCCCCTCATCCCGATCGCCGCCGGCACCAGGACCAACAGTCCGGGCAGGCGCTCGAGGGTCCCGGTCATGAAGCCCAGCGCCAGCCCGGCGGCCAGGTCGCCGACCGAGGAGACCAGTAGGGCCGCCATGCCCTGCTTGAAGTTGGTCCGTTGCCTTCCGATGAGGCCCAGAAAGCGACGCCGGATGAGGCGTCTGGTGCTCGCGGAAAAGCCGGGCATCTTCATGGCAACCCTATTCGTCCAGATGGAAGGCTCTGCAGCCGATCTTTGCACACGGCTGGGCGCTCGGACCGCTGCGCCGCGTGAATTTAACGTTGCATTCCGCCACTTCGGGGAAGATAGCCTGCGGGCAGCCCGACGGGTCGCTGCACGGACAGATCGGAGACCAGATGCCCCGCAGTATCGCCGCCAGGCTCCGCACCCTTGGCTGCGCAGCTCTGGCTCTATTAATTGTCGCGGCAACCGCCGGGCCGGCGACGGCCGTGACGCCGCTATCGTACGTGGCGCTCGGAGACTCCTACACCGCCGGCCCTCTGGTCCTACCGCAGGACCCGAATACCCCCGGCTGCTGGCGGTCTCTGGTCAACTACCCGCACCTTTTGAACTCCCACCGGCAATTTTCGAGCTTTGCCGACGTCAGTTGTTCGGGAGCTAAAACCGACGACATGTTCGCCCCCCAGGCCGTCGGCGGCGGAGCCAACCCTCCCCAGCTGGATGCGCTGGCGCCCACCACCCAGCTGGTCACGCTGCAGGTGGGGGGCAACGACATCGGGTTCTCGGAGATTGCGACAACCTGCTTCGGCCTGCTCCCGCTGGGAACGCCGTGTCAGACGATCTACAACCCGGGCGGGGTCGACGAGATCAGCCGGCGGATCGACGCCACCCGCCCGAAGGTCGACCGGGTGATCGCAGCCATTAAGGAGCGTTCGCCCGGGGCCCGCATCTACCTGATCGGCTACCCGGCGCTGTTCCCGGAGAACGCGCTGGGGTGCTGGCCGTTCATGCCCTACGCGCCGGGCGATGTCCCGTACCTGATGGCCAAGGAGGCCGAGCTCAACTCGATGCTGGCGGAGCGGGCGGCGGCCACCGGCGTGACATTTGTGGACACCTACACGCCGAGCATCGGCCACGACTCGTGCCAGTTGCCCGGGGTTCGCTGGATAGAGCCGGTGGTGGTGCCGCTGATGGGATTTTTGGTCCACCCGAACGTGATCGGCATGGCGGGCATGCAGAACGCGGTGGCGGCAGCGATCGGTCCGGCGCCGTAGAGGCAGAGGCCAAATGGGTCTCACAGGTACACTGACCACATGTCCTCAAAAATCACCGGGCCCAAAGGCGCGCCCGACCTCTTCCCCCCCAGGTCCACCCTGCACGACGAAATAATCACCTCTGCGGTCGAGCAGTTCCGCCGCTTCGGCTACACCCGGATTGAAACCCCGATGTTCGAAAGCACGGAGCTGTTCCAAAAGGGCCTGGAGCCCGGCAGCGACATGGTGACCAAGCAGATGTACACCTTCGAAGACCGGGGCGGACGTTCGCTGACCCTGCGGCCCGACATGACCACCCCGGTGGTACGGGCGATCCTGGAGCACAACCTCGATAAGCAGGGCCTGCCGCTCAAGTTTTTCTACGTCGCCCCGATATTCCGCCAGGAACGGCCCCAGGCCGGCCGGCAGCGCCAGTTCACCCAGGTCGGAGTGGAGGCGGTGGGCTCGGCCGGACCGGATATCGACGCCGAGGTCATCCAGCTGGCCACGAAGATCTACAAAGCCCTGGAGCTGGAGGTCACCCTCGCCCTCAACAGCATCGGCCACCCGGCCTGCCGGGCGGACTACATCCCCAAACTGCAGGCATACCTGCGTTCGGTCTCCGGGCAGCTGTGCGAGGACTGCGTTCGAAAGATCGACACCAACCCGCTTAGAACCTTCGACTGCAAGGTGGAGAGCGACCGCAAGCTGCTGGAGGACGCGCCGCTGATTGTCGACCAGCTGTGCCCCGAGTGCGAGATCCACTACGCCGGGGTCAAGGACCGGCTGAACGAGTGGGGCATCAAGTTCACCGAGGACCCCCGGTTGGTGAGGGGGCTGGACTACTACACCCGCACCGCGTTCGAGTTCACCGCCGAGGGGCTCGGCTCCCAGAACGCCGTAGGGGGCGGCGGCCGCTACGACGGCCTGGCGGAGTCGCTGGGCGGCCCGTCGCTGCCCGGAATAGGTTTCGGCCTTGGCGTGGAGCGCATCGCCCTGGCAATGGACGGCAGCCGGCCGGAGTTCGAGCCGAGGCTGGACGTCTACATCGTTACCATCGGGGACCAGGCCCGGACCCTCGGCTTCAAGCTGGCCCCCAAGCTGCGCGACGCCGGGTTCTCCACCGACCTGGACCACGCCGGACGGGCGATGAAGGGCCAGTTCAAGACGGCGAACAACCGCAACGCCGCCTGGGTGATAGTGATTGGGGAGAAGGAGATCGAAGCCGGCAAGTTCACGGTCAAGCACATGCTGTCCGGCGACGAGGAGGCGCTGCCGCCCAGCCGGATCGTCGGTTATCTGGCGGTGCGGTCTTGAGGACCCACTGGTGCGGGGAGCTTCGGGCTTCCGACGTGGGCAAGCAGGTAACCCTCAACGGCTGGGTTCACCGCCGGCGTGACCACGGCGGGGTGATATTCCTGGACCTTAGGGACCGGGAGGGCCTGATGCAGGTGGTCCTGCACCCTCAGGAGCAGCCCGAGGCATACAAGATCGCCGAGGCGGTGCGCAGCGAATACGTCCTGGGCATCAGCGGTGCCGTGCGGGCCCGGATCCCCGGTGCCGAGAACCCCAAGATGGCCACCGGCGACGTGGAGGTCGCCGCGGACTCGATCGAGATCCTCGCCAGGGCCCAGACGCCCCCGTTCCAGATCGAGGACCGGGTCGACGTAAAAGAGGAGACCCGCCTCAAGTACCGCTACATCGACCTGCGCCGGCCGGAGATGCAAAGGGGCCTGAAGGTGCGCCACGAGATCATCAAGGCCATCCGGGACTTCTTCGACGGCGAGGAGTTCATCGAGATCGAGACCCCGATGCTCAACAAGTCCACCCCGGAGGGGGCCCGCGACTACCTGGTTCCCTCGCGCCTGCAGCCGGGGAACTTTTTCGCCCTGCAGCAATCGCCGCAGCTGTTCAAGCAGCTGCTGATGGTGGCCGGCTTCGACCGCTACTACCAGATCGTCCGCTGCTTTAGGGACGAGGACCCCCGGGCCGACCGCCAGCCGGACTTCACCCAGCTGGACATGGAGGTCTCTTTCGCCGGCGAGGCGGAGGTCCGCCGGCTCACCGAGCAGATGTTCGTCCAGATCATGAAGCGGACATTGGGCGTCGACCTGCCCGCACCCTTCCCGCAGATGACCTACGACGAAGCCCTGGACACCTACGGCAGTGACAAGCCCGATCTGCGCTTCGGCCTGCCGATGGTCGACCTGACCCGGGTCTTCGACGGCACCGGGGTCCAGATGTTCCAAAACGCCCTGTCCAAGGGCGGGGCGGTAAAGGGCCTTCGGGTCCCCACCGGGGCAACCTTTAGCCGCAAAGAGTTCGAAGCCCTGGTTGCGGTGGCGAAGACCTTTGGCGCCGGAGGTATGGCGTGGGTCCTCTACGGCCCCGACGGCGCAACCGGCCCGCTGGCCAAGGCGCTGTCCGCCGAGGAGGTGGCCGGCGTCAAGCAGGTCGCCGGTGCCCTGGAGGGCGACGCGGTGCTGATCGTCACCGATGCCCTGAGGGTGGCCCAGCGCAGCCTGGGGGAGGTGCGCCTGGCTCTGGCGGACAAGATGAACCTGAGGCCGGCACTGGAACCCACCGACCCCGAGTCGTGGAAGTTCCTATGGGTGGTCGACGCTCCGATGGTCGAGTGGAACCCCAAGGAGAACCGCTGGGACCCCACCCACCACCCGTTCACCGCGCCGCACGAGGCGGACATCCCGCTGATTGAAACCGACCCGGGCGCTGTGCGCTCCCGCGCCTACGATGCGGTGCTCAACGGATCCGAGGTCGCCGGGGGCAGCATCCGGATCCACGACCCCGAGATGCAGCGTAAGGTGTTCGGCCTGATCGGCATCGACCAGGAGAAGGCGGAGCGGATGTTCGGCTGGTTCGTCGACGCCTACAACTTTGGGGCTCCGCCGCACGGCGGCATCGCTGCCGGCGTCGACCGCATTGCGGCGATGGTGGCCGGCAAGGAGAACATCCGGGAGGTGATGGCGTTCCCCAAGAGCTCGGCGATGACCGACCTGATGACCGGGGCGCCGGACATCGTGGACCACGCCCTTCTGGAGGACCTGCACATCAAGGTGGTTGCCCCCCCGCCCGAGTAGCCCTCCCCGGCCGTCCCCGCTTAGGTCTATCGTCTAGGAATGGACCTTTTCGAAGACGCGTTGGAGCAGCAGTTGAGGTCCCGGGGGCCTCTGGCCAGCCGGTTGAGGCCGACCAGCCTGGACGAGGTCCTTGGCCAGGAGCACCTCCTGGGGCCCCGGGGCGCACTGCGGGCTCTGGTCAAGGCGCGCCGGCTCACCTCGGTGATCATGTGGGGTCCCGCCGGAACCGGCAAGACCACCATCGCCCGCCTGCTGGCCGAGACGGTGGGGGCGTCGTTCGAGTCTCTGAGCGCGGTCAGCGCGGGGGTCAAGGACGTCCGGGAAGTGGCGGAGCGAGCCCGCCGCCGGCTGGGGGAAAACGGCAGACCGACGGTTCTGCTGCTCGATGAGGTCCACCGCTTCAGCAAGTCCCAGCAGGATGCACTTCTGCCGAGCGTGGAGGACGGCACGATCACGCTGATCGGGGCGACCACGGAGAACCCGTTTTTCGAGGTGAACGGCCCCCTGCTCAGCCGCTCGACCCTGTTCCGCCTGGAGCCGCTGGACGCCGGGGCCTTGCGAACCCTGCTGGACCGGGGCTTGAAGGCGGAGGGCGGCACCATCGATGAGGACGCTGCGGCCACGATCGTAGACTCGGTCGACGGCGACGGCCGGGCGTTGCTGACCACCCTGGAGGTGGCGCTGGCGATTGCCGGAGAGGGCCGGCACGTCACCCTCGACGCCGTGGAGCGAGCCCGGACCACCCGTGCGCTGACCTGGGGCCGTGACGACCACTACGACGTGATCAGCGCGTTCATCAAGAGCATCCGGGGGAGCGACCCCGACGCCGGCCTGCACTGGCTGGCCCGGATGGTCGTCGCCGGGGAGGACCCCCGCTACATCGCCCGCCGCCTGATTGTGCTGGCCAGCGAGGACATCGGCATGGCGGACCCGACCGCCCTGCTGGTGGCCAACGCCGCGGCCCACGCAGTGGAGTTCGTCGGTTTGCCCGAGGCGCAGCTAAACCTGGCCCAGGCGGTGGTGCACCTCGCGACCGCCCCCAAGTCCAACCGCACGGCACTCGGCATCTGGAACGCCATAGAGGACGTTAAGTCGCAGCCGGCGGGACCGGTACCGCCCCACCTGCGGGATGCCCACTACAAGGGGGCCCAGAAGCTGGGCCATGGGGTCGACTACCGGTACCCCCACGACGACCCCAGCGGCTGGGTGGACCAGCAGTACCTCCCCGAACACCTGGCAGGCAAGCGTTATTACGAACCGACCGAACATGGCCGGGAAGAGGCAATCGGCGGACTGCTGAAGGAGCGCAGAAGCCGGCGCACGTAACCGTCAACGCCTGGGTTCCCGACCGGACCCGCATCGTTGGTTATTACTGCCCGAAAAGGGTTTAGTCCCCCATGGAAGTGGGAGGATGCACGGGTGGAATCATTGCCTGATCACAAGGTGCTGCTGGGGCGCTACGAGTTGGGCAAGATCATAGGCGTGGGCGGCATGGGCGAGGTCCGCGCAGCCCGCGACCTGACCTTGGACCGGCCGGTCGCCATTAAGTTTCTTCGTCCTCATTTGAATCCGACCGCCGAGATGAAGGCCCGGTTCGACTCGGAGGCCAAGGCTGCGGCGCAATTGAGCCATCCCAACATCGTCGGCGTGTTCGACTCCGGTGAGGAGGACGGGATCCCCTTCATCGTCATGGAGCGGCTTTCGGGCCGAACGCTCGCCGATCAGATCGCTAAGAACCCCCTTTCCGAGGCCGAGGCGCGGCTTCGGACCCTGGAGATACTGGCCGCGCTGGAAGCCTCACACGACAAGGGGATTCTCCACCGGGACCTGAAGCCGGGAAACGTCATGGTGACGAACCGGGGGGTGGCGAAGGTTGCCGACTTCGGGATCGCGAAGGTCGCTGAGGCCGCCGACCTCACCGACAGCGGGATCACACTGGGCACACCCGCCTACCTGGCCCCCGAGCGGGTTGCCGGACTGCCGGCCTCACCTGCCACCGATGTGTACTCGACCGGGGTGATCCTCTACGAGATGCTCACGGGGAAAAGCCCTTTCACGCCGACACCCCGCTGGCGATGATCCGTGCGATTCAGGAGGAGGACCCCGAGCCGCTGGCGAAGGTCCGGGCCGGGGTGGACCCGACGCTGGTCTCGATAGTGGAGCGGGCGATGTCCAAGGACCCCCGGCATCGATACGACTCGGCGGTGAGCATGAGGCAGGATCTCGAGGAGTGGATCCCGGATTCGGAGGCAGGCTCCACCGGGTCGCTTATCGGAAGCCGGACCTCGGGATTGCTCGTTCGAAGAAGAGGCACGAGCCCCACCTTCAGACGGCTCGCCGGAACCCTGATAGCGGTTCTGGCCATCGCCTGGCCCGCCTACGTGCTCATGAGCATCCAGCGAGCGGTGCCGGACGAGGGGAGCACGAGCGAACCGGCCCCGGCGGAGCAAAGCCCCTCACCCACCGTGCCGGTCCATCCGTCGTTCCAGGCAGCTCTGGCGCAGCTGGAGACGGCGGTCGCAGCCTCACCGGAGCCGGACGGCCTGCAGCCGGAGCTATCCAAGATTCGAAACGCCGCCCAGGTGGGCGACCGGCTGGGAGTCTCCGAGCAGCTGCTGGTTATGCGCGACGACGTCCAGGCGCTCCTCCAGGGCAACGACCTGAGCGAACCCGAAGCCCAGGCACTGCTCGCAGCGATTTTTGGCGTGGAGCTGGAGCTGGGAAAAATAGTCCCTCCCACGCCGCTCAACCCCTCGCCGGAACCCCTAGACTGACGCCGTACCGCTAGGCTGAATCGCGCTCGCCAACCGAAGATCCGGTGCCGAGACCCTCCAGGATCAAGGTGACGAGTCCCTCCAGGAAGTCGTCGGGCGGCTCGGCTGCTTCGGCGAAGCTCCACAGGTTTCGGGAGCGTGCCGCGCCGATGAGGGCGGTTGCCGCCAGGTCCAGGCGGACCCCCTCCCGGATCCTTCCGAAGCGCTGCTCCAAGAGCAGATACCCGGCCAGCGTGGCGACCTCGCTGCTGGCGCGGCCCCCGGAAACCCCCAGAACGGTCTCGGGGAGCTCAGCCAGTGGCCCGGCGGCCATCTGGTCCGGGGAGAACGCCGAGGTGGTCCGGATGAACTCGGTGATGTTCGCCAGCACGGTTCCCGACCCGGCCTTGAAAGGAAACTGGAACAGCACGGTGGCAAGCTCGGGATGCGGTTGCCGTCCCGCCGTCTCCCGGTCGCCGGTGAGGGCCACCAGTGCCTCTTCCGCCCGTTCGAGATTGCGCTCCCGGTCATCCTCGAGTTCCTCCTGCAAGCTCGCACCTCCCTCGGCAATTCCATCGTCTTCTACGGGACCGTCGACGTGCTCATCCTCCGCCTCTCCCACGGAAATATGGGCGGGCAAATCCTCGACGGGATCCTCGACCGAGCCGTCCTCCGGCTTATCGGGCTCCGCCACGGCCGCGGCCGGAGTCGGAGCGGGGTCGGTCCGCACCCGGCTGGGCGCCTCCTCATCATCAGTCCCGTCCGCCTCGACCCGGTGAAGGCTCACCACATGGGACCGGACGAAGACCAGGGAGATGATCGCTGCCAGGAGGAGAAAGCCGACCGACAGGAACATCGCGCTGTGCATGCCGTCCACGAATGACTCCCCGGCCGCGGTAGAGGCGCGGTCGATCACGCCCGGAGCCGTCCCGGCGGGCACCAGGTCTCCGATCGGCTCGAGCGGGCCTCCCATGGAGGCCGCCTGCGCCGAGTCACTGCGAACGATCGTCTGAGCGGTGGACGGATCCAGGCCCGCCTCCACCAGCTTGGTTTGAAGGCTGGTATCGAACGCCGAGGCGACCACTACTCCCAGCAGCGCGATCCCGAGCAGGATGCCCAGCTGCCGGACGCTGTTGTGCATGCCGGAGGCCCCTCCGACCCTTCCTGGATCAACCACACCCAGGGCCGCGGATGTCGTCGCACCGAGGAGAAGCCCCATGCCGAAGCCCGTAAGCGCCAGTGCCGGCAAGACGACGCTCTCGTAGCTGGTCGAAAGGTCCGACTGCAGTAGCAGCGCCAGCCCGCCGGCCGCCAGGAGGCACCCGCAGGTCATGAGTGCCCGAGACCCCAAACGGTCGGAGATGATCCCTGCGATCGGGGCGACCACCACCAGGGCCCCCGCCAACGGCATCAAGAGCAGGGCTGCCTCGTCGGCGGGATGGCCGAGGATGGTCTGCAGGTAGGCAACCAGAAAGATCCCGAGTGCCATCAGGGCAAAGAACGCCGCTGCGGCGACCGCGTTGGAGCCGGACAGGGTTGCGTGTCCCGAGTACCAAACGGTCACGATCGGGTGCCGGCGGCGGCTCTCCACCAGGGCAAAGATCACCAGCAACAGGACCCCGGATGCCAGACCGCCCAGGACGCACTCGTGGGTCCACCCGAGCAGGTTCCCCTCAACCACTGCGTATGCCAGCAGGGCAACCGCTGATGTGCCGGTGAGGATGCCGGCGAAGTCCAGGCCGCGCAGCAACGACCGGTCGCGGGACTCCCGGGCCGCACCGGCCAGCACCAGGCACACGGCAGTCAAGCCGGAGGAGATGAAGAAGATCCACTCCCAGGAGTACATCTGTTGCACGTAAGCGCCGAAGAGTGTTCCGTACAGGACGCCGGCTGCCGACATCGCCGACCACAGGCCCAGCGCCGCGCCCCGTCCCCGCTCGGGAAATGCCGCGGCGAGTATCGACAGGGTCGCCGGGACCAGAAGGGCTGCACCCAATCCCTGTGCTGCCCGGGCCGCAAACAGCTGGTCGGTGGTCTCGCAGAAACCGGCGGCCGCCGAGGCGGCGGTGAACACAACCAACCCCCACAGCAGCATCCGTTTGCGGCCGAATCGATCCCCAAGAGAGCCTCCGGCCAGGAGCAGGGCGGCGAAAACGACGAGGTAGATGTGGTGAATCCACCGCAGCTCGAGGGCACCGGGATCCAGATCGGCCTCGATTTGCGGCAGCGCTCCCGCCACCGCGAAGATGCCCGCCATTGGTCCAAGCACGGCCAGGGCCATGCCCAAAGTGACCAGGAGCCGCCTCACGACGACGCTGCGGGCTTGGGCAACGCCAGACGGCACCGTCTGTTGCCGGTTGCTGGAAGGTAGGACATTAAGTTCTCCAAAGGGGGGTCCGGCCATTGTGGTCTCACCACACCGATAGTCAATAGGCAAGCCGCGATTCGCTTCAGGGTGCGCATGAATTGCCGGCGGTACCCGGATGGGGGTCCGGTCCTGTTGGGCCCCCGCCGGGCCTACACTTGGGTATGCCTCACTCCGCGGATGTTCATGACCCTCCGCCGCCTCCGCCTGCCGGGCCTCCACCGTTTCAGCTGGTCATGCCGGAGCGAAAACCGTTGGGTGCCGGCAAGGCGCTCCTCATCTTCGCCGCCTATCTGATCAGTCAGGCCGTAGCGGGTGCCGTGGCGTTGGTCGGCTTCACCGTTTTGACCGGGCGCGATGTGCTGGCGTCTTCCGACCTGAGCCAGATGGACCCGGTTCTGTTTCTGGTGGCCGGCGCAGCGGGGTTCGTGCTGGGAGGGCCGGTGGTGGTGGCGCTGGCCCGGGCCCTCGAGCGGGGCCCCACCTGGCGCGAGGCGCTGGCTCCCCTGGGGCTGGTCAAGGCGCCCCCGAAGGTCATTGCCGGAGCGGCGCTGCTCGGCGTGGCGATCGCGCTGTTCCTGGGATTCGGGCTGGAGTTGATCTTTCCGTCGCCGGAAAACGTCGAAGGACCGCTCATCCAGGCGGCTGCCGAGCCGGGGTGGCAGCGGATTCTCTTCGTTGTTCTCGCCGTCGTGCTGGCGCCGGTCTTCGAAGAGTTTTTGTTCCGCGGCGTCATGTACACCGGCATGGCTCGCTCCTGGGGAAAGTGGCCGGCCGGAATAGTGGTCACGTTGATGTTCGGCCTGCTTCACTTCGCCGATATTGCCGGGTACTGGCCGGCTCTGGTGATGATCACCCTGGTCGGCCTTGCGCTGCTGATCGTCAGGATCAAAACCAGGTCGCTGTTGCCGGCGATGGTCACGCACGCGACCTACAACCTTGTGCAGGTGGTGGTTCTCTACACGCTGACCTGAGCCGTGGCTTGGCGCCGGCCGGCCCGCGTGGTCATAATCGGCTCAGACGCTTAAGCCGAGGCACAGGAGGAACTCAGATGCCGCCATGGATTGAAAGAGTGGTGCAGCGGGTTGCCCCTCTGGCCGGCTGGGACGACCTCAAGCTCTCCGATGAGGCCCTTGCCACGATGAAGCGGATCCTGGCCGATATGCAGGAACGAATTGACGACAGCCGTTCGCAGAACGGCTCCAAGAACAAGGGCAAGCCCCGCAGCGGCGTGGTTGCCATCTTCAACGGACCCCCGGGCACGGCCAAGATCACTGCGGCCGAGGTTCTGGCCAAGGAGTTGAAGATGAACCTGTTCCGCATAGACCTCTCGCTGGTCGTCAGCCCGACCCTGGAAGAGACCGAGCGGATCATGAAACGCATCATCGACGGGGCCGAGGACGCCGGGGGAGTGCTGTTCTTTGACCAGGCCGAACTGCTCTTCGAGCGGGACGAAAACGGGGCCGACGTCGACAAGGGCATCGGCTACCTGGTCAAGCGGGCCGGCCGTTACGACGACCTGGCGGTCATCGGCGTGCCGGACAAGGATCAGATGGACCTGGTGCACCTGCGCAAGCTGCACAACGTGGTGGACTTCGCGAACTAGACGTCAAGAAGGCCGGCGGCTTGGCCGGGGTCTACTCTTTCGACCTCGTCCATTCCGTCGAATACATGGTCGGCGCTCAGGATCCGGTTGATTCCGCCGGCCACCGCAGTCGCAGCGTGAACCGAGTCCCGAACCCCGATGCAGGGGTATTTTCTGACCATCGTCAGGGACAGGGCAAACACCTGGTCGTCAAACGGAACCACCCGGCAGAGCCGCCTGACTTCGTTCGCTTCTTCCACCGCCTGATCCCGTTTGACCCCTCTTCTGAGAAGGACGTGCAAGAACTCCTGAACCAACTCGGTGCTTGCATCCAGCCTGACCAGACCCTGCCCCACCGCCTCAACCAGCCTGCGGCACGGCGCGCGGTAGGGGTGGTCGCCCCCGCGGGCGTAGAGAAAAACATTCGTGTCGACCAGGTACCGGGCGGCTATGACGTACCCCGTTCCATTCCGTCCTCAATGTCGCTCTTGGCCGCCGACCAGTCGCCCAGATCGATGGGCGGCCGGGTCAGAATCCGGCGGGCGGTCTCTCCGGCCTCCGCTTCGCCGCCGGGGAAAGCGATGTCAATGGCTTCCCGGACAAGCGTTGCCACGGAGGAACCCCGTTGTTTTGCCTGCTGTTCCAGCCGGTTCCAACGTGCTTCGTCGACCAGAATCTGTAGTCGTCTCGTCATTTCAGCCATGAGCATAGATTAGCATGAGGCTCATGCTCATAACGCTCGCTACGACCCTTGGGCGGCAGGGGCGGTAGTGTTGGACTGCCGATGAAAATCCTCCTGACGCGGGAAATGTCTTAGCTGTGGACACCCCCTCGATACGCAAGACCTTCCTCGACTTCTTTGCCGAGCGCGGGCACACCGTCGTCTCCTCGGCCTCCCTGGTTCCCGATGACCCCACGCTGCTGCTCACCAACGCCGGAATGGTCCAGTTCAAGCCCTATTTCCTGGGCACCCGTCCGGCGCCCTACCCGCGGGCCGTCTCGGCGCAGAAGTGCTTTCGGGAGAAGGACCTGGAGGAGGTCGGCAAGACCGCACGGCACCTGACGTTCTTCGAGATGCTCGGCAACTTCAGCTTCGGCAACTACTTCAAATCGGACGCCTGCAAATGGGCGTGGGAGCTGATGACGGACGGGTACGGCCTGGAGGTCGGCCGGCTGTGGATCACCGTGTTCGAGGAGGACGATGAGGCCGCCCAGATCTGGGAGAAGGAGGTCGGGGTGGCGCCGGAACGGGTGCTGCGCCGCACCCGGGATCAGGGCAACTTCTGGGACATGGGCGTCGCCGGTCCCTGCGGGCCGTGCTCGGAGATCCTCTACGACCGGGGTGAAGCGTTCGGGGTGAAGTACACCGGTGAAAACGAGCTGGACGAAGAACGTTACCTGGAGGTCTGGAACCTGGTGTTCATGCAGTACGTGCAGGACGACCAGCTACGCATCGTCGGGGACCTGCCCAACAAGAACGTGGACACCGGGTTGGGGCTCGAGCGCCTCGCCTCGATCCTGCAGGACGTCCCGACCGTTTTCGAGATCGACTCGATGGCCGCCATCCTGCAGGTGGTGGAGGGGGCGACCGGCAAGAAGTACGGCGAGTCGCCTTCCGCCGACGTGGGGCTGCGGGTCCTGTCCGAGCATGCCCGGTCGATGACCATGCTGATCGCCGACGGAGTCCTGCCCGGCAACGTCGGGCGCGGGTATGTCCTGCGCCGGCTCATCCGGCGGGCGGCCCGCCACGCCCGCCTGCTGGGGATCGAGGAGCTGTTCCTCTCCCGCCTGACCGAGGTGGTTATCGAAACCTACGCCGACGACTACCCCGAGGTCGGCCGCAACCGGGACCTGATCCGGGCGGTGGTCGAGAAGGAGGAGGAGCGTTTCGACCAGACCCTGCGCCAGGGAATGGAGATCCTGGACGCCGAGATCTCCCGGTTGAAGGGCTCCGGAGCCGGCACCCTTTCCGGCGACATCACCTTCAAGCTGCACGACACCTACGGTTTCCCGCTGGACCTTACGCAGGACATCGCCACCGAGGAGGGCCTCCAGGTGGACCGGGACGCCTTCGTCGCCCTCATGAAGCAGCAGAAGACTCGGGCGCGCGCCGCCCGGCCCGCCGGCAGCAAGGACCGCCCGGAGAACGAGGCTCTGACGGAGATCCGCGACACCCTGGGCCGGACCGAGTTTTTGGGCTACGAGCAGCTTTCGCTCGACGCAAGTGTTATCGGGCTCCTCCAGGGGGTGGTCCCGGCCCAGGTACTGGCCCAGGGCAGCACCGGCGAGCTGATCTTGAACCGCACCCCGTTTTACCCCCGGGGCGGCGGCCAGATCGGGGACCCGGGGGAGATCCGCACCGAGACCGGGCTGTTCAAAGTGGAGGAAACCGCATGGGGGGTGCCGGGCGTGGTCATCCACAGCGGCACCGTGGTCCAGGGCGAAATCCGTGCCGGGCAGGACGCCCGCGCCACCGTCGACCCGGTCCACCGTGAGGGCGTCACGCAGGCCCACACCTCCACCCACATCCTGCACTGGACGCTTCACAACACCCTCGGCGAGCACGCCAAGCAGATGGGTTCGCTGGTGGAGCCTGGACGCCTGCGCTTCGACTTCAACCACTACGAGC
>JAJCYF010000002.1 GCA_029263035.1 Actinomycetes bacterium
CCGGTCGTCCCTGCCGAGTCGATCCCCCCTGGTGACCCGGAGGAGGTCGGCCGCATCGTCTGGATGGACCTGACAGTCCCTGCTGCCACAGAGACCCGGGATTTCTATCGACAGGTCGTTGGGTGGTCGGTGCAGGACATCGAGATGGAGGACGCCGGTGCCAGCTATGCCGACTACAACATGGTCGGCGCCGATGGAGCCCCGGCGGCGGGCGTCTGCCATGCGCGCGGGATGAACCTGGGTTTGCCGGCGGTTTGGATGATCTACCTGCCCGTGGGCGACCTCGACGAAAGCCTGCGCCGGGCGGAGGGGGAGGGGGGCAAGATTATCAAGGCGATGCGGGGGGACGATGGACGCTTCGCGTATGCGGCGGTTCAGGACCCGGTGGGGGCATACCTGGCCTTGATGCAGGGGTGATGACGAAACAGGTATAACAGGCGCTGCGATGAATTCCCTCCCCGGAGATCTGCTGGCTCTGATTCTGGCCCTGTTGGGTGCCGCGCCGCTGGCACCGCCGGCGGCACCGCTTGCTGCAGCCGCCCCGCCACCCCAACCTCCTGCGATCGTGTGCCCCTTGACCGGAGTGGATGCCGGGGCCGCCGACATCACCCGGCCGGTTCATGCGGTAAAGATCGACAATGCCGCCCGGGCCAGGCCCCAGGTGGGCATGCCGCAGGCCGATGTCGTTTACGAGGAGTTGGTCGAGGGGGGCCTGACCCGGTTTCTGGTTGTGCTTCATTGCCAGACTGCGCCCCGTCTGGGGCCCATCCGCAGTGCCCGGCTGGTCGATCCCGACCTGTTGATCCCGTACTCGCCGGTTCTGTTCGGCTACTCGGGGGCGGCTCCGCCGGTCCTGGCCAAGGTCCGCTCTACCGCCGGCGTGGTCAACCTGGTTCACGGTGGCAACGGGCCGGCGTACCAAAGGTCGGGCGCAAGGCCGGCGCCCCACAACCTGTACACGTCTAGCGATGCACTGCTTGCCCGTCCCGCCGCCCAGGGCGTGAAGGGCCCTCCCGGCACCGGCTACATCTTTGACCCGGCTCTGCTTGCCGATCCCGCAGCGCAGTCGGGCGGCGGGGTGGATCTGTCCTATTCAAGATCCAGCTCGGTCGGCTACAACTACGATGCCGGCTCCCAAAAGTACCTGCGGTCGCAGGGAGGCCGGCCGCACCTGGACGAGTCCGGCGCCCAGCTCAGCGCCACCAACGTCCTGGTCTTCAAGGTTCCGGTCCAGATCGCCGGCGGCTCACCCCACATCGGAGTAACGGGGGAGGGGGAGGCCACGGTCCTCAGGGGAGGCCAGGCGGTTCAGGGAAGGTGGCAGCGTCCGAGCCTGAACGACCACTTCACCCTGGTGGATGCGGCCGGCGCCCCGATCAAGCTGGCTCCGGGCAACATTTGGATCAACCTGGTGCCCACCGACCGGGCGGTTGCGGTCAGGTAGTCGTTCGGTTCTTGTGTAATACCTCCAAATTTCAGCATCTCCTCTACGAAATCGTGGAGCTCCCAAGTTAGCGTGCCTGTAGGGAGTGCCCGCAACCAACCTGGGAGGATCGATGAACAATGACCGGCCGATCGAAGCCGGCTCAAATCGAAAAGTTCAACTCGTAGCGTCCGCGCTGACCGTGGTCCTGGGAGTCATTCTTTTGGTCTACATGGTCACCGTCGAAGACGAACCCGGCGCGATTCCGTTGCTGCTGATTCTGGTTGGCGGTGGCTGGTATCTCACAACGCGCTCCCGGATCCGATCGCTTCGTAGGTAGCTTCGCCGGCCGGTCCCGGTCGCCGGTGAAACCGTTAGTCTGTCTGCTACGCCTCCCAGCCATCCAAGTACGACCAGAGGCCGGGCGTCGGGCCCGGCGGCGGCGCGACCGGTCGGCCAAGGGAGATTGACGGCACCGGAGGTTGACTGTCTTGAGCGAAGACGATGAAGATCGACTCGGCGCCGCATTGGCATCTTATGTAGCAGTTGGCGTTGGTGTAGGTATGGCGCTGGGCGCAACAATAGGGGCAGCATTCGGAAACGTCGGCATGGGTGTTACGTACGGCATGGTGTTTGGACCTGCGTTGGGAGCGGTTTTGTCGGTTCTTGCTCATGACCGGAAAGGCAACGAGGAGTAGTTGCTGAAACTTAAGGGCAAGGTCGCGGTGGTTGCGGGGGCTACCCGCGGCGCCGGCCGGGGTATCGCCCGGGCACTCGGCGAAGCCGGAGCCACCGTGTACTGCACCGGACGGAGCGTCCCCGGAAGCCCGGGGATGGGAAACCGCCCGGAGACCATCCACGAAACCGCCGAGTTGGTCACCGCGGCCGGCGGCCGGGGGATACCGGTACGGGTCGACCACACGGTGCCGGACCAGGTGGCCGGGCTGTTCGATCAGGTCGGGCAATTCGACATCCTGGTCAACGACATCTGGGGCGGCGACGACCTGGTCGAATGGGGAAAAAGGCTCTGGGAGACCAGGCTGGAGGACGGGCTGACGATCATCGACCGCGCGATCAAGACCCACATAATCACCAGCTACCACGGTCTTCCTTTGATCCGTGGCGGCGGACTGGTGGTTGAGATCACCGACGGCGACGCCTACTTCTACCGGGGGCACTTCTTCTACGACCTGGTCAAGACGACGGTGATCCGGATGGCCTTCGGACTATCCCAGGAGCTCAAGGACCGCAACGTCACCGCGGTAGCGGTGACCCCGGGATTCCTGCGTTCGGAGTGGATGCTCGACAACTTCGGGGTGACCGAAGCCAACTGGCGGGACGCCGCGGTGAACGAGCCGTCGTTCATCGCATCCGAGACGCCGCTGTTCGTCGGTAGGGGGATCGCGGCGCTTGCCGCGGACCCGGACGTCGCAGCCAAGAACGGCCGGGTTTTCGCCTCGTGGGATCTGGGAACCGAGTACGGCGTCACCGACGCCGACGGCACCCGGCCGCATTTCGTCCGGTGGCTGCAGGAGAATCAGCCGGAGGTCGTTGCGGGCTGGAAGAAGCTCGACGACACCTTCTACTCCTACTGGGGCGATATGCCCTACGGAATGCCGGAAGCGTGAATCCCCCGTGACCGGGCCCAAATTCGATCAGGACTTCTGGGAACGGTTGTGGTCGAAGACGCTCAGCGAGCAAGCCGGCAAAGTGGCGCTGAGGCCACCAAACGCCCATCTGACGGCGGAAGTCGCCGGCCTTGTGCCGGGACACGCCGTGGATGCCGGCTGTGGACACGGTGCCGAAACGCTCTGGCTCGCCGCGCACGGCTGGCAGGTCACGGCGGTTGACTTCTCCGCCTCGGCCCTGGCCCACGCCCGCTCGATGGCCGAGGCGGCGGGGGATGTCATCGCCGGACGCATCGAGTGGGTCGAGGGCGATCTGGGGACCTGGGCGCCGGATCCGGGACAATTCGATCTAGTCATCTGCCTCTACGTCCACATTGCCGGCTCCGTCGAGGGCATGGTGGCGCGCATGGCGAGCGGCGTTGCTCCGGGAGGAACCCTGTTTATGGTCGGGCATCGGCCGATCGACCCCGGCACCGGTGCTCCCACGGCCGCAGCAAACCAGGTGCAGGTCTCGGTCGAGGGCGCGGTCGCGGCACTCGATCCGGATGCGTGGGAGTTGGTCGTCGCACAGGACCGGCCGCGCTCCGCTGCCGGCACCGGTGTCGACGCAGTGATCCGGGCACGCCGCCGGAACACCGGGCCGCATCAGAATCAGTTGGATGGGCTGGCTTGACCTCCACGGACGCGTTCATCCAGGAGAAGATCCCCCCGCAGTTTCACGACCTCGTGAAAATGCTGCGTGATCTGATGCGGGAAAGCGCCCCCCAGGCAACCGAAAAGGTCGGCTACGGAATGTTGATGTGGTCCGGCAGGTGGCCGATTGCTTGGATCACCCCCGGCAAGGAGGCAATCAGCTTCGGGTTCCGGGCCGGTGCTTACTTCGAGGACCCGTTCGGACTCTTGAAGGGAACCGGCAAACACGCCCGCAACGTGAAGCTCAAAGGGCCGGCCGACGTCAACCGGGAGGCGCTCCGGTACTACGTCCGGCAGGCCCTGGAGCACGACGGGCTGGAGCAGTGAGCCGGCGAGCGGTTGCGGTGGCGGCAGCGGCCTGCCTCTTGCTGGTTTGCTGTAGTCGCGAATCGACCCAGGTCGCGGCTCCTACCGGTTCCCCATCCGCGCCGGGGGCTTCGGAGCTCACCGAGGCCGCCGCGGAGGTAGTGGACTTTTTGCGCGGCGTGACCCGCTTTGACGAGCTGGAGGTAGCGCCGGTAGTAACCCTTCGACTGGCCCGGGAGGGCGGGGGAAACGTTGTCGAGTTGTCCCGGGAGACACTGCGCGACCCGCTGAATTGGGAGGTGCCCTCGGCGGGGGGTGGGGACGGCTATTCCTTCGTCCCGCCCGAGGGTGCCGGGGATCTGCAGTTGGCGGAGGGCCGGCATTTCAACTGCCTGGAGTACGACCTTTCATCCAGGGCGGACGTCGACCCCGATCTGCCGCACGTCGGGACCAGGCTCTCCGATCCCGCCGGTTCATGCCTCAATTCGTGGAACGTCACCTTCTTGTTTCAACCCGGAACCGATCCCCCGATCCTCGTGGGCGCCGTCTACGACCAGTGGGAGTGGTGAGGCCGGCCGTTCGGGAATTGTTGCGTCTGCCCCGGTCCGCTGATAGCGTCGCAGGCGTGATATTCGGGCTTGGGCCCTCGCTGACGTCGCTGCGACGTTGCTCGCTGACACTTATCCTCCTGGCCGTTTACGTGATCGTCCTGCCGGGCGAGGTTGCGCGGGCGGACGACCTGGACGCCATCCGAAAACAGCTTGCCGACGCCAACGCCAAGACCGCCCGGGTACTGAACGAGTTGAAGTCGCTGGACAGCAAGATGTTTGCGGTCAACCGGTCGATCGCCAAGGGCGAGACAGAGGTCGGGCAGACCGAGTCCCGGATCCGCAGCGCCGAGTCGCATATCCGGGAGCTGGAAGGCCAGGTAAGCGTCATCCGCAAGTCCGCCAACACCCGTGCGGCACGGATGTACAAGAACGGTCCCAGCAGCATCCTGGCGCCGCTGTTCACCTCCACCACCCTGACCGACCTTTCCAAGCTCGGGATGTTCTGGGAGAGCCTGGCCGAGAAGGACGGAAAGTCGCTTAACGAAGCCGCTCGTCTGCGCGCTCAGCGGGATGAGGAGAAGGCGGAGCTGGCTACGACGGTTGAGAACCTGGAGGCCCGGGTTCGCAGCCTGGATGCCCAACGGGCCGGCTTGAAGGCGAGCAGGGAACAAAGAGCTGCCTCTCTGCAGGATCTCAAGGTCGCCATCCAGACCGCGATGGATGCCGAAAAAAAGGTCCTGGCTGCCCGGGCGGCGGCCATCAAAAAGCCTGCGCCGGGCCCGTGTACGCCGGGGCTGCCGGCCCGGGACCAGAAGCTGGCTGCACTGCTGAGCTGGTACTCGCCGGCAACCGGGGGAGCGGGATTGATGCCTTCCAAGCTAGGCCCGACCGGCGTGGTCACCACCGGTGATGCCTCCTGGTACGGTCCCGGTTTTGACGGGTGTCGAAGCGCCAGTGGCGCCACCTTCAAGGCGGCCCAGATGACGGCGGCAAGCGTAACGCTGCCTTTGGGGACAATCCTGAAGGTCACCAGGGGCGGTAGGGCGGCCGTAGTGGTCATCACCGACCGGGGCCCCTACGCCCACGGCCGGGTACTGGACCTGTCTCAGGCGGCGGCTCAGGCCATCGGATTGGGGGCCGGAGCGGTCAACATGGAGATTTTGTTGCCCACCGAGCCCGCACCACCATTTCCCTAGGCGCCAATCCCGCGACCGCTTGACCAAGGGAATATGCTTCCATCAGGTGTTGTAATGCTGGCCTTGCCAGCGCGCGTTCGAAACAGCTCAAGAAACTGGTTTGTTTGCCGATCCCGACGCCCCGGTACTACTGGAAGGAAACGGCTTTGCTAGAAGAAGACCTGCAGGTAGCACAAAAAAGGCTGCGCGAAGAAGAGGCCATCGTTCTCGCCGAGCTTGCCGACCTGGGCTTCACCGCCGACGGGAAGGTGGATATCCACCTGGACGAAGGCTTCGCCGATGCTGCCCAGACCACCTCCGAGAGGGCCCGGGTCCTCAGCCTGGCCGAGGGCCTTCAACAACGGCTGGACGAGGTCCAGGCTGCTCTGACCCGGATCGACAAGGGCACCTACGGCAAATGTGAAGGGTGCGGCAAAGACATTCCCCCGGAGCGCCTGGAGGCCATCCCCGCCGCCAAGCTCTGCATGGCGTGCAAGAGCAAAGCCAAGCGCTAGCGTCCCATCCCCGGTGACCCCTCGGGTCGCCGCTCCCCAAAACAGTTTCCGTAGGTCGTTGTTTCGGGTTGTTGCGCGACTTAGTATTTGCCGCCCCAGCAAAAATTGTCGACAAGGCGGCTTGTGGATATTCATTCATGAACTCAAACCCGTACTCCCAGCACAACCTGCTGGCCGAGCTGTTCCCCCCCGACGACCCCATTGACGAGGTCGATCGGCCCCAGGAGCCTGCTGTCCAGGCGGCCCAGGTGCTCCCGACGAAGACGGTGGTGAAACGCAAGCCCGCCCCGGCGAAAGAGAAGGCCGCCGCCGGTACGCCGGAGGCGCGACCTGTTGCCGCGCCCGGGACGCCGGTTGCGAGGAAGCCCCCATCGCCCCCGGACCCACCGGCCACGCCCGCACCCGCTCCGTGGCAGGAGCGGGGCTCATACCGGGTGCTCGGCCAGATCGTGGCCGTGGTCAACCAGAAGGGCGGCGTGGGCAAGACGACCAGCACCATCAATCTCGGAGCAGCGCTTGCCGAGCAGGGGTCCCGGGTCCTGCTGGTCGACTTCGACCCCCAGGGGGCATTGTCTGTGGGTCTGGGCCTCAACCCGAACGAGATCGAGGTCAGCGTCTACGACCTGCTCCTCGACCGCACGGTGGGCTTGAAGGACGTCGTGACCCCCAGCAAGGTGCCCGGTCTGGACCTGGTGCCCTCCAACATCGATCTTTCGGCGGCCGAGGTGGTTCTGGTCTCCGAGGTGGCCCGCGAGCAGCTGCTGAAGCGCTGCCTGGAGCCCGCCCAGGCTATCTACGACTATGTCCTGATCGACTGCCCGCCGTCGCTGGGCCTGCTCACCGTCAATGCTCTGACTGCCGCCAACTCGGTGATCATCCCGCTGGAGTGCGAGTACTTCGCCCTGCGGGGCATGGCATTGCTAATGGACACCGTGGGCAAGGTGCAGGAACGGCTGAACCCCGAACTACAGGTGATGGGCATAGTGGCAACCATGCTCGAGGCCCGCACCATCCACGGCCGGGAGGTACTCAGCCGGGTGGGGGAGGCGTTCGGCGAGAAGCTGTTCAAGACCGTCATCCACAAGACCATCAAGTTCTCGGAAGGCTCGGTCGCCGGTGTTCCCATCCTGGCCTACGCGCCCTCCTCCAACGGCGCCCAGGAGTACCGGGATCTCGCTCGTGAGGTGATGGACCGTGCCTCGTAGGGCCAGCCTTCCCGGAGCGGACCTGCTTTTCGGCAGCGCTCCCCAGTCGAAGCCTGCGCGCAGCGTTGAGGCGGTCCCCGCAACGGAGGCCCCGACGGTTGAGGACACGCCGGTCCCCAAGCCCGCCCCCGTCCGTTCACAAGGCGGCCGTTCACAAGCCGGCGAAGCACCCAGGCCGTCACCCGCCCCCGCGGCGCCCGCAGGTGCGCCGGTTGCCCGCCCCCGGCACGCGGAGAAGGTCACCTTCTACTGCACCGATTCCGACCTCACTCGCCTGGAGGCAGCGCGCCTCGACCTGAGGGCAAACCACAAGCTGGCCTCCGACCGGGGTCGCATAGTCAGGGCGGCCATAGCCGAGATCCTCGACGACTTTGACACCAGGGGAGCGGACTCCCTCCTGGTGAAGCGCCTCTCCTCCGAGTAGCCCCAACCCCTGCGCCCGCCTCTCCTGCGGTCATCTATTTGTCCAGTTGTCGACAAATCTACATAGGCACTTGGGTACCGGCAAACCGGACCCCGGACGCCTCCAGCACAATCAAGGTTCAGTTGAACGTTAGGGCTGTTAGACCTTCAAGTATCAGTTGAGGTGCTGGGAAGCCGACTAGTCGAGCAATAGATATGTCGACAAAGAGATAAAGGTCCAAGGCGACGATTACTGTGCCTGGATGAGCGCATTTGGGTCGCAATTGATGGTGGGTCGAGCGGAATGCCCGACTACTTAGGGATCTCTCCGGGTAAGAGCACCCCAGTGTTAGGCACGAGTTTCACCCCCACGTACAACCCATTGCCGGCGAGATGACCGCATCGCGGCTCATCATCCTGGGCGCCAGCGGCGACCTGACGGGCAGGTACCTGCTTCGCGCGCTGGTGGAGTTGGTGGAGAGGGATCGCCTGGCGGCCGATGTCGAGATCGTAGGGGTGGCGCGGGAACCCTGGGAAACCCCGGGCTTTCGTGACCACGCCGCACGGAGGTTGGAGCAGCACGCCCCGGACCTGAGCCGGGCAAGCCGGGATGCTCTCGTCGGACGGCTCCGCTACCTCCGGGGCGACGTTACGCAGGCCGAGACCCTTCAATCTGCCGCCGAGGGGGCGGCCGGCCCGGTCGTGGCCTATCTCGCTTTGCCTCCGTCGCTGTTCGGCTCCGCAATCACAGGGCTTGCCTCCGCCGGTTTGCCGGACGGGAGCGGGGTGGTGGTGGAGAAGCCGTTTGGGACCGACCTGGCTTCAGCCCGGGAGCTCAACCGGTTGCTCCACCAGCACTTTGCCGAGTCGGCCGTTTTCCGCATCGATCATTTCCTGGGCAAGCAGACGGTTCAGAACATCCTGGGGCTGCGTTTTGCCAACCGGCTGTTTGAACCTTTGTGGTGCGCCGACCATATCGAGCGCGTCGACATCATCTGGGACGAGACGGTGGCCCTTGAAGGCCGGGCCGGCTACTACGACGGCACCGGAGCATTGCGCGACATGATCCAGAACCACCTTCTTCAGGTGCTGTGTCTGGTGGCAATGGAGCGGCCGGACGGCCTGGGGGAGGGCCCCCTGCGGGACGCCAAGGTCGCAGCTTTGAAGTCGGTAAGGAGGCCGGACGGCAAAGATGCCGGGGCCCTTTCCGTCCGGGCGATATATTCCGCCGGCTCCGTCGACGGCCGGCAGATCCCCGACTACTCAGAGGAGCCGGGCGTGGACCCGACAAGGTCGACCGAGACCTTTGCCGAGGCGACCCTTTACGTCGACAACGACCGCTGGAGGGGCGTGCCCTTCCGTCTGCGGACCGGCAAGGCGCTGGCCAAGGACCGCAGAGAGATTCGGGTGACGCTGCGGCCGACCGAACGCCTGCCCTTCGACCAGCCTCACGAGCCGGGCCCCAACGTCGTGGCGCTTTCCATGGACCCCGACACGGTGTTGGCTGAAATTGCCCTGAACGGGGCCGGGGATCCGTTCAGCCTGGAGCCGGCGTGCTGGGAGCTGCAGCTTGCCGACCAGGAGATGACCGCCTACGCCCGGCTGTTGATCGATGCTCTGGAGGGAGACCCGTCCCTGTCGATCAGGGGCGATGAGGCGGAGGAGAGCTGGCGGATAGTCGAGCCAATCCTCGCCTCGTGGGACCGGGGAGCCTCGCCGCTTCGCAGCTACCAGGCAGGGTCCGGGGGCCCGTCGGAAGAGTAGCGGCGGATTAGGCCCCGACCAGGGTCAGGATCAGCCGGGCACACGCGTCGATCACGGGGCCGGCGAACCTGGGGAAGAGGATGAAGGCCACCAGCAGCAGAATCACGAACCCCCACTTGTCCAGGAAGAACACGATGTGCTGCTTGTTCGGCGGCAGCACAGCGCTGAGAATTCGGGAACCGTCAAGCGGTGGGATGGGTAGAAGGTTGAACAGGGCAAGGGTGATGTTCAGGGTCAGACTAATCTGCAGGAACCGGCCCCACAGGTGAGTTACGCCTTCGTTGGCGGCACCGCTGCGGACCAGGACCAGCAGCAGGAACGCGCTGATGAAGGCCAGGATCACATTCACCACCGGACCGGCTATGCCCACGATGGCTGCACCGAACTGCCGGCTGCGCAGCTTGTTCGGTGCAAAGGGGACGGGATTGCCCCAGCCGAAGCCGACCATGACCAGCATGAACGTGCCGACCGGATCCAGGTGGGACTTAGGATTGATCGTCAGCCGTCCCGCCAGCTTGGCGGTGGGGTCGCCCTGAAGGGTGGCCGCCAGAGCATGCCCGTACTCATGCAGAGACAGGGCGATGATGAAGACCACGGAAAGTAGGATGAACCCGGCGATGTCCGGCGGGTTACTGAAGAGGTATCGAAGCACTTAGCCTAAGCATAAGGGCAGTTCTCTAAACAGAAGGTTTTCGAATGGCACGAGTCTTTTCCGGAGTGAAGCCGACGGCCGACGTGCCCCATCTGGGCAACTACATCGGCGCCTTCCGGCAGTGGGTGGCTCTTCAGGACCTCCACGAGTGCATCTTCTGCGTTGTCGATCTGCACAGCCTGACCGTTCCCTGGGACCCGGAGCTGCTCCGCAAACGGTCCCGCTCCGCGGCGGCCAGCCTCATCGCATCCGGGATCGACCCGGAACGGTCGGTCCTGTTTTTGCAGTCGGAGGTCATGGAGCACACCGAGCTCACCTGGATTCTTACCTGCGTCTCCCGCATGGGAGAGCTCAGCCGCATGACCCAGTTCAAGGACAAGTCGCGCAACACCGAAAACGAGTCCATCGGCACCGGCCTGTACATGTACCCGGTCCTGATGGCTGCCGACGTGCTGGTCTACCGGGGCGAGCTGGTTCCGGTGGGCGAGGACCAGAAGCAGCATCTGGAGTTGATGCGGGACATCGCCGAGAGGTTCAACCGGACCTTCGGCGACACCTTCCCGGTGCCGGACCCCTACATCCCGGTGGAGGGAGCCCGGATCATGGGGCTGGACGACCCCGCCTACAAAATGGCCAAGACCACCGAGCGGCCCAACAACCTGATCTGGATGAACGACCCTCCCGAGGTGGTCCGCAAGAAGATCCTAAGAGCGGTGACCGATTCCGGCCGTGAGGTGGTCGCCTCTCCGGACAAGCCGGCGATCACCAATCTGCTGTCGATCTACTCGGCGGTCACCGCGCGGCCGGTGTCCGAGATTGAGCAGGAGTACGAAGGCAAGGGGTACGGCGACTTCAAGAAGGGGCTGGCGCAGGCGGTGATCGATTTCCTGGATCCGTTTCGCGCCCGGTACCTTGAGATACTCGAGGATCCCGGCCGGCTGGACAAAATTCTGGACACCGGCGCCGCCCAGGCCCGGGAGATGGCGCAGGAGACCATGCAGGTGGTCCGCGACCGCATCGGCCTCAGAAGGTCGTAAATACCGGCGGCACTTCGCCCGGCTGGCTATTGTTGAAACCGTGACCTACGCCGTAAAGCTCGATGTCTTCGAGGGGCCGCTCGACCTTCTCCTCCACCTGATCTCCAAGGAGCGGGTGAACGTGGCGGACGTCTGCATCGCCGACGTGACCGAGGAGTACCTGCGGGCCACCGCCGCCCTGGGCGAGGTCGATCTGGAGACCGCCTCGAGTTTTTTGATCCTGGCCGCCACGCTGCTGGAGCTCAAGTCCCTGAAGCTGCTGCCCAGCCGTTCGACGGTCGATCCGGAGCTTCGGCTGCTGCTGGAGGAGCGGGACCGGCTGCTTCACAAGCTGGTGGTGTACGCCACCTTCAAGAAGGTTGCGGTGCAGCTCGAGAACCGGATGACCGCCAACCTGGGCTACCACTCCCGCGCCGCAGAGCTTCCCGACGAGCTGGTTCCTGCCGCGCCGGAAATCCTGCGGGGACTGACCGCCCAGAAGCTGGCGCAGGCGGCGGTCAGGGCACTGACCCCTCCCGACAAACCCTCGGTCGACACCTCCCATATCACCCGGATCACGGTGAGCCTGGAGGAGATGGTGACGCAGCTGAGGTCGCGGCTGGAGCGGGAAGGGTCCGGATCGTTTCGCCAGATGTTCGGCTCCGCCCGATCCCGCATCGATGTCGTGATGGCCCTTCTGGCGGTTCTGGAGCTGTTCAAGAGCCAGGCGGTCGACATCGAGCAGGAGCGCCCGTTCGGCGAGATCTCGCTCACCTACCGCCCGCCGGCGTCGGGAGCGGCCTGATGGAAGGCCGATCGGACCTGTTGCGGCACCTGGAGGCGGTGCTGTTCATCGCCGACGAGCCGGTTCCCACCGCCGACCTGGCGGTTCTGTTCGAACTGCCGTCGAACCGGATCGAGGAGCTAGTTTTGAGTTTGCGAGACGACTATGAGCAGTCACGGAGGGGGATCGTGCTGCGATCCGTGGCCGGAGGCTGGCGCCTGGCAACCCACCCCGACTCTGCCCCCTACCTGGAGCGGTTCGTCGGGGAGCAGCGTCATGGGCGGCTCAGCCAGGCGGCACTGGAGACTCTGGCGATCGTCGCCTACCGTCAGCCGGTCTCCCGGGGCCAGCTGGCCGAGATCCGGGGGGTTTCCAGCGACGGGGTTCTGCGGACGCTGATCGCCCGGGGCGTGGTGATAGAAGTCGGACGGGACCCGGGCCCCGGTCAGGCGATTCTGTACGGCACCTCGCAGGTCTTCCTGGAGCGGCTGGGGCTGAACGATCTCTCAGAGCTGCCGGAGCTGGCCGATTTCATGCCTGACAGCAAGGCGGTGGAGCGAATGGAGTCTGGACTCGGCCCCGGTCTGTAGTCTGGAGGGGTGAACAATTCCCGGCCGCCCGGCAGAACCGGCAGGCCCGCCCCCGGTAAACGGCCCTCCAGCAGAGGGTCCCGCCCGGGCTATGCCGGCTCCTCCGACTCCAGAACCCCGGGCGCCCGGCCCAGACCCGAGAGACCTTCCGATTCCCGCCCCGGCTCGCCGCGTCCCCGGCCTTCCGACCCGCGCGGACCGTCGGCCGGCCCCCGGCGTCCCGGAGAGGCCGACCGCCCCGACCGGCCTGACGGCCCCGGTGTTCAGAAGCGTTCGGCGGGTTCGGCACGCCCCGACAGGGACCGTTCAGGTCGCCCCGACCGCCTCGACCGCCCCGACCGCCCCGACCGCCCCGACCGCACTGAGAGGGCCGGCCGTTCAGGTCGCCCGGATCGTCCCGGCGGGCCCGCCCGCTCCGGTCGCTCCGACCGCCCGGGCCGTCCCGGTGGGTCCGACCGCAGGCAGGATGGGGATTCCCGAAAACCATCCGGCTACCCCAGGTCCAGCGACGACCGGGCTCCCGGCAGGGGACGGCCCAATGCCGGCGGATTTCCCCGGAACCGCCCGGCACCCCGTGAAGATTTCCCGGCCGAACCCCGGACCGGCGCGGCTCCGGCCGCCTACGCCGGGTCGTCGGAAACCATCCAGGCCTCAACCACGTCCGGCGCCTCCCGGCCGGCGGCCAACCGGCGCCCGGCCGATCGCAGCTCCACCGGCCCCCGGCAGCCGCGCAAAGATTCCAGGCCTCCCACCGCGAGCAAACCCCCGGGCCGCCCGGCCAAAGCCCCGGCGGCGTCCGGGCGCAGGTCCTCCGAGATCCCTCCCCGCAAGCGGGCGACCGCCCGGACCGGTGAGCCCCCCGAAGGCACCCGCATCCAGAAGGTCCTCTCCGAGGCGGGTATCGCCTCCCGCAGGGCCGCGGAGGACATGATCCGGCAGGGACGGGTGATTGTGAACGGTGACTTCGCCGACCTCGGCCAGCGGATCGATCCGGCGGTCGACCGCGTCGAGGTCGACAACCTGAGGGTCCAGCTCGACCCGACCAAGCAGTACTTCCTTCTAAACAAGCCCGAAGGGGTCATCACCACCACCAAAGACCCGGAGGGGCGCACCACGGTCCTGGACGTTATCGGCGTTCACGAGCGGGTGTTCCCGGTGGGCCGCCTGGACATCGCCACTGAAGGGCTTCTCCTTTTGACCAACGACGGGGAGCTGACCCACCGCCTGACTCACCCCTCGTTCGAGGTAACCAAGACCTATGTGGCGGAGGTGTCGGGCACCATCGGCAAGGGGGTGCTGCGCAAGCTCACCCAGACCGGGGTCGACCTAGGCGAGGAGGAGCTCTTCAAGGCCGACGCGGTCAAGATTCTCGGCTCCCGCAAGGGCCCGGGCGGGAACCGCAGCGTCGTGGAGCTTGAGGTCCACGAGGGCCCGAAGCACCTGGTGCGCCGGGTGCTCGAGGCGGTCGACCGTCCGGTGCTGCGGCTGGTGCGGACCGGGATGGGGCCCATCAAGCTCGGCCGCATGACCTCCGGGACCTACCGCCACCTCACTCAGGCTGAGGTCGACGCGCTGTATCGTGAAGTCGGCCTCTAACCGGGGGCCGCACCGGGAGGGGACCGTTTAACGATGGCAAGAGTGAGAGGCCTGCGCGGGGCGACGACCGTGGCCGAAGACAGCAGGCAGGAGGTCATGGACTCCACCGCCGAGCTCCTCCGGGCGATGATGGAGCGCAACGAGGTGGCCCACGACGACCTCGTGACGATCATCTTCACCGCCACGCCCGATATCACCTCCGAGTTCCCCGCCGCCGCCGCCCGGTCGATAGGAATAGCCGACGTCTCCCTGCTGTGCGCCTGTGAGATGGCGGTGGGCGGCTCGATCCCCCGGGTGATCAGGATCCTTATGCATATTTATACAGAGAAGAGTCTCACCGAACTCCGGCACGTCTACCTCAAGGATGCGCAGCCGCTCCGTACCGATCTCCCTCAGTAGGTTCTTATGCCCGAACGCAACCCGAAGGTACAAACCCTCGCCATAGTCGGCCTCGGCCTGATGGGCGGCTCCCTGGGGCTCGCCGCGCTGGAGCGCGGGCTGGCGGAGCGGGTGGTGGGCTTCGACCTGGACCCGGCGACCGTCAAGCGGGCGCTCGAACTGGGAGCAATCACCCACGGCGCCTCCACGCTGCGCTCGGCGGTGGCGGAAGCCGACCTGGTGGTGCTGGCCACGCCGGTGGGGTCGATAGGTGACGTCTTCGCCGAGGCCGCCGACTCGATGCGGGCCGGCTGCGTGGTGACCGACGTGGGCAGCACCAAGGCCGGGGTGGTGGAAGCCGTCACCCGGCGGGCGCCGGAGTCGGTGAACTTCATCGGCGGGCACCCCATGGCGGGGTCGGAGAAGGAAGGCATCGACGCGGCCTTTCCCGGCCTCTACGACGGGTGTCTGTGGATCCTGACCCCCAACGAAGCCACCTCGCACGAGGCGTACGGAACCCTCATGCGTTTCCTGACCGCTCTGGGCGCCCGGGTTCTCTCCCTGGACCCGGCCCGCCACGATGAGGCCCTGGCCCTCACCAGCCACCTGCCGCAGCTTTTGAGCAGCACCCTCATGGGATTTGCCTCCGACGTGGCCAAAACGGGGGAGGGGCTTCCCCTGCTGACGGCCGGAGGGTTCCGGGACATGACCCGGATCGCCGGCAGCTCGCCCGACCTGTGGGTGGGCATCGTGCAGGAGAACCAACCGGCGCTGGCCGCGCTGCTCCGCCGGTTCCTGGAGACGCTCACCGAGGCCGCCGACGCCCTGGAGAACCGCGACTGGTACCGCCTGCGGGCGATGCTGGCCGAAGCCCAGAGGGCGCGCCACGACCTGCCGGGCAAACCGGGACTGCAGCCCTATGACCTGGCGGAAGTTCTTATCCCCGTGCCCGACCGCCCCGGTGTGCTGGCCGAGGTCACCACCACGGTGGGGGAGGCCGGCGTCAACATCGAAGACCTCAACATCCTTCACTCGGCCGAGGGCGGCCGCGGCGTCATCCACCTCGCGGTCAACGGGACGGACAATGCTCGCCTCGCCGCCGAAGCCCTGCAGAAAAAGGGCTACGAAGCCGGGATCGAATAATGGACAGGTCATTTTCCCCGGCTGCGCGCATCGAGGGCACGCTGGAGGTTCCCGCCGACAAGTCGATAGCCCACCGGGCCCTGATGTTCGCCGGCATGGCGGCGGGCACCAGCCGTATCTCCGGGAAGATCTCGGGCGAGGATGTGAATTCGACCCGGCGCTGCATGGAGGCTCTGGGAGCTCAGGTGGTGGAGGAGGGCCCCGGCGTGCTGGTCGTCACGGGAACCGGCTGGAGCATCCCGGCGGAAGCAAACCTGGACTGCGGCAACTCCGGCACCACCATGCGGCTGCTCTCGGGTGCTCTCGCCGGGAGGAAGGGTACCTTCACCCTGTCCGGTGACCCCTCGCTCTCCCGGCGGCCGATGCTCCGGGTGGCGGAGCCGCTCCGGCTTATGGGTGCCGGCGTGGAGACATCGGACGACGGCCGCCCGCCGCTCACGATCCGGGGCGGCTCCCTGACGCCGGTCATCTACCGGTCGCCGGTCCCCAGCGCCCAGGTGAAGTCGGCGATCCTGCTGGCCGGACTGCAGGCAGATGGCCTGACGACGGTCCAGGAGAGCGCCCCCTCCCGGGACCACACCGAGCGCATCCTGGCCTGGCTTGGATGTCGCATCCTGCGCACGGAGGGGCAGATCAGCGTGCAGGGCGGTGATCAACTTTTCGTTCACCCGGGCTTTGAGCTCCAGCTGCCGGGTGACCTGTCGTCGGCCGCCTTCTGGCTGGTAGCCGCCATCCTGGCGCCGGCGGCAGAGATTCGTATAGAGGGAGTCGGCCTCAATCCCGGACGGACCGGCATTCTGGACATCCTGACGGCCATGGGCGCCGATCTGGAGATCATCCCCACCGCCGACGCTCCGGAGCCGGTGGGTACGGTAGTCGCCCGCCCGGGCCTGCTGCGGGCAACCGAGATTTCCGGAGCGACGATCCCAGCCGCGGTGGACGAACTGCCGCTGGCCGCCCTGGCCGCCACCCAGGCCGAAGGAACGACGGTAATCCGGGACGCCGAGGAGCTCAAGGTCAAAGAAACCGACCGCATAGCGGTGCTCGCCGTGGGCCTGAGGGCATTAGGCGCTAAAGTGGAGGACCGGCCGGACGGCCTGATCATCGAAGGCCCGACGCCGCTCGGCGGAGGAAGGGTCAACGCGGCGGGAGACCATCGCATGGCCATGACCTTCGCCGTGGCCGGGCTCATCGCCCGGGTGCCGGTGACGGTGACGGGCTGGGAAGCGGCCTCCGTCTCCTACCCCGGATTCCTGGACGACCTCAAGAAAGTGGCCGGATGATTATTGCAGTGGACGGCCCGGCAGGGTCGGGAAAAAGCACGATCGCGGCTGCGGTGGCGAAACGGCTGGAGGTCGGCCACATCGACACGGGCGCCATGTACCGGGCACTGGCACTGAAGGTCCTGCGCAGCAAACTGCCGCCGGAGGACGCATCCGGGGTGACGCGGCTGCTGCCCGGCACCGACATTTCGGTCGGCGACGGCCGGGTGCATCTGGACGGCGAGCCGGTGGAGGGCCTGATCCGGACCCCCGAGGTCACGGCGGTATCTTCGGTCGTCGCCCAGCATCAGCCGGTCCGGGTCTGGATGGTCGACCGGCAGCGCAAGGTCGTACACGGCGCTCCCGGGGGAGCGGTCGTGGAGGGGCGGGACATAGGCACCGTGGTCCTGCCCGACGCAGATCTAAAGGTCTACCTGACGGCTTCCGAGGAGCAGCGGGCGAAAAGGCGGGCGGCCGAGAGGGGCGGCTCCGAGGCCGAAGCCCTCATGGAGGTTTCCAGCCGGGATGCCCGCGACACCGCACGGGAGCACTCGCCGCTGAGAGCGGCGGACGACGCGGTGGTGATCGATACAACCGACCTGTCAATTGACGAGGTCGTCGACAGCGTTTTGCAAGCTATGAGAGAAAGGCAACACCCGTGAGCGAGCCAAACCTGCCCCGAGTGGCAGTGGTCGGCCGGCCCAACGTCGGAAAATCCACCCTGGTCAACCGGCTGGCCCAGCGGATGGACTCCATCGTCGGGCCCATGTCGGGGCTTACCCGGGACCGCCTGAGCGTGGAGTCCGAGTGGCGCGGGCGCAGCTTCATGCTGAACGACACCGGGGGCCTTATCGAGGAGGCGCTCGGCGCCGACGCCACCAGGACCATTACCGGGAAGGTCGCCTCGGCGGCTCTGGGAGCGATGGACAGCGCAGACGTGATCCTGTTCGTGGTCGACGGCCAGGCAGGCGTGACCGCCGACGAGCTGGCGCTGGTCAAGCGCCTGCGGCGGGTGAAGGCGCCCCTGATAGTGGTGGCCAACAAGATTGAGAACCGGGGCCAGGAGCAGCAGATCGCCGACCTGTGGAGCCTGGGCCTCGGCGAGCCTATGCCCGTGAGCGCCCTCCACGGTCGGGGGACCGGCGACCTGCTCGACAAGGTTTACGAGCTGCTCCCGCCGCCCGGTGAGGTGGAGGAGCGAGAGGAGATCGCGTGCATCGCCATCGTCGGCCGCCCGAACGTCGGCAAGTCGGCGCTGTTCAACCGGCTGATCGGCGAGGAGCGCAGCATCGTCCACGACGAGCCGGGCACCACCCGAGATTCGGTGGACAGCCTGCTGGAGGTCAACGGCAAGATGTACCGGTTCGTCGACACCGCAGGGATCCGCCGCCGGGCGAAGACCCACGAGGTGGAGATCTACAGCGCCAGCCGGACCCGCCAGGCCATCGCCCGGGCCGACCTGGCGATCCTGGTAGTCGATGCCGACGAGGGGGCCGCGGCGCAGGACCAGCGGATCGCCCGCCAGGTTGCCGACGCCGGCGTGGGCTGCATCATCGCCCTGAACAAGTGGGACAAGATCGAGGACGAGGAGATGGCCAAGATCACCGAGAGGACCGTGGCCGACCGGCTTCAGTTCGTGGACTACGCCGCTCTCATTCGTACCTCGGCGCTGACCAAGAGGGGAGTGGGCAAGATCTTCCCCCAGATTGACCACGTCCTCCAGGCCCGCAAGCGCCGGGTTCCCACCTCCACGCTCAACGATCTGATCCACGAGGCCCAGCAGCGGACGCCGCCTCCGAGCATCGGAGGCAAACACGCCAAGGTTCTCTACGCCACGCAGGCCGAGACCTCCCCGCCCACCTTCGTGTTGTTCAC
>JAJCYF010000003.1 GCA_029263035.1 Actinomycetes bacterium
TAGCGGGCAGGGTTCAGGGCGTGTTCTTCCGCCAGGAGACCGCCCGCGCGGCCCGGGCCGCCGGAGTGGCGGGATGGGTGCGAAATCTAGGGGACGGCCGGGTGGAGGCGGTCTTCGAGGGGGAGGCTTCATCGGTTGGCTCGGTGGTCGAGTGGGCGCGCACCGGCCCTGTGATGGCTTGGGTAGGGGAGGTCCGGGTCGAAGAGGAAACACCCGCCGGGGAACGCGGATTTCGGATCCGTTGAGCCGGTGTGCACCACCGGGCTCCTGGACCCGCAGGCACGTAACCGGCCATCGGGAAATAGTGAGTACAGTCAACGGGTCACCTTTAGTGAAGATCGCGGAGGGCCTTTGCAGGAAAAACCGACCCTGATTCATGACCGCTTCCAGATCGACTCGTTGATCGCGCGGGGCGGCATGGCGACCGTCTTCAAAGGGACCGACCAGACTCTCGGCCGGACGGTGGCAATCAAAATCCTATCTGAGGACCTCGCCCAGGACCCCAGCTTCGTAACCCGCTTTCGCCTGGAAGCTCAGGCGGCCGCCTCTCTGACGCACCCCAACATAGTGGCGGTCTACGACACCGGTTCCGACGGCGAGACGCACTACATCGTCATGGAGTACCTGGAGGGGCGCACCCTTCACCAGATCCTTAACGAGGACGGAACCGTACCGCCGGAAGAGGTGGCGTCCATCGGGGCCGACGTAGCCCAGGCTCTGGCCGAGGCCCATGAGAAGGGCATCGTCCATCGGGATGTCAAGCCCGGGAACATAATGATCAGCCGTAACGGGAACGCCAAGGTCATGGACTTCGGTATCGCCAAGGCGGCTACCGGAGGAAACCTGACTCAGGTGGGCTCCATCCTCGGTACTGTTGCCTACCTGTCGCCGGAGCAGGCTCGCGGCGAACCGGTCGACGGACGATCCGACATCTATGCTTTGGGCGCACTTCTCTACCAGATGTTGACCGGGAGCCTGCCGCTCAAGGGCGACACCTACGTCGAGATGGTTCACAAGCTCAACCACGAGGATCCGGTCACGCCCTCGGCAAGCAACCCGGGAGTGCCCCCGAAGCTGGACGCGGCCATCATGAGGTCCCTGGCGAAAGATCCGAAGGACCGGTACCAGACCGGGACGGAGATGGCGGCCGACCTGCTGGACAGCATCCGTGACGAACCGGCGGAGGGGACGGGGGCCTACGTGCCTTTCCAGGAGGGAACGGACAAGACCGCGGTCGCACCGGCTGTCCCCGCCCGCCGGGAGGATGCCACCAGAGTTATACCGGCGGCCGCGCCGGCGGCCCGTAGACAGGCGCCTCCACCCGGCAGCAACATGGGGAAAACGCTAATCGGCATTGCGGCGATCATTGCGTTGCTGGCCATCGCCGTAGTGATGTTCAACAGCATGGACAACACTCGAACCGCTGATCCCGAGCCGACGCCAACCACCAGTGTCGCCCCCGCCCCTGCCCCCGCCCCGGCGCCGCGTCCTGCCCCGGCCCCGGCTCCGGCTCCTGAACCCCCACCCCCACCTTCGCCATCGCCGGAGCCGGAACCTCCTCCTGCTCCCGCGCCGGTCCCGCCGCCTCCACCCGACCCACCTCCGGCTCCCGTAGACCCGCCTCCGGCACCGGTAGACCCGCCTCCGGCACCGGACGCCGGCACCCTCGAGCTGCTCAACCCGTGAGGAAAGCCGGGGGTTGACTACCGCCGGTATTCAGATATGTTTTCGCGAACCGGCGACTAGGCGGTATTAGCTCAAAAACAGGCCCCGCAAGAGGTTATTGGAGGGTATTTGCTGTCGGCTGCGCCACCTCGAGGTACCTATAGAACAGCCCTGGCTAAGCTGTTAAGCTGGTTGGGCAGCGGGTATTCAAAGGCGCTATTACCAGATATCCCCCAAGCGCAACCTTTATCACCCGGAAAGGGTATCCAACCATGGCGATAGAACAATTCGATCCCGTTCTCGCGGAAAACGAAGCGGTCCGAAAAATTCAGGGCACCTACAAATACGGCTGGCACGACGCCACCTCGTACGACGAGGCTCCCTCACGCGGTCTCTCGCACCAGGTCATCGACATGATCTCGGATCGCAAGAACGAGCCCGACTGGATGCGCTCCAACCGCCACAAGGCGTTGGATTACTTCTACCGCCGCCCGATGCCGACCTGGGGCGCAGACCTCTCCGGCATCGATTTCGAGAACATCTTTTACTACATCAAGCCCACCGGCAAAGTCACCAAGTGGGAAGACATGCCGGACAACATCAAGGACACCTGGGACAAGCTCGGCATCCCTGAGGCGGAGAAGAACTTCCTCGGCGGCGTCAGCGCCCAGTACGAGTCCGAGGTCGTCTACCACTCCACCCAGAAGCATCTTGAGGACATGGGCGTGATCTTCACGGACATGGACACGGCGCTGCGGGAACATCCCGACCTGGTCAAGGAGTACTTCGGCACCATCATCCCGGCCAACGACAACAAATTTGCCGCGCTGAACACCGCCGTCTGGTCCGGTGGATCCTTCATCTGGGTCCCCAAGGGCGTCTCGGTGGAGGTCCCCCTGCAGGCTTACTTCCGGATCAACCAGGAGAACATGGGCCAGTTCGAGCGGACCCTGATCATCTGCGAGGACGAGTCCTGGGTTCACTACGTGGAGGGCTGCTCCGCCCCCACCTACTCCAGCGACTCGCTGCACTCGGCAGTCGTTGAGATCGTGGTCAAGGACAACGCCCGCTGCCGCTACACCACCATCCAGAACTGGTCCAACAACGTCTACAACCTGGTGACCAAGCGTGCAGTTGCGCAAAAGAACGCCACCATGGAGTGGATCGACGGCAACCTTGGATCCAAGGTCACCATGAAATACCCGGCGGTCATCCTGGCCGGCGAGGGTGCCAAGGCCGAGATCCTTTCGGTGGCCTACGCCGGCACCGGTATGCACCTCGACGCAGGCGCCAAGGTCACCCACGTAGCTCCCAACACCCAGTCCACCATCGTGTCCAAGTCCATCTCCAAGGACGGCGGCCGCGCCGGCTACCGCGGACTGGTTCGGATCGACGACGGGGCAACCAACGCCCGTTCGACGGTTCGTTGTGATGCGCTGATCCTCGATGAGGACTCACGCTCCGACACCTACCCCTACAACGAGATCGAAGAGGAGACCGGGTCGGTCGGCCACGAGGCCACCGTGTCCAAGGTCGGCGACGAGCAACTGTTCTACCTGCAGAGTCGCGGCATCGACGAGACCGAGGCCATGAGCCTCATCGTTCGAGGCTTCATCGAGCCGATCACCAAGGAGCTGCCACTTGAGTACTCGGTTGAGCTCAACCGGCTGATCCAACTGCAAATGGAGGGGTCCATAGGTTAGGCAGTCTTCCTGAAGTACGTCTCGGGCGGCGTTTCGGCGCTGCCCGCAGGCGCGGCACCGGCAAGCTGCACGCCGGAAAGCTAAGGTAGGGCTTCATTGAGCCTCCGGCACCGGGTCACATCCAAGTCGACCGGCCGGGCTCACTCATCGGGTTCTTGTCTGGGGTGTCTTCATGCAAGAGCAATCGGTTCGAATAGTTGACGCGAGGTTTTAATGGGATTTACCCGAACGGATGTAGAAGCTCTCAGCGCCTCGCTGGGCGAGCCCGACTGGGTTCTTGAGCGAAGGCTTGAGGCGTGGGGCTGGTTCGAGAAGCTGGAGATTCCCGGCGAGAAGGACGAGCCGTGGCGCTACACCAACCTGGCTCGCATGAAGTTCAAGCTGGACGACTTCTCGCCCATCCCCAATGTCAAGGTGGTGCACGGCGATACCAACCACAACGTGCAGCTTTCCCTCGACCGCAGCGGCGAAGGTCATCAGACCGGCGCGAACGTCAGTATCGCCCCGGCGGACCTGGAGCTGGATTCCGGCGGAGTGATCATCACCGACATCCACACGGCGATCGCCAAATATCCCGACCTTGTAAGACCGAACCTTTTTGCGCAGTACAACGCGTCCAGCCACATCTTCAGCGCCCTGCACGGGGCGTTCTTCTCCGGAGGGCTGTTCATCTACGTCCCCCGGGGCAAAACCCTGGCTCTTCCCGTTGGGTACGACTGCCGGCTCGATCAGGCCGGCACCTCCGTCTTCCCGCACACCCTGATCGTTACAGAGGAGAACTCAGAGGTCTGCTACCTCGAGCGCTTCAGCTCCTCCGGTCTGGGCGGACCGGGCCTATCCAACTCCGCGGTCGAGTTCGTCGGGGGCCAGGCCTCCCGTGGTTTTGTCGCCTCCATCCAGGAGTACGAAACGGATGTCTGGCACTTCCAGAACCACTCCTACAAAACCGCCCGCGACGCCAACTTCAAATCCCTGGTGCTGACCCTGGGCGGCAAGTTCTCCCGCGCGGAGACCACCGCTACCATCAAGGGCGAGGGCAATAGCGTCGACATGATGGGCATCTACGTCGCCGGTGAGGGGCAGCAC
>JAJCYF010000004.1 GCA_029263035.1 Actinomycetes bacterium
TATGTAGCCCGACCGGACCAGAACCGCCGGATCGATGACCAGTGGAAGGGTGGTGTCGTAGCTACCGACCGCCAAGCCGTAGGTGTGCGCCCCGCCCTCGCCGAGGGCGTAGGCGCTGGCGACCTGCTGCCTTGCGCCGCCCACCTGTTGGTAGGTGTAGGGCCGCTCGTCGGTGACCGCTCCGGCCGGCGTGGTCAGCACCAGGTCGCCGCCGGGGTTGAGGGCCGGTGCCCCGGCGCCCCGGTAGGCCAGCCGGATCTGAGACGGATCCGCTCCCGGATGCACCACAAACTCATACTTGAGCCGCCCGTCCCGGCCGGTGTAAGTCAGATCGATGCCCGGCCACAGCTGCGGATAGGTCACCGCGGTGAACGCCGGAACCCCGGTGGCCCACCTGTCCGGCGAGCCGTTGAAGTAGCTGACGTTTGAGGAACTCGGCCCGGTGCCTATGGGTACTACCGGTGCCGCCCCGATAAAGTCGAGCCCTACCGTCCAACGATCCGATCCCTGCCCCGGCATGGACAGCGAGGCGGTCAGGCCTTGGGGTGTGAACCAGACCGAGGTGTGTGAGCCCGGCAGGTAGAACGCGACCTCGCCGGGGGCGCGGCCGGTGTTCGGAATAAACTGCAGGGGCATACCGGCCATGGCCTCACGGGCTCGGTGCTCAATGGAGGAGGAGGTTGGTCCGCCGGTTTCAGCTGCGGTCCGGGTCGTCGGAAATATCTCTACCGCAGGGATCCAGCGGGGAAACGTTGCAGCCACCATCACTACCAGCAGTAGCATCAGCGACGCCCGTGCGGCCTGGGTGTCCCATCTTTGTGCGACCACACTTCCTCCAACCACGAGGGCGACCTTTCCGGTGGCGCCGGCATTCCGTGAATGCCGCGACCGGTGGATCATAACCACCCGTCGGGGCCAAACGAAGGGTCCGGTTGGATTTCTAAGGAATTATCGGCAATCGGCCGGTCCTTAGTCGTCGAACTCCCACTCGGGGTGGTCGTGACCGGATCCTGCGCCGGCGATTCGCTCCCGGCCGGGGGAGTGGAACTGAAGGCGAGCCAGACCGGCGTAAAGACCATCCTGCTTCATGAGATCCCAATGGGTTCCCGATCCGACGACCCGGCCCCGGTTCATCACGACAATGCGGTCGGCCATCATCACGGTGGGGAGCCGGTGGGCAATGATCAGGCAGGTCCGCGCCCTGGTTACCCGCTCCAGAGCCTGCTGGACCTGCCGCTCGCTGGACGAATCCAGGGACGAGGTTGCCTCGTCCAGCAGCAGCATCCCCCGATCGCTGCGCAGGACCGCCCGGGCGATGGCAAGACGCTGCCGCTGGCCGCCGGAGAGTCCAGCCCCTCGCTCTCCCAGCTCGGTACGGTACCCCCTGGGTAAAGCCTCGATGAACTCGTGAGCTGCCGCGGTCTCGGCCGCCTCGTAAACCTCTTCATCGGTCGCCTCCGGCCGGCCGTAGCGGATGTTCTCCATGACGGTGGTGGTAAAGACCGCCGGGGATTGGGTGACTATCCCTAGGCGGGCCCGGACCTGGTGGGGGTCGACATTGGTCAGGTCCACCCCGTCCAGTGAAACGGTTCCGGATTGCGGGTCGCAAAAGCGAAGAAGCAGCCGGAAGACGGTGCTCTTGCCGGCGCCGGAGGGGCCCACCAATGCCACGGTTTCGCCGGAAGCCACGCTGAGGCTGAAGCCGTTGAGGGCGGGCGATTCCGGCCGGCTGGGATAGGTGTAGGTGACGTCGACGAATTCCACTGCTCCACTCCAGGCCTCAGGCAGGTCCCGGCGGGGCTCACGAACCTGGATTTCATCGCGGGCGGCGGAAAGCTCGATCAGCCGCTCGGCGGCGCCGGCGGCGCGTTGAACCTGGGTCAGGACGCTGCTCAAGCCCGCCAGCGACGTCGCTGCAATCACGGCGTAGATCACGAAGGCGGTGAGCTCGCCCGCGGTCATCCGATCCGCCTCTACGTCGGTTGCCCCGACCCACAGGACGCCTGCCACCAGGCCGAAGACCAGCAGCGATACCAGCGACGACAGCAGGGCCTCCGCCCTGAACCTCCTGCGAGCGGCAACAAAGGCCTGTTCGGCTGCTCCGGCCACCCGCTTGCGGTCCAGGTCCTCGTGGGTGAAGGCCTGGACAGTTTCAATCGCCTCCAGGCTTTCGCCGGCGATGAGGTTTACCCGGGCAATCTCCTCCTGGGCGCCCCGGCTGAGGCGCCGGACCCGCCGGCTCAAAAACATCGCCGGGAGGACCAGGATCGGGAGCATTGCCAGGACGATTGCGGCCAGCTTGGCACTGCTGACGCTCAGCAGTACCCCGCTTCCCACCAGCAGGATCAGGCTCCTGAGGCCGTTGGGCACCGTCAGCACGATCAGCGATTGGACCAGGGAGGCGTCGTTCACGAGGCGCGACTGGATGTCGCCGGTGCGGGTGGATTCGAAGAACCCCGCCCCCAGTCCCACGACGTGGCCGAAAACGTCCCTACGGATATCCGCCGCCACCCTCTCGCCCAGCCAGGACACCGACGAGATCCAAAAGTACGAGGAAGCGGCATAGACCAGGACCATCGCCGCCAGGGGGAAGAACGTATCCGACAGCCGAAGATCGGGCGAACCGAAACCGGAGTCGATTATGTTTCGCAGAGCCAGGACTATTCCCAGCTCGGACGCGCCCACGAAAACGAGCACCAGCAGCGCCGCCGCAACCCGGGCGCGGTACGGCCGCAACCAGGTGAGGGGTTTTCCGATCGCCCCGGGGGCCAAGGCTCCGGGCGTCCCGGCCGCCAAGGTTAGTTTCCGGTGATCGGCAACTGTGACCGGCGCCGTCTAGCCGTCGCCATCCATCTTCTTCCGCAGGCCGGCGGGACGCATATCGGTCCAGACTTCGTTTATGTAGGCGAGGCATTCCGCCTTGGTGCCGCTTTTTCCCGTGTCACGCCAGCCCGCAGGGCTCTCCCGATCTATAGGCCAAACCGAGTACTGCTCCTCGTCGTTGACCACGACCTTGAGTGTTCCATCCTGCCAGTCGGCTTGTTCGTTCATACCGGAGGCTCCTGCAGTTGACCGGGCGGCTCCCAGCGAGTGTACTGTGCCGCTCAACCGGGATCCGTGCCATCTGATCCGATCTTCATTACCCAGACACACAATAGGGCCAGAACGTTTTCGGCAATCCCTTCATTGCCCGGGGGAGCAGCCATATACTCCGCGGCATGGGATCAAGGCTTCCGGCGGTTCTGGCGATGCTGATGCTGGTTGTGCTGGCGACCGCTTGTCAGGACCCCCCGGCCGAATCTGAGACGTTTACTTCTGATGAGGGGCGTTTCCAGGTCCAGTTTCCGGCCGAGCCAGAACGCAGGTCGCAAAATGTCGGCGCAGGCGAGTCCCGGCTGGAACTGGCGGCCTTCACCGCCGCCGACCGCGA
>JAJCYF010000005.1 GCA_029263035.1 Actinomycetes bacterium
TCGGACGGGATAAGCGCTGAAAGCATCTAAGTGCGAAGCCCACTCCAAGATTAGAACTCTCACGGAATAATCCGGTAAGGACCGCAGCAGACCACTGCGTAGATAGGCGGGATGTGTAAGTGCCGCAAGGCATTCAGCTGACCCGTACTAATAGTCCGAGGGCTTGATTTGATGTTCGCGCTCGCTATCAGTTTTCGAGGGAGAAGTCTCTTGAGATAACTGAATACCTTTCCGGTGGCCATAGGGAGGGGGAAACACCCGGTCCCATTCCGAACCCGGCAGTTAAGCCCCTCACCGCCGATGGTACTGCCTGGGCAACTGGGTGGGAGAGTAGGTCGCCGCCGGGGAATTTTGAGAAGAAGCCGGTCCTGAAAAGGGCCGGCTTCTTCCGCGCTCCGGGGTCGCCGGATCCTCATTCGGACGGTGGCCGCCCTGCCCGGGCGGGCAATCGGGTTGCCTCCTGCGTAGGATGACCCCAACTTCGCCTATCCATCAGTTCCGGAGGTAACGGCCTGAAAAGCGCGCCCGGCACCGTTGCACCATGACCCAACCCGTACCTTTTGATTCCTCCGGGGCCGACCGCGAGGTTCTGGGCATTGCCCGCGGAAGCGGGCTTAACTTTGTCGGCCTGGTGGTTTCTCTTGGAGCGACGTTCGTCATTTCGCTCATTCTGGCTCGGGTGCTGGGCAGGTCGAGTCTGGGCGTTTACGCGCAGGCCTTCGCAATCCTGTCGCTTCTGCAGATGGTCGCGATGGGCGGGCTGCATACCGGCACCATGCGCTTTGTCGCCGTGCATCGGGCGCGCAAGGACTCCGGTGCGGTTTACGGGACGGTGCTGCTGGGGGTAGGCGCAGCGCTCCTGTTTGCCGCATTGCTGGGCGCTGTTCTTTTCGCCCTGAGCGGATGGATGGCCTCAAGCGTCTTTTCCGAGCCCGGCCTTGCGCAGCCGTTGAAAAGGGTTGCGCTGGCCCTGCCCGCCGACACGTTCACCGGAGTGGCGCTCGGAGCCACCCAGGGTTTTAAGACCATGAGGGCCTCGGCTTCGATCGGGCTAATTCTCGAGCCGCTTCTTAGGATCGGCCTCACGGTTTTGCTCCTGGTGATGGGGTGGGGAGTGATGGGGGCGATGACGGCCCTGGTGGCCAGCAACTACATCGCTGCAGCTTCGTCCGCCCGGGCCATCCGGCGCCTTCTCGGTCATCCCGATCCGCCCGTTTACGAGCCGCGGCGCCTGTTTGCCTTCTCGTCCGTCAGCTGGCTGGGGTCTCTGGCGAATTCCGGGCTGGTGTGGACCGATATCGTGATTTTAGGGGTCTACCTGCCAAGTGCGGAGGTGGGCGTCTACTCGGTGGCCACCCGCCTGGTGGTGCTTGCGTCGGTCGTGCAGACCGCCATCAACTCGGCACTGGGCCCCCGCATTGCCGACCTCTACTCCCGGGACGAACACCGTGCCCTGGAGCGGGCTTACCGGGCGGCGGCCAACTGGACGGTGAGGCTGGCGCTTCCGGCCTTCGGACTGTTGGTCATCTTTCCGGAGGAGCTGCTCGATATCTTCGGCAGCGGCTTTCGGGCCGCAGCAGCGGTTACCGTGGTTCTGGCGGCCGGAAAGCTCGTCGACGCGGCGACCGGGCCATGCGCGCTGATGCTGAACATGTCCGGCCGGCCGATGGTGAACACCCTGAACAATCTGGCCGTGCTCATAGTCAACGTCCTGCTCAACGTCCTCCTGGTGCCGAGATTCGGCTTGATTGGCGCCGCAGCCGCCTGGACCACCTCACTAACGCTGGTGAACCTGGCCCGCGCGCTCGAGGTTTGGGTGATCATGCGCCTGTGGCCGTTGACCACGGCGATGCTGAAGGGACTCGTGGCAGCCGCCGCGGGGGCAGTTCCCGCCGCGTTCGTCGGCAACCATCTCACCGGCGTGCCTGCGCTGGTGGCGGGGGGTGCAGCTTTGGGGCTGGTGTACCTCGCAGTGATTACTGTCTTGGGGATCACCGCCGAGGACCGACTGGTGTTCTCGGCTCTGCGCCGGCGGCTCGGGACGACCATCTGAGGCGTCAACCGGTGGCAGGCACGCCTGCTCTCCCCATGGCAGCCTCCGTGTAGGCGCTGTCGATACCGGCGAGGTGCCGTTCCACGGAGAACTGCTCCTCCACCTTCCGGCGGCCCCGCAGCCCCATTTCGTAGGCGCCCCCGGCGGAATCTGCGATCGCCCGGAGCCTCGAACCCAGCTCCGCCGGATCGTCGGGGGGCACCAGATATCCGTCCACGCGTTCTTCGATGAGCTCCGGGATCCCTCCGAGGTTGCTGCCCACCACCGGCACCCCGCAGGCATAAGCATCGAGCACCGACAGCGGCTGGTTTTCGTACCACCTGGCGGGTAGGGCGGCGACCGCTCCCGCGCGCAGCAATTCTTTGACCTCCGCCGGAGAGATCCGGCCGTGGAAGGTCACCAGTCCGTCTGCGAGCCTCTCCGCCAGACGTTTCAGGGACTCCGTCTCGGGACCCTCTCCGGCGATGTCGAGATGGACTCCGGCGATGGCCGCAGCTTCGATGAGCACGTCCACGCCCTTTTCGTGCGACAAGCGTCCTGCAAAAACCACCCCCCCGCCGGGCTGCGACTTCAGCTCGACGCCGGACGTCTCGACGAAGTGAGGTAGGTGGCGCATCCGGTCGGGGAACACGCCGGCCTCCCGCATCTTGCCGGCCAGAAATCGGCTGGGGCAGAGAAAGAGCTGAACCGGCTCGTAGGCGCCAAAGGTTGTGTGGAGCCGCATCTCCAGGGCGTTCAAACCGCTCGCCGCAAGAGACCCCCGGTTGCACCTTTTCACCAATGCTTTCCGGAAGTTGCCCCCGAGACACGCTTCGCATATCTGGCCCTTGTCCAGGAAGCGGTAGGTCGGGCACGCCAGCTTGTAGTCGTGGAGGGTCATCACCGTCGGCACCGACGCCAGTGCCCGGAGGATGGACGGGGAAAGCTGGTGGTAGATGTTGTGGAGATGGACGACATCGGGCTTGAAGTCCCGGACCACCCGGGTCATCCCGAGCAGTGCGGAGGGCGAAAAGATCAGTCTTCCGGCCCCCTGGGCTTTCCCGAACAACGATGAGGGCATGGGCTCCAACTCGACGTTGCCGGGAAAATATCGCTCGTAGCGGGCGGGAAGGTTCTTCGGATGATCCATGGCGAAAAACTCGACGGTGTGTCCGGCCGCCTGCTGGAACTCCGCCAGGTCGAGCATGTAGCTTTCCGCCCCGCCCCGGCGGTACAGGAACTTGTTGACGTGAAGAACCCTCATCGGGGGAAGCAGGACTTCATAAGATCGTCTCCGGTGCCGTTAGGATCCACTGGGGTTCGGGTGAGGCCATTGTCCGACAATCCCGACCCGGTTGTTACCTGTTAAGTTCGCGTTCTGTACCCGGACGGACAAACGAGCGGCTGAAGACCATGACCGACCAAGGCAACAAACCGGATCCGATATTCGCCTTCGTCACCGGCACCGGCAGGTGCGGATCCAGTCTGGTTCAGGAGACTCTTGCGCGCCACCCGGACGTCGGCTTTCTCTCAAACGTGGACGACCTGGTGCCGTTGCGGGGAATGAGCGGCAGCAACAACTTGCTGTACCGTCACATGCCGGCGTCGTTCACCCAGAAGGGGCGGGTGCGGTATGCGCCGTCGGAGGGATACCGGGCCCTGGAACGTGAGGTGTCCCCCCTGGTGGTGGCGCCCTACCGGGACCTGACTGCCGCCGACGTCACGCCGTGGCTGGCGAGGCGCTTCCGAACGTTCTTTGCCGGCAGAGCAGCGCTGCAGGACAAGCCGGTGTTCCTCCACAAGTTCACCGGATGGCCCCGCACCGGCTTCATCCGGGAGATCTTTCCCGACGCTCGTTTTATCCATGTCGTCCGCGACGGACGGGCCGTGGCCAACTCATTTCTTCAGACCTCGTGGTGGCAGGGATTTGCCGGACCTCCTTCCTGGGGGTGGGGCCAGCTGCCCTCGGCCTACGCCGGCGAGTGGGAGGAGTCGGGCCGGTCGTTTGTCCTGCTCGCCGGTCTGCACTGGAAGATGCTCGAGGACGCCGCGCAGCAGGCGGCAGCCGGCGTCCCACCGGAGCGATGGATGCAGGTCAGGTACGAGGACTTCGTGGCCGACCCGCGAGGCAAGCTTTCCGAGATGCTTGCCTTTCTAGGCCTGAACTGGGACCCGACCTTTGACGCCCAGGTGGAAAAGCAGGACTTTCTGCAGAGCCGCACCCGGGCCTACGCCGACGATCTGACCCCGGCTCAGGTCGCCCAGCTGGATGCGTCGCTCGGCGAGCATCTTGAGCGTCTCGGTTACTGAGCGGACTTGATGAAGGAGTCGATACGGGAATCCCTTTCCAGGCATCAGCCCGCCGTGGTGAAGAAGGCGGTTGCAAGCGCCAGAGCGCGAGCCCGTAGCATCGGCGGTGCACCCCGCATGCTGCCGTCGTTCCTCATCCTCGGCGGCCAGCGATGCGGAACCACGTCTCTGTATCGCTACCTCTGCGGGCATCCGGATGTGAGCTCGGCTCTGGTCAAGGAGGTCCAGTACTTCACGCTGAATTACGCCAGGGGGCCGGATTGGTACCGGTCGAACTTCCCCCTATTGAGCGAAGGAGCCGTCAGCTTCGACGCCAGCCCGTACTACCTGTTCCACCCGGCGGCACCGCAACGGGCTGCCCGCCTGCTGCCCGACGTCAGGCTGATCGCACTTCTTCGGAACCCGGTCGATCGAGCCTTTTCCCACTACCAGCACAACGTAGGCCTCGGGGTGGAGGAGCTGAGTTTCGAAGAGGCGCTGGACGCAGAGGAGGGCCGCCTGGCCGGTGAGGAGGAACGCCTGGCCGGTGATCCGGGGTATTCCAGCCCGGCGCACCGCAGGTACTCCTACGTGGCCCGCGGCCGGTACGAGCCCCAGCTGGCCCGTTGGGTGAGCTCCTACGGTCCGGAGGCGGTCAAGGTCGTCGTCAGCGAGGAGTTTTTTGCCGATCCGGAAGGCACCCTGGACGATATCGTGGACTTTCTGGGGCTGGGCAGCTTCCGGCTCGACCGGTACGAGGCCTACACCAGGAGAGGAAAGTGGGAAGGTCCTCCGATGGACGACCGTGTTCGGGGTCGCCTGAAGGGAGCTTTCCGGGAGTCGAATGAGGCGCTCGAGGAGCGCCTGGGGCGCTTGATGCCCTGGTAGGTCGCAGACAGTTTGGACGGCACTTTAGTAGCCCCCGGTTTGTGCCGATCTAAATGCTGTCCGGGTAGCGCCGGATGTTTGGGGGACGGCCAAGGATTTAAGGAGCGAGCTTCCGCATGAAACTTCGATATCTGACCTCAATCGGCCTCATTTTCGCCTTGATGGCAATTGCCGCCCTGCCGGTGACGGCGACCGCAGGCCTGCCGGCGGGCCGGGTCCAGCTTTGGTCGAACGAGAACTCGGCCAACACTCACCGGCCGACTCTCGCCGAAGCCGTGGAGGATGCGGCTTTGTTCGACTTGATCACCCCGCTCAAGGGCAGCTACCGCAAATATCTCCCGGAGATGAAGGCGGCGAACCCGGACCTGGTTCTTCTCACCTACATGAACGGAACGCTTTCCCAAAGCAGTGAAGGCGATGTCTACCCCGATGACTGGTACCTCAAAGACGCCGCCGGCAACCGGGTGATCTCCGAGGGTTGGGGCAACTACCTGATGGACCCAACCTCCGAAGGATGGATCAATAGCCGGATAGTCCAGGCCGGGGACTTCATGGAGTTCAGCGGCTACGACGGCGTGATTATGGATGTGATGGGCACCGCCCCCATTGGGGAGAGCTACACCTCCGGCGTGCCGATCAACCCGGCCACCGGTCAGCCCTGGAACAAGGCCGAGTGGCTAAATGCCACATCCGCTCTGGCCGCCCGGGTGAAGACCGCGGTAGCGCCGAAGACCGTATTTGTGAATGGCCTGGGAAGCGGTCCCCGTTATTTCGACTCTGAGGCCCCATCGTCGCAGTTGCTTGACGGCGTCGACGGCGGCCACGCCGAAGCCTTCCTGCGTAACGCGAACCAGCCCATCGACCGCTATCCCAATACGAAAAACTGGTTGAACGAGGTCGAAATGCTGGTCGACGGGGCTTCCCGGGGTAAGACCGTGCTTACGCTCACCAAGGTTTTTGCACCCGGTACCCAGACCGAAAAGGACGCCTGGCACCGGTACGCCCTGGCCTCATTTTTGATGGGTGCAGGCGAGAAGACCTACTTCACCTTTCAGTACGCCCGAGACGATGACCCGACGATGACGTCCCCGCTGTGGTCGACCAATGTCGGAGACCCTCTCGGTGACTACTTCGAACTGGCGGGCGGGGCCTATCAGCGCAACTTCGGCAACGGCATTTCTGTCGTCAACCCCGGGCTCAATGTGGTGACGGTTCCCCTTGACGGTGTTTACCGCTCCCTGGAGGGCAGCCTTGTCACCTCGGTCACCCTGGTGCCCAACCAGGGAGACGTCCTTGTCCGGGTCGAATAGCGGCTGGGTAGACCTGTGGTTAACTGACCCGAATGGGCCAGTTAACCGCGAGGCACATCCGAGCCGGCCGAACCCTGGCAGCAGCATGGTTGATCGTGGCCGCGCTTGCCGCATGCGGCCCATCGGAACAGTCGCCGGATGTCCCGCCGTCGGGTACGGCCCCCGGTCCTCGGACACCCGAGGGCAACCTGAAGGAGATGGGGAAGGGGCTCTATCTAAAGGAGGTGCTGCCGCCCGCCGGAATGGAGTTCATCGACCACGTTGTAATTACGGGGGACTGGACCGAGTTCGAGCCGCGGGACCAGGACTTCACCGGACCCGGGTGGACCCGCCTGGCGGCGATGTTGGACCACCCCGAGATGAAGGTGCGCCTTCGTATTCAGGCCGGCCGGGGAGCGCCTCCCTTCGTGAAGGGTTTGGGCGGTCCGCCGGTTTCCGGCGACGGCGTGGACTGCTCGGAGGAGGGTGGGGTGGCGATAGAAAGAAGTGACACCGGCGCCGGCGAAATCCCCCAGCCTGTCTCCCAGGGATGCGTCCCCTACTTCTGGACCGACCCGGTACTCGGTCAGTACGAACAATTGATGAACGAGGTCTCCCGCCGTTACGAGTCCAACCCGCGCCTGCTGGACGTGGTCGATTCGGCATGCATGATCTTCTTCGCCGAGCCGTTCATCCGCGCCGGCCGCAGCGGGAGCACCAACGAACGGTTGTTCAACGCCGGCCTGAACGAACAGACCGACGAGGCCTGTCTCCGCCGCAGCGTTGAGATCCACGACCAGGCCTTCGCGACCACGAGGGTGAGTCTGGCGACGCACACCGCGTGGCAGATCGTCTCGGACCCCGATGAGGTGCGGAACGGGGTGACGGTCAGCTGGGAGAGGCAGAGGGAGCTATTGAACGATCTTCGCCGAATCTACGGTGCCAAGCTGGTGGTGCAGAACAACGGCCTGGGAGGCAACGAAGGGTGCCGGAGGGATGACGAGCCCGACGGGTCGCACTTTTGCTGGCTGGTCAACGCCGAGCCGCCGAAGGGGTTCCAGACCGAGGGAGACAACCGGCTAACCAGCCGGGGGTTCTCGGTTCTGGATGCGGTGGATCAGGCGGTCGGGATGGGAGCCTGTTTCGTTGAACACAACCAGTTCGGGGACGACCCCCGCAGGGCCGAGGTCTACGACCGGCGGCTCAAGGACAACTGCTGAGGGGGTCTAAGCGGATATCCGTAGCGGATCAGGCTGTGGGCGGTTAGAGCCGTGACG
>JAJCYF010000006.1 GCA_029263035.1 Actinomycetes bacterium
GGTCCGGGAGCCTCGTTAAAAAGCCTGGACAATAAATTGAAACGTCGCTGCCTAAAGCGAGTTCCCGTCTAATGAAAGACGGGCGTCTCTACCGGTAGGGTCTGCGGATCGGATAGAGGCGTCATGCAGCAGACTGGCTCAGCGCATTTGTCGGATTGTGTGTTGAGTGAGAAAACTATTCGACTGGGTACCAGCGAGCTTGTTTAGGGCAAACGCCGGGCCGAGATAAGAATCTAGACTACGCCCGTAGATGCCCCAAGTGGAAGCTGTGCTCACGGGGGTTCGAATCCCCCCGTCTCCACTCATTTTTTCATTCACCAAACCGCTGGCGAAGGCGGATCCGCCGGGGAAGAAGGCCGGTAGGGGATGATGCAGGCCACCGTGCCTGCCGCCCTTGCCTCTCCCCACCGGCCGATAGCCACCCTCAATGAGGGACCGCTTCATGCCGCGTTGAAGGCCTGGTACTTCCAGGATGGCGATGGGGTAGAGGTTCCCGTGGCCGGGTGCCAGATCGACCTCGTCCGGGACGACCTGTTGATCGAGATCCAGACTCGCCGCCTGGGGGCGCTGAGGGGCAAGCTGGAGCGGCTGCTGGTCGATCACCGGGTTCACCTGGTCCACCCGGTTGCCCGCGAGCGCTGGATTGTGCGAATCGACGACCACCAGCAGCCGCTGGGACGCCGCAGGTCACCAAAACACGGCCGGGTCGAGGACGTCTTCAAGGAGTTGGTGGGGCTGAGCGGCCTGCTGACCCACCCCAATTTCTCCTTCGAGGTCCTGCTGACGCAGGAGGAGGAGTTGCGCCGGCACGAGCCCGGTAAGGCGTGGCGGCGGGGCGGCTGGGTCACTGCCGAACGCCGTCTGTTGGAGGTCCTGGAAAGCCGGGTTTTCCGGGGAGCGGCAGACCTCAAACTGAGCCTTCCCGGTGGCCTGCCCGAACCGTTCACGACGGCTGACCTGGCGGAGAAAGCCGGTATTCCGCGCTCGATTGCCCAGAAGATGGCCTACTGCCTGCGGCGTGGCGAAGTCATCGGGATCGAGGGCAAGCAGGGAAACTCGGTCACCTACCGAATCGTCCCTTAGACCCGTCACCGCTTTCGTGCGGGCCCGATCGCCTGCCGGTTCCTTCCCGGCGGTCGCGGGTAGCAAGCAACCGATGCCCATCGGTTTTCTGATCACCGTGTTGCTGGCGGGGCTCTGCACCCTGCTTGCCCTCGCCCCGCCCCGACCCCGCCATTCGGCTCCGTCGAACATTAGCTTTTGGTTCGGCTACCTGCTGAACGAGGTGCCGGTCGTGCTGATGCTCTACCTGGCCGCGTCAACCCTGCTGGCGTTCGCCCAGGGTGATATCGCCTCGCCGGGCGGTTGGCTGGTGGTAGGGATGGCGGTGGTGGTCGGCTTCGGGCTGGTTCTGGTGGTCCGGCGGAGTTTGCAGGCGGCGCCCGCCGTGACCGATGCGCTTGACCGGGAACTGGGCGAAGCGTGGCGGAGGGCCGATCCCGGCGCCGCCGGGCGGTTGAGGAGGAACCGCTTGTGTCCGCGCAACCTGCTCATCCCATTCCTGGTGCGTCACCACAAAGTCGAGAGGGTGCGTAACCTCAGCTACGGCGACGCGGGGCGGCGGAATCTACTGGACCTCTACTGCCACCTGTCCCGCCCAACGGGCCGGCCGATCCTCGTGTTTCTGCATGGAGGAGCGTTTCGGAGCGGCCGCAAGAGCCGGGAGTCGCTGCCGCTGATCAACCGTCTGGCCGCCCAGGGGTGGGTTTGTGTCAGCGCCAACTACCGATTGAGCCCGGCGGCCTTCCCCGACCCCCTGGTGGACGTCAAGAAGGTGATTGCCTGGGTTCGGGAACACGGCCCGGAGTACGGTGCCGACCCCGACCGACTTTTTGTCGCGGGCAGTTCCGCCGGGGGCCACCTGGCTTCCACCGCCGCCCTGACTGCGAACGACCCGGCGTTCCAGCCCGGTTTTGAGTCCGTCGACACCGGGGTTACTGCGGCGATCTCCATCTACGGGTACTACGGTGGCACCGGAGGCGAAAGCCGCTATCCCTCGTCGCCGCTTGCGTACATCGGGCCGCAGGCACCTCCCTTCTTCGTCGTGCACGGCGATCGTGACACGATCGTGCTGGTGGACGACGCCCGGGAGTTTGTCGCTCAGCTGCGAAGTGCCTCCGCCCATCCGGTGGTGTACGCCGAATTACCGGGGGCGCAGCATGTCTTCGACCTGTTCCGTTCGGTACGGATGGAAGCGACGGTGGATGGGATCGAGGCCTTTGCCACCTGCGTGCTGGAGGAAACCGGCTGACCTGCCGTTCCCGGACCGCCGGGTCCGGCCACTTTCCGAGTTCATGCCGCCGCGGGGACAAATCGAAGAGCCGGGAACCCGGACCCGTCTAGCATCCGTCAAACAGAGCAGGACTTTCGAACGGAGGATCGAACATGCCGGGAACCGTGGCTAGAAGGACTGTGGGAGCGCTGGGACTGGTAATGGGACTGTGGGAGCGCTGGGACTGGTAATGGCCTTGATGCTGGCGGGCTGTTCGGGAGCCGTCCCCGGAGCGAGGTCGGAATCGGAACCGTCGATCACCGCCAAAGGCATCGGCCGGGTGACCGGGGTGCCCGATGTGGTGGTGGTGACCCTCGGCGTGGAGTCCCAGTCGGCCCAGGCGCAGGAAGCGCTGTCGGCAAACAACGAACGGACCGAGGCTCTTATCGACCTGTTGATGGATGCCGGTATCGCAGAGGAGGACATCAAGACCTCCCAGTTCTCGATTTTCCCCAGGTACGACAACGAGGGGCGGGCCATTGAGGGCTACACGGTTACCAATCTGCTAACCGCCCGGGTCGGCGAGGGGCGCGACGCCGGAGCGCTCATCGATGCGGCAGCCGCCGCGGCCGGCAACGACGTGAGGGTGCAGTCGGTCCAGTTCGAGATCGACGATGAGGGGTCGCTGTATGCCGAGGCCCGCACCGACGCGGTTCGGCAGGCCAGGACCCAGGCGGAGCAGCTTGCCGAGGCGGCGGAAGTGGAGTTGGGGGACGTTCGGTCGATCACCGAGTCCAGCACCGAGCAGGGGCCCCAACCGTTCCCAATGCCGAGGACCGACACTGCGGAAAGTGTGCCGCTTCAGCCGGGGTCCCAGGAGCTGACGCTCGAGGTCCAGGTGGTTTACGACATCGGCTAGGTCACTGTTAAGCCAGGGCGACGAGCTCCAGCAGGTCGTCCGACCAGTGGGTGTACTCACCGTCGGGCATGGACAGCACGTGGGTCGGCTGGAGCTGCTGCACGAACGCCTCGTCGTGGCTGACGATCATCAGCGTCCCCTCCCACGACTGAAGCGCGGCGGTGATGCCCTCGCGAGAGACCGGGTCGAGGTTGTTGGTCGGCTCGTCCAGCAGTAGCAGGTTGTGCCGCTTGGCCGCCAGCTGAGCCAGCGCGAGCTTGGTCTTCTCTCCACCGGAGAGGGTCCCGGCCAGCTGGAAGGCCTTGTCGCCGGAAAGCGTGAACATGCCGAGCAGCGCCCGGATCTGCTGGTCGGTCAAAACGCCGTCGGCCCGCAGATGGTCGATGACCGGCTCGTCGGCCTTCAATCCCTCGTGCTCCTGGGCGTAGTAGCCGAGGGAGACGTTCATGCCCGGCGCCACGGTACCGGACACCGGTTGGATGGTCTCGGAAAGGATCTTGAGCAGCGTCGA
>JAJCYF010000007.1 GCA_029263035.1 Actinomycetes bacterium
CGCCGCTACGCGGTGGACTCGGGCAAGATCCGGGCGCTGGGCTGGCGGTCGGGCGATGTCTGGTCCCAGTTCGAAGAAAGCGTCAACTGGTTTCGCGACAACCGCGCCTGGTGGGAGACCCTCATCGCCGAGGCGGAGTCGATCTACGCCGACTCGGCCCCCGCCGGGAAGGGCAAGCCGGATTGAGCAGCATCGGAGTCCGGGAACTCTCGATCCCCGACGTGAAGATCCTGACCCCCGCAGTTTTTGGAGATGAGCGGGGGTCGTTTTCGGAGACGTTCAACTCAAAGACGCTTTCATCGATTGGCCTGGATCTGACGTTTGTGCAGATGAACCAGTCGTTCTCGCGAAAAAAGGGGACGGTCCGCGGCCTGCACTTCCAGCGGCCCCCCTCCGATCAGGCCAAGCTGGTCATGGTGACCCACGGCAGCATCTGGGATGTCGGCGTAGACCTGCGGGTCGGCTCGCCGTTCTACGGGAAATACGCCGGCGAGGTAATCAGCGCCGAGGCGGGCAACCAGATATTCATCCCGACGGGCTTCGCCCACGGGTTCTGCACGCTGGAGCCGGACACCAGGGTGATCTACCTGGTGACCAGCCACTACTCCGCCCCCGACGACGACGGCCTGCGTTGGGACGACCCCTCTCTCGGATTGGAGTGGCCCTGCGAGCCTGACGAAGCAACGGTGTCGGATAAGGACCGGTCGGCTCAGTCGTGGACGAGTTTTCAGAGCCCGTTTGTCTTCGTCGATGCCTAGGGTTCTGGTCACCGGCGGTGGGGGGCAGGTCGGACGGGCGTTCGCCCGGCTCATACCGGATGCGGTGGTGCTGGGCCATGCGGACCTGGACATCGCCGACACCGGGCTGGTGCAGAAGGTGTTTCACGAGGTGCGGCCCGAGGTGGTCTACAACGCGGCCGCCTACACTGCCGTCGACCGGGCGGAGGCGGAGCCGGAACAGGCGCATCTGATCAACGTCGACGCCGTGGTCAACCTGGCTATGTCCGCCAAAGAGCACGACGCGCTGCTGGTCCACTTCTCATCGGACTACGTTTTTCGCGGCGATGCCGGCCCGTACACCGAGCTGGACCGCACCGTTCCGGTATCGGTCTACGGACGGACCAAGCTGCATGGTGAGGTGGCGGCCCGGGCGTCCGGGAACCGCTATCTGATCATCCGCACCTCCTGGGTGTTCGGTGATGGGCACAACTTCATCCGATCGATCGTCGGAGCTGCGGCGAAGCACAGCGAGCTGACCGTGGTGGACGATCAGCGGGGCCGCCCCACCTACGCCCCCGACCTCGCCGAGGGGACGGCGGCGCTCGTGGCCGCAGGCTGCACCGGCCTGTTCAACCTCACCGGCGGAGGTGAGTCCGGCACCTGGGCGGAGGTAGCGGAATCGGCTATCGCAGCCGCCGGCCTGGCGACCCGGGTGCGCCGGGTAACCACGGCACAGTACTATTCAGGCAAAGAAGGCCCCGTCGCCCCCCGTCCGGCCAACAGTGAGCTGGACTGCTCCAAGGCAAGGAGGGCGGGAGTAAATCTCAGGCCCTGGCAAGGAGCCGTCGCCGAATACGTGAAGGAGTTGTCGCAGTCTTGAAAGGCGTGGTCCTGGCCGGTGGATACGGCACCCGATTCCACCCCGTCACCCGGGTGGTGAACAAACACATGCTCGACGTGTTCGACGAGCCGATGGTGTACTACCCCATTAGATCGCTCGCCGGCGCCGGCGTGACCGATATCGTCCTGGTCACCATCACCGAGTCGCTGGAGCAGTTCCGGAGCCTGCTCGGCGACGGGTCGGAGTTGGGGGTCAACATCCAGTACGCCGCCCAGCAGGGCGCCGGAGGAATTGCCGAAGCTCTGCTGCAGGCGGCTCCGATGGCCGCCGGCGACAGCGTGATGGTCGTGCTCGGTGACAACATCTTTCAGGACGATCTCAGCTCCTACGAAGAGAGCTTCGCCGGTCAGGGAAAGGGAGCAAAGATCCTGCTCAAGCGGGTCTCGCTCGACGACGCTCTGCGCTTCGGTGTGGCCGAGGTGCGCGACGGCAAGATCATCGGCATCGAGGAAAAGCCTGCCCACCCCAAGAGTGAGCTGATCGTCACCGGCTGCTATATGTACGACGACCGGGTCTTCGACCTGATCGGTACGCTGACCCCGTCCGCCCGGGGCGAGCTGGAGGTGACCGATCTCAACAACCTCTACGTTGAGGAAGGGTCAATGACCTACGACATCCTCCGGGGCTGGTGGACCGACGCCGGTACCCCTGCCAGTAAGCTCAAAGCCTCGATTCTCGTCGCCCTCGAGAAGGGCGTCACTTTTCACCGGTAGTCTCAACTCTCTCTCTTCCTAAGTTAGGATCATTTGATGTCCTTCAAGACCGTCGCCCTCGTGCTCTTCTCCGTCTTCCTGGCAACTGCCGGCCAGCTTCTACTGAAGACCGGCATGGCCAGAGTTGGGTACATCGACACCGAGAGGTTGGGCAACCCCTTTCAACTGCTGAGCCAGGTTGCCCGTACCTGGCAGGTGCTGCTCGGCCTGACCGTCTTCGGTCTCTCCGCCCTGTCGTGGCTGGTGGTGGTATCCCGGGTTCCGTTGAGCTTCGCCTACCCATTTGTGGGTATCACCTACGTGCTTCTTGCCCTCTTCGGCAAGTTCGTTCTCCACGAGCACGTTCCTCTCCTGCGGTGGGCCGGGATTGCGCTGGTGGTAATAGGAATCGTCGTCGTCGGGAAGACCACCCCGCCGGAACCGAGTCCGGGGGGTCCGGGGACTCAACAGGCCGTCACCTCCAGTCCTCGCTGACTCTGTTCGAGGGGCGGTGCGCTAGATAAAGGTCCTGGTCACAGGGGCGGGCGGCTTCGTCGGCCGGTACCTGGTGGACCACCTGCACCGGGCGGGCCACGAGGTGATCCCCACGTCCCTTGAGGTTCCTGCGGATGCGAGTTGGGAGCCCCTCGACCTGACGGACGGCCCCTCGGTGCGGCGTTGTCTTGCCACGTTCGAACCGGGTGGCATCGTTCATTGCGCTGCCCGGGCTTCGGTGGGCGCTTCGTGGGACGATCCGGCCGCCACCTATAGAACCAACATCGAGGGCACCGCCAACCTGTTGGAGGCGGTCAAGGACCTGAAGCCCAGGGTCCTGCTAGTAGGCTCGGCCCAGCAGTACGCCCCGCCGTCCGGCGGGCGTCCCTTGGCCGAGTCCGATGATCAATTGGCCACGTCGCCGTACTCTCTCACGAAGATCGCCCAGGAACACATGGGACTGATGTACTACCGCCAGTACGGCGTACCCGTGGTGTTCAGCCGCTCGTTCAATCACACGGGCCCCGGCCAGGCCCCCGAATACGCCGTCGGCTCCTTCGCCTCCCAGGTCGCCCGGCTGGAACTTGAGGGCGGCGGGGAGATGCACGTGGGCAACCTGGACGCGCGCCGGGACTTTCTGGACGTACGGGATGTGGTTCGGGCCTACACGCTGCTGCTGGAAAGCGGAGAGCCGGGCGAGGCCTACAACGTCTGTTCGGGACACTCAGTACGCATGGGTGAGGTTTTGGATAAGCTTCTGGGGATTTCCGGGCTTACCCAGAAGGTCCGGGTGCACCCGCAGGCCCGGCACGTTTCGGACGAGGCGGACCTTCTGGTGGGAGATCCTAAGAAGATTTCGAAGGCAACCGGGTGGGCCCCACAACTGTCGCTCGACCGTTCGCTGCAGGACGCTCTTGACTGGTACAGGTCGGCCCTGGAGGACAGGCAATGAAAAAGGCACTCATCACCGGAGTCACCGGCCAGGACGGCTCCTACCTGGCCGAGCTGCTGCTGGCGAAGGGTTACGAGGTGCACGGGGTCGTCCGCCGGTCCTCTTCGTTCAACAGCGGGCGGCTGGACGGCGTGTACCGGGACCCCCATGAGTCCGGCGTCCACTTCTTCAAGCACTACGCCGACCTCTCCGACTCCTCGTCGCTCATTTGCCTGATGCGCGATGTCCAGCCCGACGAGGTCTACAACCTGGCCGCCCAAAGCCACGTCCGTGTCTCCTTCGAGATCCCCGAATATACGGGGGACGTGACCGGGCTCGGGGTCGCGCGCCTGCTGGAGGCGGTTCGGACCGGCGGTGGGCCCACCCGGTTCTACCAGGCATCCTCGTCGGAGATGTTCGGCGCCAGCCCGGCGCCCCAGGACGAGAACACGCCGTTCGTCCCCCAGAGCCCGTACGGAGCGGCCAAGCTGTACGGCCACTGGATCACGGTCAACTACCGGGAGGCTCACAACCTTTTCGCCTGCAGCGGCATCCTTTTCAACCACGAATCGCCCCGGCGCGGCGAAAACTTCGTCACCCGCAAGATCTCCCGGGCGGTGGCGCGCATTGCCGCCGGCATGCAGGACAAGCTTTTCATGGGCAACCTGGACGCCCTGCGCGACTGGGGTTATGCCCCCGAGTACGTCGAGGCCATGTGGCGGATGCTGCAGCAGGACGAGCCGGATGACTACGTGGTGGCCACCGGTGAAGCCCACACCCCGCGCGAGTTCTGCGAGGTGGCGTTCGGCCACGTAGGGCTGGACTGGGAGAAATACGTTGAGATCGATCCCCGGTACTACCGGCCGACCGAGGTCAACCACCTGCTGGGAGACTGTAGCAAGGCAAGGAGCAAGCTCGGATGGGCCCCGCAAACCGGGTTCCAGGAGCTGGTGCGCCTGATGGTGGACGCCGACATCCGGCTGCTCGAGGACGAGATGAGCGGCCGGCTGGTCCGATGAATCGCGCTCTGGTCACCGGCGGCGCCGGCTTCATCGGCAGCCACATGGTGGACCGGCTGGTGGCGTCGGGGCGTGAGGTCCGGGTGATCGACAACCTGTCCTCGGGCGAGCAGCGGCTGGAGTTCCTCACCGCCGCCGGTGTGCCGGTGGAGCGGATCGACATACGAAGCGATGCCGCCGCCGAGCTCATTGAGAGCTTCGGGCCCGATGAGATCTACCACTTCGCAGCGCA
>JAJCYF010000008.1 GCA_029263035.1 Actinomycetes bacterium
GAAGGCCCACAAGGTCCGCCGACGCAGAGCCTTAGGGTCGAACCACATCCCAAGCCTGCCGTAGTCCACCTGCGCCTCCTCGCCGGGCGGGGGATCGTCCTTCAGGACCGTCACCTGGTTGGCCCTGACCTGCTGGGCCAGCGCCACCGCAACGTAGCGGCGCAGAGTGTTCTCGCTTACTGTGAGCTTGCCCGAATCACGCAGGCGCTGGTGGACGGTGGCCAGGGTGCTGCTGGCCAACCCATCCTTGATCTCATCGTGGTGGGCGCTGCAGGCTACAAAGCCCGGTGATGCCAACTCCGGAACCATCAGTTCGGGAAACCATTGCCGGGCAAGCTCAACCCACATCTCGGTGGTGATGAGAGCACCTCCAGGAACGTAGCCCGCGTCCTCGGCGGGTCGCACATACTTGCTCACGGTTTCCCGGTTAACCCCGAGGCTCGTGGCCACCACCGACTTTGCCCGGCCCGAGTACCAGTGCTCCAAAATCTCTACGACATCGATCACTTGAAACGACCTCCTTGCCAACTGGACTCCTTTGCTTGGTTGCAAAGAAGCGTGGATGGTTCGGAGACCGAAACGGCGGAATCACCGCCGGCCCACCGCTGCTGGAATCCATGGGACAGCTCTGCTGGATTACTTGGCGGAGGACTGCTGGATTGTTTGGCAGAAACGCAGATTTACTGCTGGATTGTTTGGCGGCTCACAATAAAGTCGAGATCGGTGGAAAATCGTCCTGCGTTGCCCGCCCGCAGTTTACGAAGTGCGGTGCCCCCCTTCAAAACGACGCCGAGGTCAAAGAGGCCTTGATCGTGGATGTACTTGAGTGCGTAATCTTGAGCAACATCGAGCAGAGCGGCATCAGCCATGCCACGGCGGCCCTGGAAGTGGCGGGATAGGTATCCCTGAGTAATCATCGGGCGGGAAGATTGGCGTCGTAAACGCGCCAGCGCTGGTTCCACCGCTTTCTGGAATCACGGGGCCCCAGGAAGGTGACCGGCAACCGGCTGGGGAGCATCTTCTCGATTTCTGCAGCGATGTCGTTGCGATCTGCCCACTCTGCCAGGTAGCCGAGGCGGGCTAAGGCTGTGACGCTTCGTCCTCGAGCCTCCGTAATAACGTCATCAACCCTAGCCGCCCGAAAGGTTCCTGGGAGCCAGTCGTCGCCGTTCGCCCAGTTACCCTGAGCGCTCGGCCGAACTGCTGCCGCCACGAGCGTTGAGGCCTCGGTCAAGACCGGCAGGCCGCGTACTGATCTTGGGGCGACCCGCCAGTCAAAGCCGACCGCACGCGCATCAAGGGCTTTGGGAGGTCGCCAACCCGGCCGATGGGCGATCACGGCGGACTGAGGTTGGTGGGAGGAATGGCCCAGCTCCCAGACCGCTGATTCAAACGCCACCGCGACCGGAGATTCCGGATGGTGCTCAAGGAGCGCTCTCAGCTCGATCCAAGGGTCTCCAGCTCCAAAGGCACCTGCCCGGGACCCGGGGGCGAATTCCCAGGCGTTACGGCTCCGAAGAGGTAGTAGCCATCCGAGACGGACGAGTCTTTCCGTCACTGGGTCCACGGTTAGGCGTGGCTGGGCGAGGGCGATGATCTCGTTCAGCAGTGAGCGCGTGACTATAGAAGGTTGCCGTAGCTCAAGCTCCTCGACAATGGGAGCGAGGCTCGATGGAATAGTTCGTATTTTCATCTAGACCCCTTTGACGCATTAATGTTACGTCATAAGCGTTGCGATGAAAACGTCTTAGCAACGATTCTTCAGTGCCAATCATTAGCCGCCCCGGAAGGCTAGGAAGCGCAACTACCCCGCAGCTCCCTGGGCGTTCTGGATCGCCCGCTACTCGACGGGACCCGAGTTTGCCGCGGTTGCCGGTCGGGTCCAAGGCACCGAGGCATGCGACCCCCGGCGGCCACGCCGACGCAGAACTGTCCGCCCGGGTCGGAAGGCATCGGCTTTCGATCTGCCGTCCACTCTCGACAAAAGGGCAGGAAACCTGCAGTTTTGTCGGTGCCGGGAGTTACTCTCGACGCAACTCCATAGGATCGAGGATCTGGTAGGCAGACAATGAGCGAAGCACAGACACCACATCATCAAACGGCTGAGCTGAGGGTCTTCAGCTATGCGGTCGCCGACAAGTCCGACCTCTACGTGGCGGTGGTCGAAGCCCTGACGCTGGCCCGGGAGCGATTCCGGCTCCAGCTGCGGCCTTCCGAGCTGGTGCGGGACCTTAGGGTGGCCGGACTCGACCCCTCGGCAGAAGAGGTGGGCGCCGCCCTGGAGCAGCTGGCCGCCTGGGGCAACGTCACGCACTTCTACGACTCGTCGGCCCCCGAGACTCTGGCCGAGTTCTACAGCAAGCGCTATCTGTATCAACTCACCCAAGCCGGTTGGACCGCCCACGAGGGGGTCCGGAAGGTGCGCAGCAGCGGGCTTGGGGCGTCCGGACGGCTCTCCGGCGTCCTGCTCCCCGCGATCGTTGAACGGCTGGAAGCGCTCCGGGTGGCGGGCGAGGAACGGCCTCGGGACGGCGCCCGGCTCCTCAGCCTCTTCACCGACCTGTTCGCGGTCTTCGGAGAGTTCGCGGACAACTCCGCCCGCTATATGAGCGACCTCTCGGTGCAGGTCAGCGACCTGGCGGCCGACGACGACCGCTTTCTGGCATACAAGCAGGCCGTGCTGGCGTACTTGAACGACTTCGTCGCCCGCTTTGCCGAGATGCTGCCCCGGATCCAGAGCCTGGTGAAGGTTCTGGAGGGCACTGCGGGAACGTTGCAGGCGGCGGCCGCCGAGTCCGACACCGCCCCCACTCTGGCGGGACCGGACCAGAGCCCGCTCGACGACCTGCATCAGAAGTGGTCCGGCGTGACCGGCTGGTTCCTGGCGGCCGACGACCAGGTCCCGGTCGCCGAGTCCCTGCGATTCGCCATGCTGGAAGCGCTGAACCGGATCCTGATGGCGGTCGGGCGCCTGAACGAGCGGCATCTGCGCCGGGCGTCACGGGAGGCGGACTTCCTTCAACTGGCCCGCTGGTTCGCCACCTTGGACGACGCCGGTGCCCACGCGCTGTGGGATCGTGCCTTCGGACTGTGGGGCGCCCGCCACTTCTTCCAGACCGCAGGGGACGAGGAGGTGGAGCGCCGGCGCAGCTTCTGGGAGGCCGAGCCCGCGGACATCGCCCCGCGTCTGCGGGCCACCGGGCGCCGCGCCCAGGCCGGGCGGCCGGGCACCGGGGCCGACTACCGGGCGGTCAAGCTGGCCCGGGTGGCCGCCATGCGGGCTCTCCACGCCCAGGCCGCAGCCGCCGCGGGCAGGCTTGCCGGCTGCACGCCGGCCCGGCTCAGCGACCTGCGGGAGCTGGACCACCACGAGTTCGCCCAGTTCCTCGCCCTGGTGGACGCAGCCCTGTCGGTTCGCCCGCAGCCGGACGGGAGCCGGGCCGCGGCCACCCCCCTGGTCAGCGTCCGCCTGCGACCGGTCCCCGGAGATCACCGCGCCACCATCCGGACCCCGTCGGGCAAGCTGGACTGCCCGGACCAGATCCTGTCGATCTTCCTGGCGCAGCCTGCCGACGCCCAGGCGCTGGCGTGAGCGAAGATTTCCGCCAAGCGGTCCGCGCGTTGATAGCGTCGCCCTTGATGGGCAGCGAGACGGAGTCGCTGGCCGGGGTCCGCGGGCACCGCCAGGAGCTCGAGCGCTTTTTCGGCGAAGAGCTCGGCTACCGGCTGGAAGCCTCCCAACCGGGGCTGGCCAGGCTGGCCAAGGTGCCGGGGCCAGGTCACCAGCCGCGCGGGCTGACCCGCGGCACCAAGCGCTTCACTGCACGGCGCTACGCCCTGGTCTGCCTGGTGCTCGCGGCTGCGGAGACCGCCGGCGAGCGCACCACCGCGAACCGGCTGTTCCAGGAAGTGGCCGCGCGCGCCGGCGCCATTGAGGGGTTCGCCTTCTCCACCGAGACGGCTACTGACCGGCGCGCCTTCATCCAGGCGGTGCGTGCGGTCCAGGGCATGGGGGTCCTGGAGCTCGCCGAGGGCGAGGAGGAGCGCTTCGCCCGGGCGGAGGAGGGGGCCGATGCCCTGTACCGGGTGGACCGCGATCGCCTGGCGCTGATCCCCACCACCTCCCTGCCGCCCTCGCTGTACTCCTCCCCGGATGAGATGCCCGCAGATCGCTATCCCGAGACTGAGGAGGGCCGGTTGCGCCGGCGGCGGCACCGGGTCACGCAGGCGCTCGTGGAGGAACCCGTCGTCTACCTCGAGGACCTGGAGCAGGACGAGATCGACTACCTCAACTCGCAACGGCCGCGGCTGGAGAGGCTTCTGCGGGAGAAGGTCGGCCTGACCCTGGAGGTCCGGGCCGAGGGCTGGGTCACCGTCGACGAGGATCAGGAGCTCTCCGACATCTCCTGGCCCGAGTACTCCACCCACCACGCGGCCGCCCTGCGGATCTGCGACGAGCTGCGGCGGCGGCGCCTTGCCGGAGCTGGGTCGGTCTGGCCGGAGGACGAGGTGGCCGGCTTCGTCGCCGAGTTGGCCGACGAGTACGAAGGCTACTGGCGCCAGGATGCCCAGACCCCGGCCGGCACGGCACTGCTGACCGCGGAGGCGATCGATCTCCTGGAGGCCCTGCGGCTGGTAGAACGGCAGCAGGACGGCATAGCTGCCCGCCACGGTGCCGGCCGATTCGCCTCAACCGCTGCGCTGGACCCGCCGGCCCCCGCCGTCCAGGAGGAATTGTGAGCCCCCTCGCCGGTGTTCAGGCCATCGGCAGCCGGAATCTGCCCGAGCCGCGGTCGCCACGCTTCCAACCCCTGCGCGCCGGTATTCGCAACGTCTGGGAGTACGACGACCAGGAGTTCTGGTTCGCCGGCGGCCGGCTTATCCTCCGGGGCCCCAACACCGCGGGCAAGTCGAAGGCGCTCGAGCTTCTGCTCCCGTTCGTACTGGATGGCGAGACCCGGCCCGAACGCCTGGACCCGTTCGGCGGGCGCTCCAAGACCATGTACTGGAACCTGATCGACTTCAACCCGGAACGGCGCAGCGAGATCGGGTACTGCTGGCTCGAATTCGGCCGCGTGGACGGCGAAGGCCAGGAGCACTTCGTTACCTGCGTGGTCGGAATGCGGGCAACCCGCGGCTCGGACCGCAAGGTGGAGACCTGGTTCGCGGTAACACCGCAGAGGGTGGGGGTGGATCTGGAGTTTCGCGCCCCCGATCGCCGGCTGCTGGCGCCCGACCGCTTCAAGCAGGCTCTCGACGCAAGGGCCACTTACTCGTCGAATGCGCGGGACCACCGGCGGGCGGTTGACCTGGCTCTGTTCGGTCTGGGCACCCAGCGGTTCGACAGCCTCATCCACCTGCTGCTCCAACTCCGCCAGCCGAAACTCTCCGAGAAGCTCAACGTGGCCAAGCTGACGGGGGTTCTGAGCGACGCCCTCCCGCCGCTCGAACACCACCGGCTGGAGCTTCTCGCCCGCAACTTCGCCCGGCTGGACGCCGACGCCGCGGAGCTCGAGAGGCTGCAGCGCTCCTGCGAGGAGCTTGCGAGATTCCTGGACGCCTACCGGACCTACGCCCAGGTTCAGGTGCGCTTGGCGGCGGACGGCGTGCGGACGGCCAACAACCGCCTGGACGAGGTCACCCGAACCGAGCGGGAACAGTCGCAACAGGTCGCGGCGGCCAACGCCGAGCTGTCGGAGATCGAGCAGCACATGCGTGACCTGGAGACCCGGCAGGCGACCCTGCAGGGCCAACTGGACGGCCTGGATCTCAGCAAGGCGATCGAGCTCAGCCGGCTGGAGGATCAGGCCGTGGGAGCCGAGAGGGCAGCCGCCCAGGCGGCCGAGACCGCCGCTCGTGAGGCCCGAGCCGCCGATCGCGACACCGCCGAGAGTGCCCAGCTGGGCGAGTCCGCCGGGCACTCGGAAGCCGAGCGTGACTCACTCCTGGACCGGATGATGTCCGCGGGGGCGGCAGCCGGGCTCGAGGATGTGGTCCGGGCCCATCGGGACCGTCTGATCTCCGAGCCGCGGGACGCCCGCCGCGCCCTGGAGTCGGCCGGGGAACGTCACAAGCTGAAGGTGCTCCAGGTCCGAGCCGCGGCGGTAGACGAGGACCGGGCGGTTGCCCAGGTCAACCGGTGCGGTGAACATCTCGAGCAGGTCGAGCAGGCGGAGCAGGAGTCCGAGCGGGCTCTGGAGCGGGCCACCCGGCACAGGGAGGACGCCGAATCCGCTCTCTCCCGCGACGTGGACGCCTGGGCAGCGGCGCTGGAGCCGGGCCTGAAGGTCCGAATCACCCTCCCGGACCAGCTCGGCGCCCGCGCCCTGGAGGTCGTTCTGGAGGCCCGGGGGGCCGACGCGGCAGGCCGCGACTTCGTCCGTCAGCTCTGCGGACCGGCCCGCCGGACCGTGGACGGGGAGCAGGCGGAGCTTCTGGCCGGACTGCGCCGCCTGGAGGGCGAGCGGAACGCATTGCGGGCACGGCGGGAGGCCATCGCGAACGAGCAGGACGACGCCCCGGCCCCAACTCCGGGACGGCCCGCCAACCGTCCGGACGGCCTGGTGCCCCTGTGGCGCTGCGTTGACTTCCACCCTTCCCTGGACTCGAGCGAACGGGCCGGGCTGGAGGCCGCGCTGGAGGCGGCAGGGTTGCTGGACGCCCTGGTCAGCCCACAGGGCAGGCTGGTCGACCCGGAGGCCCTGGACACGGTGATCGCCGCCGGCCCGCCGCCGGACGGCCGGAACCTGAGCTCCTGCCTGGTCCCCGATGGCGCCCTCATCACACCGGCCGCGGTGCAGGCCGCGCTCGCCACGGTGAGCGCCGGCGACACGGGTGCCTCCAACACCTGGGTCGGGCTCGACGGCCGGTGGGCCGCGGGCGCGCTCTCGGGCCGCTGGGGCAAGCCTCAAGCCTGCTTCATCGGCGCAACGGCACGGGCGGCAGCCCGCACGCGGCGGCTCACCGAGATCGATACTGAGCTCTCTGAGCTCGAGACGGCAGCCGAGGCGGTCCGGCAAGAGCACGAAGCGCTCGTGAGCCTGGCGCAAGCCCTGGATCGGGCGGAGCAGCAATTCCCGGGTTCGGCTGCTCTGAGGGACCTCATGCGCGACGAGCAGAGGATGCAGGACGATCTGGTGAAGGAGCGGCAGCGGGCTGCCGAAGCCCGCTCCAAGCTCACGGAAGCCACCACGGTTCTGGACCGGGCCACCGCCGCCCTCCGGCAGGCGGAGCAGGCTGCCGGGTGCCGTGCGGCGGCGGTCGACGGAGCACTCGACGCCATCGCCGGGTGGCGGGAAGCGCTGATCGACGCCGCACATAAGGTCGAGGAGGCAGCCCGGGCCGCCGGTGCCGCCGCGCGGGCGCTCGACCGAGCCTCCAGCTCGCTGGACCACGCGCGGGAGTCGGCATCCCGGGCCCGGCAGTCGGGCACCGAGGCCGCCCGGCTGCGGGCCGAGTTCGAGGAACGCCGGCAGGCGGTCGGGGCCGATGTCGAGGCGGTGCTGGCCCGCAAAGCGGAGCTTGATGCGGCACTCGGCGCCGCCGGCGACCGGCTGGGCGAACTCAGCTCACAACGCGACGCCGCCCGGGACCGGATAGCAACCGCCCGGACCGAGCTCGAGAGGGCAAGGACGGAGCGGATCGACCGGGAGGACAAGCGGGCCGAGAGCCTGCAGGCTCTGGCCGGGGTCGCCGCCACCGAGCTGGCCGAG
>JAJCYF010000009.1 GCA_029263035.1 Actinomycetes bacterium
TGCTCAAGCTGAACACGCTGGCCGACATCTACTCGGTTACCCAAAACGAGCCCCTCGGGCTCGGGCACGCGGTATGGGTGGCCCGGGAGCACATCCACGGCAACCCGTTCGTCGTCCTGCTGCCCGACGAGCTCCTGGACCCGGCGGACAACTTTCTGGCCGACATGATCGCCACCTACGAATCGACCGGCTCCAGCGTGATCGCAGTCGACGAGGTCCCCCACGAGACCATCGGCTCCTACGGCTCGATCGACCCCGAACCCTCCGACGGTGATGCGATGAGGGTGCGGGCGCTGGTCGAGAAGCCGGACCCCTCCGTCGCCCCGTCCGACCTGGCGTTGATAGGCCGCTACGTGCTGGACCCCAAGGTCATGGACATCCTGGAAACGGTCCAGCCGGGCGCCGGCGGCGAGATCCAGCTGACCGATGCCCTGGAGGTCCTGGCCGGCGAGGGACGGCTGATGGCACAGCGCTACCGGGGCCGGCGCTGGGATGCCGGCACCAAGCAGGGGTACCTGCAGGCAACCGCCGCCCTGGCATTCGAGCACCCCGAGCTCGGGGCGGGGTTCCGGGAGTACCTGGCGCAGATCCAGGCCCTTTCCTCCCATGTCTGAGCCCAAGCTTTCGCACGTCGACGCCGAGGGCAAGGCGGCCATGGTCGACGTCTCCGAGAAGAGCGCGACCGTGCGGGAGGCGACCGCCACCGCCTTCGTGTCGATGAACGCCGAGACCGTTGCCACGGTGCGCGGCGGAGGCCTGAAGAAGGGCGACGAAACTGCGGTCCTGGGCGTCGCCCGGGTGGCCGGGATCATGGCGGCCAAGAAGACCTCCGAGCTCATCCCCCTGTGCCACCCGCTGGCGCTGACCGGCATCCGGGTGGATCTCACGCTCGAGGATGAGGGGGTGCGGATAGTGAGCGAGGTCAAGACCGCCGACCGGACCGGCGTGGAGATGGAGGCGCTCACCGCAGCCGCGGTGGCGGCGCTGACCGTCTACGACATGTGCAAGGCGGTCGACAAGGGCATCCGCATCGAAGCCGTCGAGCTGGTCAACAAGGTGGGCGGCAAAAGCGGAGGCTGGTCCCGCGACTAGCCCTCTTTCGGCCTTTTGAAGTAGGCGACCACACCGCCCACGTCCGGCGGGGTGAAAACCGTAACCAGCTCCCAGCCGTCCTCCCCCCAGTTGTCGAGGATCTCCTTGGCCACATGAGGGATGACCGGCACGGACGCGTACTCCCACTTCGTCATTCAAGTTCCTTTCTGGTGCGTCAGACGATGAGGGGCGGGCCCTCATCTATCTCGGTGTCGTAGGTCTGCTCTGAAACGTACAACCAATAGCCCTTCTGCGGCACGGTCTCGGTCACCGAGCTGGGGTCGGGCCCGGTAGAGTCGCCGGGGACAACAATCGCTCCCCTTCTGACCAGCTCGTCGATGATGTCCTGGGTCGGGTGTCCGTCGATCTCCATACGTCCTCCGAACTGAGTGTCAACCGGCCCGTCTGGTGATCCAGTCGAGCAGGAGGCGGGTGCCGTAGCCGGTGGCTCCGGACGGCAGGTAATGTTCGGCCTTTTCCACCCAGGCCGGCCCGGCGATATCCAGGTGGGCCCACGGGGTCTCGCCGACGAAGTCCTTCAGGAACAGCCCGGCGGTGATGGCTCCCCCGTAGCGGGTGCCGGAGATGTTCTTGATATCGGCCACGGTGCTGGCCATCATCTTGCGGTAGTCCTCGACCAGCGGCATCGCCCACAGGGGCTCGCCCGTCCGGTCCGACGACTCGAGCAGCTCCGCCCGCAGCTCCCGGTGGTTGCTGAGCACGCCGGCGACCAACGGGCCGAGCGCCACCTTCATCGCCCCGGTAAGGGTGGCGATGTTCACCATCGCGTCCGGCTCCTGCTCGGCCATCCAGGCCAGGACGTCCGCCAGGACCAGCCGGCCCTCGGCATCGGTGTTGAGCACCTCGGAAGTCTTACCGCCATAGTGGCGGATGACGTCACCCGGCTTCACCGCGTTGCCTCCCGGCATGTTCTCGGCCAGCGCCACCGCGGCCACCACCTTGATCTTGGGGCCGAGCGCGGGAAGGGCGGTCATGGCGGCGATCACCGCGGCTCCGCCCGAGCAGTCCATCTTCATGCTCTCCATCCCCTCGCCGGTCTTGAGGGAAAGACCTCCCGAGTCAAAGGTGATCCCTTTGCCCACCAGCCCGACGAAGCCTTTGGCTCCGCGCGGTTCGTAGGTGAGGATAAGAAGGCGGGGCGGGGAGTCGCTGCCACGGCCAACCGTGAGAATCCCGTTCATCCCCTGTTTCGCCAGGGCCGCCTCGTCGAGAACCTTGACCTTCAGGCCCGCTTTGGTCGCCCGCTCCTTCGACTGTTCCGCCACCACCTGCGGACCGCGGTCACTGGGGGGCTCGTTCACCAGGTCGCGGGCCCAGACGGCTGCCTCGCAGAAGGTCTCCGCCAGCTTCACCTCGGCCTTGGTGGCGCCGTTCACGGTCAGGCTCTCGGAGACCTTCGGCTTCTTGGTCAGGTACCGGCCGAATGAATAGGCGCCGAGCCTAAATCCCTCTGCAGCGGCGAGACCGCTCAGCTTCTCTGCCTGTCCGATGTCCAGCACCACCGAGGCGAACCCGCCCGAGTTGCGGCCTGCGACACCGGCCGCCCGGCGCAGGGCCTCTGCGTTCACCTCGCCCGCCTCCCCGACTCCGACGACCATCACCGCAGGCGCGGCGATCTTGCCGAAGGTCGGCAGGGTTGTGACGTGACCGGCGGAGCCGTCGAAAACGCCGGACCCGCCGGAGGATGTCCGGTTCAGGTGCTCCAGCAGGGCTCCGTCCATCGCAGCGTCAACCTGGATCGCGGCTCCCCGCAGCGTGTTCTTTCTGGCGACCGAGACAACCAGCAGGTCGGCTTTGGCCTCTGTGGCGGCGGCGGATCCCGCCTTCATGGTCAGCATGCATCCCCCGATCGGCGTGGTTGGAAGTCCTTTGAGTCTATCCCCGCCTCGATGCCGCCACCGGTGGGTCATCGCCCGGGCGGCGGCCTTCCAAGAAACTTTCGCGAGGAACAAAAGTTTGTTCCCGCTCTTGGCATTCGGCACTACCGAAGGGCGATTGCGTATTGATAATGTTCGTCAGCGCTTCCCCGCAGGACCCGTTCCCCGCCACTTCCCCCTGGCGAGAGGCAACAATTTGCGGCACCGGAGCAGCTTCCCAGCACGACATTCTGCCCGCCCTACCGGCCCGCGCCCCTCGTCCACCCCCCGAATTTTCCCTATCCCCCGGGTGCCTGAATTACACGGATGTAGTTTTTTCTTCACTCAAAACACAAAAAGGGATATTGAAATCCGAGAACCACAACATATGCAGTGTTATTTTCCCGCTGTTGGCACATGTTGTATACGAGCACGGAGTGAGGTTGCGCCATGACTGGGGTACTCGTAGCTCTACTTGCTGTTCTCTGGGCCGTCGTCCTACTGCCCGTCTTGCTTAAAGCCAAAGACAACTCGTCGGTGTCGCTCACGGTTGGGACGTTCAGCCGGAGCATGCGCGCCCTGAGCTCCAACCATGAAGCCCCCAACCTCGGCGGCCGCTGGGTATTGACGCCCCGCAACCCGCTGGAGGAACCGGTAGCCGACAACAGCGACCTCATCTTTCTTCGCCGGCGGATCTTCTGCGGCATGCTGGCAGCTCTGGCGTTCTGCCTGCCCGCCAGCCTGGTCCCGGGGCTCCGGTTCCTGATCTGGGTGAGCGCAGCACTGATCATCGGCCTGGCCGGGTTCGCCGCCTTTTTGATCAACGAAAAGAACAAGAAGCCCCACCGCCCGGTCGCCCAGCAGCACCGGGAACCCCGGTTCCAGGTGGACGACATTCCGGCTGTACTCCGAATCGAACCCACCCCGCCGGTACGGGTGCTCCACAACGGATCCCACCCGGTCTACCTCATAGAGGATGAGGTCCTTGCCGACGACGACGGGTTGAGCGAGCTGGGCTGGGCGCAGGCGGGCCGCTACTAATCCCTGCAGCACCCCCGGTTGGTCCATAAACTGCAGGTATGGACCTGGACTCGATCAGCAATACCCTGCGGACCAACCTCGACGCCAAGAACGACTCCAGGGAGCAGGGTCTCCCGCTGTGCCGCAAGGTCATCCGGCTGTCAGCGAACTCCATCCGGGCCATTCACCGGGGTGACGCCGAGGAGGCCGAACGCCTGCTGGACCAGGGCCGCCGCCTGCTGGACCAGGCCGCCTCCGCAATGGCCGGCCACCCGGACATCCACCACGCCGGGTTCTTTCACGACGCCTCCAAGGAGTACGCCGAGGCCCGGCTGACCCGTGCGCTGATTTTCGACCTGGGCCTGCCCGGACCGGAGGAGGTCGGCGTTGAGGCCGCCGCTTACCTGAACGGCATGGGAGAGGCCATCGGCGAACTTCGCCGGCACATCCTGGACCTCATGCGCCGCGGGGACCTGGAGCGGGCCGAAGCTTTGATGGGTGCGATGGACGAGATCTACTACCTGCTGACCACCATGGACTACCCCGATGCGATGACCGGGGGCCTGCGCCGGACCACCGACGTCGCCCGCTCGATCATCGAGCGAACCCGGGGAGACCTGTCCACCACCATCATCCAGCAGGGGCTGATAACCGCCCTGGACGACAGGCGGCGCAACCCCGCCTGACCCCCGGCTACAATTGGGCGAGAGGGGCCGTAGCTCAGTCGGTAGAGCGCTGCGTTCGCAATGCAGAGGCCAGGGGTTCGAATCCCCTCGGCTCCACTTGACCCATCGGTGCGCGAACCAGCGCAGGAATCTTGTAAGTGGGGACGATCTCGTCCCGGCTTATTACCCGCAGTTCTTGGATCAATTTGCGCAGCAGGGCTTTCCGCTGCTGCGCTGAACCCGCCAGTAACAAGCCTGGAAGGTCTTGAGCCCACTTGGCGAGATCCTCGGCGGTGTCCGGGCCTGGGTCATCGTCATGGCCTCGCGTACTTAGAGATATCTCTTCAGCTGCAAGCGAATCCAGCCTCTGGTGTAGCGCCCGATATCCCACCCTTGGAGTACGAAGCCAACTACTATCATGGGCTGGAGGAGGCCAGTCAGCAGGAGTCAACGCCAACCGTTTGAGTCTCTACTGAACCCAGGGTGATTCAGTTCAGTTTCTCCTGTTTCCCCCGGCCCTCTGGCGAATAGGGCCTGCTGTGCACCAGGCAGATCCCGAGCACGGCACAGGTCCGGGCCAGGTTTGCGTTGGCGAAGGGTGCCCCGTTGTCGCGGTACAGGACCTCGGGCAGCCCCCGGGAGACGATTGCCTGGCGCAGCACCATCTGACCGGCCCGGGTGTTCTCCACCTGCATGAACCGGCCGTGGACCAACAGCCGGGAAATATCGTCAACCACCAGGAAGAGCCGAGCCCGGATTGAGTGCTCAACCCTGGGGAACGGTACCCAGGGGTCGACCAGCACGTCGGTCACCCAGCGCTCGTTCACCCGCTCGGCTTCGTAGCGGCCGTAAACCCGTGGTTCGGCCAGCAACGCCTCACGCTGCAGACCCCTGCCGCGCAGGTTTGCCCGAAGTGTGTTTCGCCCAGGAAGCGGACGCCAGTGGAATGGACGTCCTGCTCCTTTGACCTCGACCCCCAAGGCACCGCCACCGATTGGACACCCGACCTGTCCGAACACCTGCATTCACCTTGGCTTTAACTTCACAGCATTGACATTTTCTTCCGAATCGTTGAGGCTTCGCCTTAGCTTAGTTGTAGTGCGTCCTCCATAGCCAAGGGGACTTCAATCTCGAGTTCGGAGGACAAGAATGAGTCAAACGACTCGTCACTCACGCGACGACACGACACAGTCAGCCAAAGAGCAGCGCCACCGGCAAAGGATCGAAGCGGGCTCAGAGAGCGACAATCGAAGTCATAAGCGCACAAGAACACAGAGGCTCGGGCGTGCCTCCAGAGCTTTCTTCACGATTTCGGTTGCTGCTCTGCTCGCCGGGGTTGTTTGGGCCGGTCCTGCGAGCGCTGACCACACCGTTGTCACCAGTACGTTCTACGGAATCCATCCTCCGTGGGCTGGCGGCCAGGCCTGGAACGGGTACAAGGTCTTTCTATCCTCCCCACGACACATCGACAGTCAAAACCGTGGCGAGTGTGGCTGGGAGGAAAACATCAACGGTCGGGAGTGGAACTGGGAGGCGGCATTCTACAGTAACGGTGGAGCGAGAAACATCGGCTACAGAGGCTACGCCGTCGTGGTGAGCGGGAACCAGCGAGATGATGGCTTCGTGGCGAACCGCACGGAGGGCAACAATTATGGAGCCAACGTCTACATCGTCACTCACAGCAACGCCACCAGTGGTCGTTGCAACTCAGCACAGTACTTGCTGGTGATGCATCGGTCCGGCAACGCCAACAGTATTGGCTTGAAGGATCAGCTCATTTCGACTCTAGATCCAGTTGTTCCTGGTGGCAGCAACAACTGGGCTTGCGACGCCTTCTCCGAATGCTACGCCAACGCGCCGCACCGTGCGTACGTCGAGCTCTTTTTTCATACAAACCAGGCTGCCGTTAATTGGTTCCAATGCTGCGATGTCCATGGCGTTTCTATTCCTGAAGGCTGGCGGTACGGATGGGCGATCGACGCCCATCTCGGGTATCCCTAAGCAACCGTCGACCGTCTGTAAGGGTTCTACTTAAAGCCAAGGAGCGAGTAATGGGCAATTTAATGGCGTCAACTCGACAGCGGGTTTCAATTGCGCTGGCAGCTGGATGCGTTGCGGTGACAGGCATCCTGGTGGCGATTAGCAGCCCGAGCGAGGCAGTCGAGTTTCCCCTGGACCCTTACCCCGGGTTCGGCCGGTCCCCCAGCGCAGCCATACGAGACGACACAGTCGCGTACTGGGAAGCTTTCCGTCGCGAGCAACTCGTGGAATTGTGCATGCAATCGAGCGGCTTCGAATACTCGCCTGCGGTGGCCTATCCAACCCACGCGATGGTAGCGGTGGCATCGCATTTGGGCGTTGCACCGGAAAGGATTGGACCTCCTACCGTAGCTGCGAATCCGTCGGAGCAGAATCGGTCATATAAGGCTGGCCTGTCGCGGGAGCGACTCGATCAGTACACACAAGCCCTGGTCGCCGAAAGCGCTGCAGATCTCGAACAGGCCGACCGCACAGGAATGGTCCCAGCGGGCAGGGGAGAGGAGTTTGCTTCCGGAGGTTGCGTGGGAAAAGCGCAAAGCGCTGTCCCTAGTGTGTGGCGACTTCGCCAGCGGCTGAGCGATAGCTACGACGCCATGCGGCGGAGCGTCTCGACTTCCTCTGAGCTGCGCAACAGTTTTCAGGACTGTGTTCAGGGCAGCAAGCTAACGGCCTCTAACCCCGGAGAGCTAGAAGCCATTGTTGCGGAGGGGGGCTCTGCCGCCAAGTCTGCACAGTCGGCCCTGGACTCGTGTATTGGGGTCTGGGACGAAGCGTACCGGCGATCCGAGATCCCAGCCTCGAAGCGCTTCATTGAGGATCACCGTCAGGAGCTGTCGCTTTTGCAGCATCAGTATCGTGGCGTCGAAGCCCGGATTAGTAAGGATCAAGAATTTCAACGTTACCTCGCAAGCGAGGTAGCGTTCGCCGAAGCATTCGAGGGCCGAGGACGGCCGACCCGGTCGAATTGACAACCAAGCGGATTGGGTCCGCCTGCTTTGCTCTGTTGTTCGTGATACTTACCGGGGGCTGTGGAGCGACTGATCAAGGCACAGAGCCGGCGAACCCCGCGACGCAGAGTGCTGGCGGATCGAACAGTGCCAGTCCCCACCGAAATCTGAACCCGCTCGAAAAAAGGATAGTGACGGCCCTATCTGAACTTGGTATCCAAGGCGCTCCGGCGCAGTTGTCCATGGATAGCGCGCAAATTGTGGCACCCGCTGATGGCTCGGAGTTGGTAGTGACGGGAGTGAGGAGGGAGAACGACGGGGGCGTTTTTTCCGTAATAGATGAGCGCCAGGTTGAAGGTGTGACCGTACTGTCGGTAGCTTACGAGGGGATTCAAGGCCATCGCAGCAGATTTGCTTGCGGTGATTACAACTTCGAGGCCTATGGATCGGCGCCTCCCGGATTCAGTACCCTCGACGAACTCATACCCAGATTGGTCAGCGCACTTTGCGGTTAGGGCTATTCCGATCGGAACCTGTCAAGTAATTTGAGACACCTGTAACTATTTGGTCTGTATCGCCTCCTTTGTAGGTTGGTTGATCCAGGCCACCTTCGGCAGCGGTGGTGGAGAAGGTCGGCGGTTACCGAACCGAAGCGGGTTCGCCTCGAATGCAGCTTGCAGAACCTCAGCCCGGGCCTGGCGGATCTGCCCGGCGGTACCGGAATGCACCGAAGCCGGGGTGTGCAAGCCAAGCCCGGAGTGCCGGTGCTCATGGTTGTAGTGAGCGAAGAATGCCCGGCAGAATGCCCGGGCATCCTCGATCGAGCCGAAGCTGCCCGGGAAAGCCGGGCAGTACTTGAGGGTCTTGAACTGCGCCTCGGAATACGGGTTGTCGTTTGAGGTGTGGGGCCTGGAGTGCGATTTGCGGATCCCCAAAAAGGCCAGGAGTTCGGCCACCGTCCCCGAGGTCATCGACGATCCCCGGTCGGCGTGAATGGTCAACTGGCCGGGTTCGATCCCCTGTCTGCTCGCCGCAGCGGCGATCAGCTCGCGGGCCAGCTCAGCCGACTCCACCCGGGCGACGCTCCACGCCACCACGTACCTCGAGAAGATGTCCAGCACGACGTACAGCCGGTAGTACTCGCCCCGGTTAGGGCCCTTCAGGCAGGTGATATCCCACGACCAACACCGGTTGGGTGCGTGGGCCACCAGCTCGGGGCGGACCCGGGGTGGATGGGTTGCCACCCGGCGCCGCTCCTTGGAGAGCCACGGGTCGGAGACTTGGTCGATCCCGGCCAGAGCCCGGTTCATGGCCTCCGTGACGGCGCCGGGATCTCTCCGGAGGAGATACTCGGGCATTCGTCAAACGCTTCCCAATTTCGCCCAAAGTAGGGCGGGAACGATAGTGCTACAGCGAATTCCGTGAACATGGAATTGATGTCGTTCATCTTCCTACCATCAAGGACCCTATATGTGACGCCCAGGGCGACGCGTGTCGGGAGCCGACCTCCAGCTGATCCTTTAAGGAATCGAGATCGTCCTAGGCCGCGAGGCCTTCACCCCTTAGCCGGAGTCGCCACCGTTCTTCTTAGACCACCACTTCGCCTGTAATGTCTCCCGCTATGGCACGGGCAGGGCCCGGCCGCTGCGGCTCAGTTCGAATGCGCTCGCCCACTGGGCGGCATCCAGATCCCGGGGCAGGCTGGTTGCACTCAAACCTTCAGTCATCGCCCACTGCCGGGCCGCCTGCCGGGGTATTCCCGACCGGGCCAGGATCCCGGCCACTCCCCTGCCGGAACCGTTGAATACCGCCTTCACCCAACGCTGATAGGCATCCCGGTCGACGACCAGAGGATCGGGTCGCCGGTCGATCACCAGGATGCCGGCATCTACCGAGGGGCGGGGACGGAAGGCCGACGCCGGAACCCGGCGGTCGAGTGTGAACTCATACCAGGGCCACCACTGGGCGGTGAGCAGCGTCGTCCCGCCGACGCCGGCCCGCTTGCGCGCTACCTCCCACTGAGTGAGCAGAACCGCCCGGCTCCAGTCGGGCATCGACAGCAGACGGCGGATCACCGGGGTGGTTATGTGGAACGGAACGTTGCACACCAGGTCGTAGGCGCCGGCCGCAGGTTGGTGGGACAAGATGTCGCCTTGCATGACGGCAACGTGCGGGACCGCACGCCGAAGCCGCCGGACTGCGCGAGGGTCGATCTCCACCGCCTCCAGCGGACGTCCCAAGCGGGCCAGATGACGGGTTACCGCGCCGTCGCCGGCGGCCCACTCGACCAGCGGTGACGAGGTCGCCGGGACCAGCTGAACGATGCGGCGGAGGGTTCTTTGATCGACCAGGATGTTTTGACCGAGCTCATGAGGACCGGGATAGATGTGTGCAGACATGCCGAGGCTCCTGTGTTTGAAGGGGAGCCGGACAGCACAAAACGCCGCCCGGCTAAAAGCCGTCGGCGCAGGTCGCTACTGAGGTTTGAAGAGTCGTCCCTGCGCCGTCAGAGGCAGGGGCGCTTCCTTATCGATGCACACATGAGGCATCCAGGGTAACGCAGCCGAGTGGTCCCGAACAGTGCGATGCTTTAGCTCAATGCGTGAGCTACTGCTGCAGCAACTCGATATCCCCTGGGCGCTTGCTTGCGGCTACTACCTGCCCGGCCTGACCGACGAGATCGCCCACTGGAGGCCCTCCGCCAACGCGGTTGGCCTGGTGGCCAGGGAAGGATCCTTCTACCCCGAGTGGCCGGACGAAGAGCAGGAGCCCATCCCGGACACCACCGTAGGCTGGCTTTTGTGGCACATGGAGTGGTGGTGGTCCGGGGCGGTTGAGGGGACCCGCGGCGGGCGAAGCCCCGGTCCCGGGGAGTTTGCCTGGTCCGGATCCGCCGGGGCGAGCCGGGCCAGGTTGACCGGGCTCCACGACGAGTGGGTCGCCATCCTGACAACCAGCGACCTGAGCCACTCCTGCACCGCGCCGTTCCCGACGCCGCAGCCGCTGTCGGTGATTGCCGCCTGGCTCAACGTCGAGCTGATGAAAAACGTCGCCGAGCTGGGGCAGCTCATGAGGCTTCGGGCCAACCGCCTACCGGGGGACGGAGACTAGTAGCACGGTTCCCGGGTAAGTACGGGATGCGCACCTACAACCAAAGGAAGCAGAGCAAATGTCCGACCTCACCACGTCAATCCCGGCCAAGGCTCCCGACCCCAGGAGCGGACTGGCCTACCGGCTGCTTCTTAGAGCCGCCGCCGTAGTGCCCGCCCCGGTTCAGCGGATTCTCCGAAGCGGTCCGGTGGGTCACCTCGGCCGGGCATTTTTGGACCGGGTTGCCCCTGCCGGCCGGTACAAGGTCCTGCCGGTACGCGCCGGCATGCTTGCCGGAACCCTGCTGCAGGTCGACCTCCGTAAACAACGCGACATGATCGCCGGCGCCTACGAGTCCGAGGTCCAAAACGCCCTCGCCCGGCGGCTATCTCCGGGCGACACCGCTTTCGACGTGGGCGCCCACCTGGGATTTTTCACCCTCCTGATGGCACGCCTGGTCGGGCCTGAAGGCAGGGTCGTCTCGGTCGAGGCGGATCCGTTCATGGGCCGCAACCTGGAGGCCAACCTGGCACGCAACGACTCCGGAAACGTAACCGCAGTCAGAGCGGCAGCCGGAACCGTAGCCGTCGAGCGGCGCTTCACTCCCGGAGCCGGCGGCGGGATCGGGCACCTCGCCGACGACGGAGCCATCGCCGTCGAAGGAACCACGCTAGACCTGCTGGCCGAGCGCTTCGGCCCGCCCAAGCTGATCAAGGTTGACGTCGAGGGCGCCGAGCTGGAGGTCCTGGCCGGAGGCGCCCGGCTCCTGGGCGAACACCACCCGGTGCTGGTGGTCGAGGTACACGACGCCTCGATCCGGGCCGAGGCGGTGGAGCTGCTCCGTGGCTTCGACTACGAGATCTCGTCCATCGAGGACGATCCCAGCCGCCGGCATCACCTCATCGCGGTACCGGGCGGCATCAACCGGCTAACGCAATAGGTGCAGCTGGAAAAATCCTGCGTCCACCTCCAGCGTTTCGGCCGAGTCAAATCCGGCCTCCCGGGCCAGTTCGTGGACGACGGGGGCCCGGATCACCGTCCCGATGGCAGCCGACGGCTGCTCCGACATTGCCGACGGCAGGCAGTGGGTGATGCTCCAGCCGTACATCATGCGCTCCAGTTCGTCGCCGGGGGCGGTGAAGCGGTCCGCCACCTTCTCGTCGGCCACCAGCATAACTCCCCCGTCCGCCAGCACCTGCCTGGCCGCTCGAAGGACCTCGACGGGGTTCGACATGTCGTGCAACGCCTCCAGGATGGTGATCAGGTCAAACGGTCCCTCCCGGTCCATCGCCGCGGCATTGGCCGGCTCGAACCGAACCTTCACCCCGGCCTGCTCGGCGTTGCGGCGAGCGGAGACGATGCTCGCCGGGTCCAGGTCCCAGCCGATCACCGATGCCCCCGGAAGCTGGCCGGCCATGGCGATGGACGCCCA
>JAJCYF010000010.1 GCA_029263035.1 Actinomycetes bacterium
CAAGATCGGGTCGAATCCCAACCGGCGGCCCAAGCGGTTCACGATCCCCGTGAAGTCCCGGGGCGGCCAGCTGGGCGTCCGCGAGTACGCCCCCGGGAACTCCGACCGCAAGTTCCTCTGGAACAAGGAGGGCTTCACGAGGAACTGCGCATTCCCGAACGAAGCCTTCCACGGGGACGTCCTGTACGTCACCGAAGGGGAACCCGACTGCCTGGCGCTCCTGTCCCGCGGCTGGAACGCCGTGACGTTCACGGCTGGCGCCTCCAGTCTGCCCCGGCCCGACGACCTGAAGCGGTTTGCTCGCAAGGTCGTCGTCATCCTCTACGACGCCGACGCCCCGGGCCGGGCGGGCGCCGAGAAACTCGCCAGGACGCTCCTGGGCACCGCTGAGCGCGTCAAGGTTATCGACCTGGCGCCACTCCTGCCTGAGGGCCACAAGGACGTCACGGACGGGCTCCGGGACCGTGGGGACACGTTCGTCGAGGATCTGCGGGCCCGCATCGACGCCACGCCGTTCTACGCGGTCGAGGTCACCGCTGAGGAGGTCCGGACCTACGACGATGCGGGGTTCGTCGATCTGACGTCACCGGACCGGTTCGGCTCAGACATCTCCGTCCAGTCGGTGCTCCTGGGCACGTCGGCGCTGACGTACCGCGCCTACCGGTCGATCGCCATCGAATGCGACCAGGTGTCGGGCGGCGAGCACTGCGAGCAGTGCCCGCTCATGGGGCGTGGGAAGGCCCGGTACCCGGACTCCGGGTCCTTCGATGACCTGGACCTGCTCGAGCAGATCAAGGTGGCCCGCTACCGCCTGAAGAAGCTCGTCAAGTCGCAGCCTGGCGGACCTTGGTGTGAGCACTGGGACATCGACGAGTCGAAGTCCGACGGCGTCAAGGTCGCCGAGCTCATCCTGGGCCCGGAGGTCATGGCCGGTGGCATCGACGAAGAGACGCCAATCGGCTTGGCACAACAGCCCGCATACGCCATTCTCAGGGATGGCGCCGAACCCCTGCAGCTGAACCAGCTGTACCGCTTCAGCGGTCAACCGCTGGCAGACCCGCAGAACCAGGCGATCGTCATGGTGGTGGCGAAGCACGAACCGGTCGAAGGTGACCTCGGGGGGTTCGTGCTCAGCCGGAAGATGGGCGACAAGATTCGAAAGATCCGGGATGGTGCGAAAGACAGAGCGGCGGCGTCGGGCACAGCGGTCATGGACAAGCCCGGCGAAGATCCTCCTTCCTGACTACTTGCTGGCTTCGTGTGTACTCCTCGGCGCACGGAGCCAGCCCCTTTTTCAGATCGCGCGGTGGCGTGACACGCTGTTTCGTCGGCTGCAACAGGTGGCGGGCCGGGACCGGGAGATCATGGGTATGGGGTTGCGGCTGAAAGAGCGGTTCTGCGTGGAGTGTGAGCACAAGGATCGGTGCTACGACCGGTTCGCGATGGCCGAGGACGCGAACGAGGCGTCGAAGATCCTGGACCGTGAGAGGAAGCGGCGATGAGGACAAGTGGCGCAGTCGAGTTCCTTCTCGACCGACTTCGGGCAGGTGGCGGGCTTCAATCAGGTGGAGGACGCTACTCCGACCGGTGGTGGGGGATGTCGAGCGATAGCATTGTTATGCTGGCGTTCGGAAGGGCAGAGGCAAACCCGTCATGGCCGATAGATGCGAGCGACCTGGCATCATGCTATCGATGCGTCCTTCGGATGCCGTACGGGTTGGTCAGCAACCAAGTCTTGATGCATCTCGGTGAGTGTGAAAAACGCATACAAATCTCCAAGACTCAGATCCTAGAAGCACGTAAGGCCGCTGGCTGGGACTGGCGAAAAGCATGACCTGGGTGACCGACGTCCTGTCTGACATCTACACCGACTTCGAGACCCATGTCGTCCACATCCGCCGCCGGCGCGACCTCATGCTCGCCATCGACCTGAGCTACCACTCCACGCTGTCCTTCACCTTCAACTCACAGCCCGTCGAAAAGGGCGTCGTCGAGATCCTCGTCATCGGCGACACCCGATCCGGGAAATCCCATACCGCCAAGGCCATGCAGCGCCATTACCGCCTGGGCGACATGATCAACAGCGAGGGCGTCACCATGGCCGGGCTCCTCGGCGGCATCGACGAAGGGGCCAGCGGGCGCGGGCGGTTCGTCCGGTGCGGACGCATCCCCCTCAACCACAAACGCATCGTGATCCTCGACGAAGCCAATGAGATCCCGCTCGAGATCCTGGCCAAGTTCTCGGGGTTCCGGTCCAGCGGCGTCTTCGACCTGGTGAAGATCATTCAGCAGAAGATCCCGTGCCGGGTCCGGCTCATCTGGATCGCGAACCCGCGCGGCGACAAGGACGTCGACGGGTACTCGCACGGCGTCGAATCGGTCCCAGAGGTCATCGGCAAGAAGGAGGACATCGCTCGGTTCGACATGGCGATCATCGTCAGCCGGCAGGACATCGACAAGAAGCACCTGCACCGGGTCCACAAGAAGGTCGAAGGGACGGCGCGGTGGTCGTCCGACATCTGCCACAACAAGGTCCTGTTCGCGTGGACCCGTCGGCCCGAGCACATCGTCTTTGGCCCGGGCGTCGAAAAGAAGTGCCTGGAGCTGGCGGAACACCTGTCGGACTCGTACTCGGACCAGATCCCGCTGGTGATCGAGACGGAGCAGCCGATCAAGGTGGCGCGGATGGCGGTGGCGCTGGCGGCCACGACGTTCTCGACCGAGGACGATGTCCACCTGGTGGTGGAGAAAGAGCACGTCGACGCGCTGGGCGAATACCTGGACTCGGTGTATCAGCACCGGTCCATGGACTACCTGGCGTGGTCGAAGAAGTCGGAGATGGGTGAACTTGAGCCCGTCATGAAGGCGCTCGGGAAGAGCGGGGTGACGCAGGTGCTCCGGTCGAGCCGGATCACGCAGCGGAAGTTCGAGGCGATCTTTCGGGACAAGGAGGCGGGGACGGCGGTGTGGAGCGAGCTGATGCTCATTGGTGCGGTGATGGAGGATACGAAGGGACGGTGGCTTTTGACCCCGGATTTGATCAAGAAGATGAAGCAGAGCCAACTGAATGGGCTGCGAGAACGGCCGAGCATCCCGCTGGCCGTCGGGCTCGGGAAGGACGACGGCGCGGAAGACGACGAGGGGGCGTGGGAATGATGACGGAGATTCGCGAGCGCCCGATCCTGTTCAGCGGGGACATGGTCCGCGCGATCCTCGAGGGGAGGAAGACCCAGACGCGGCGGGTCATCAAGAGCAACCAGCGCCTGCCGAGTTACTTCGGGCCTGCGGGAGACACTCAGGACCTCATCAATTGGGGCTATGAGTGCGAGGCTGGAACCTACGCGGTCCTCGCGCGGGACGTCCCAGAGTCTGAGCGGGAAGAGTGCTGGTCCCTTCCGTGCCCCTACGGCGCCCCGGGGGACCGGCTCTGGGTCCGGGAGACGTGGTGTCAGGCCGCCGATCCGATAACGAGCAAGACCACCGACCGCGTCCTCTATCGCGCGACCGACGAGTGTGAGTTCCTCGACGACGGGGACGGCTTCCCAGTCGAGAACAAGGACGGGTCGTACAAGTCCCCCTGGCGCCCCTCGATCCACATGCCGCGCTGGGCGTGCCGCCTGGTCCTCGAGGTGACGGACGTCCGCGTCGAGCGGCTTCGGGGTATCCACTGGACCGACATGGTCGCCGAGGGCGTCAATTGCCCCGCGCACGACTTCAGCGGGGGCTTTTGCTGCTCTGAGTGCCCCGATCGTCGCCTCGCATTCGCGCGCCTCTGGGACTCGATCAACAAGAAGAAACACCCATGGGAGTCGAACCCCTGGGTCTGGGTCGTCGAGTTCCGAAAGGTGGAAGCATGAAGTTTGTAGCGGGCTGCTGGATGACCTTGATCATTGTCTGTTCAGGAACATGCTTCGGCATGTGGAGCCTGCTGTCGCCAGATGGATTCTGGCCCCGGCTGGTCACGGTCCTCATCTGCATCCCGCTGGTGTTCGTCGAGGTGGTAGCGATAGGGGGTGCGGTCATGGCGATGGAAGAAGCGTCGCAACGGAAGGGCAGGAAGAAATGACAAGAGAAGAGAAGTGGCTGCGAATTCAAATCCGGAACAACCTGCCCGAGCACCCGCCAGGCCGATGTGGGGTCATCAGCAGCGCTGGGGCGTGCTCTGCTTGGGGGCGGTACTGGAGACCGATCGGCAAGGCGGGCTTCGGGTCGCGAGCCTGCTCTGTCCATGCGCGCGGCGAAAGCAACGCCACCAAGAAGGACATCTGTGTGGACATTGTGTTCATGATCAGGAAGGCAAGGATCGACCGCGCGGAATCGCGACTCAAGCGCGCTGACCTCATGGAGATCGCCGAGTTACTAAGGAGCAAGCTCCGATGAACCTCCTCACCAAAGACGGCGCCCAGGCGGTGCTGGACCGGGTCCGCGAGATGTCGGGCGTCGAACTCACCCGGTTCCTCCGCGACAACTTCCCGCTCGTCGAGGGCGTCGCCGACGCGCTCGAGTCCATCCCTGCACGCCGCGCATTCACCGCGTGGCTCGTCAGTCTCCTGCGGCTCGGCGCCCTTCGCGCCACGGAGATGGACTGGGAGAACGAAGCGCTCCAGCGGGGCCCCATGGGCGGCTGCGAGAAGCCCGAGGGCGACGACCCCGAGGGCGAGCCCCGGAGCCTGGTGCGACCCATGCGGTTCGCGTTCTCGAAGCCCCGGACACTCGACCAGGCGGCGGACCTGCTGCTGACCCAGGGCCGCGAGAAGGGGCTCGACGAGTGGTCAGACGATGGCGTAGTCAAGGCGCGGCTGATGGGCTTCGTGGCAGCGTGCCGCGAAGGAAGGTACGAGATGAGCGTCGTCGACGGTGACGGCGGAACGGTTCTACTGACAGAGTGAGTGAAGGGTGGCTAGAATGGCCAAGCAGATCGAGATCAAGGTGACGGAGTCCAAGTCGAAGGCTCCGTTCGTCGTTCGGATCGTCAAGGGCGAACGGTTGGGGTTCACGACGGCCGACGCCGCGGTGGACTTCGCCACCGCCGAGCTGAAAGGGATGCTCGATGAAGGAGTACACGGTTCCAGTGACGAGGGCGATGGTCGATAGCCTGCTCCGTGGTGAGCGGGTGGGCTTCAACGTCAACGGAGCGAAGATCGCCATGGTCCCGACGTTCGCTGTGGGGCCGGTAGACGCGTCTACCGCCGCGGAGCAGGCCAAGGACGCGCTCCGGGCCGAGGAGCCCAAGAACCACGACCTGGAGTTCAGCGAACGGGCGGTGCTGCGACAGAGCGGCGTCTAGCGGTGAGGGAGTCCAGCCTGGTTCGGTGGGCCGTCGGCGAGATGCGAGCGGCGGGCTGGTATGTCGTCAAAACGTGCCCACCGATCCAGGCGGGGACTCCTGATCTGTTGTGTTCGGTGCCCCCCGATGGGCGGTTCGTCGGGGTTGAGATGAAGGCTGGGAAGCGGGGCCGTGTGTCGCGGCTCCAAGAGTACCGACTGGAGGAGATATGTCGGACCGGGGCGGTGGCGGTGGTGTGCAGGACGCGGAACGAAGTGCGAGACTTAATCGAGCGGCTCGGGACCACGCGCTAGAGCGGGTTCGTGAGATCTTCTGGCGAGAGGACCGGGAGGTGGCGCTCTTCGTCTACTGTCAGGGTGCGATCGACCTGCAGGTGATCGACGAGGGATCCCACGGGGAGGTGCCGATAGACTTGGGCAAGGTGGTCGACATCATGCGTTCGATGAACGTGCCGCTGCCGGGATGGGTCCTGGTCCACACGCACCCGACGACCTGCGAGCCCAGCCTGGAAGACTACGATGTGACTCTGAAGGTCGCGTGGTTCTCGAAGGTCATTGGGGTGCCGCTCCTGGACCACTGCATCGTGGGCCGAGATGGGGTCTTCAGTTTCGCGGATACTGATTCGAGGTCCATGTACCTGGCTCCGCGCGTGACGATTGAGCCGGGGGCTAGCGATCCGACGGGAACTAGCAGCATCCCCGAGCCTGACATCGTCGCCCCCGTTTGCGCCTCCTGTGGGGCGCACTTCTGCGACAAGCACGGCCCTGTGCTCCGTCGCTTCTACAACATCGACGGCTCCGCTCGCTGCAACTCCTGCTGGGACCAGAACACCGCCCAGACACTCCGCGACGCCGGCGACGACGCCCAATGGTGCGACGCTTGCAACCAGGGGATCGCCTTCAGCGGCGACCCGTTGTGCTTGGATTGTCGTCCAGATGCCTGACGAGACGCCCGGGCTGCTCGCCATCCGTGGGTATCGGGGGCGCGACCCGGCGTGCGCCGACTGGCCCGAGGACCACGCAGGCTCCGTCTGGCACCGCCACGGGCTCGGACACTTGCAGTTCGACCTCGAAGACGGTCTGATGGTCATCGTCCCGGCGGACGTACTCGCCCGGTTCGTCCGGACATACCACCACCTGGGCGTCGAGGCCATTACCCGCGAATGGCGGGTCATCCCCCTGAAAGCACCCCATGAAAACCGAGAAGCAGCAGGAGCTGGTCAAGGAGCGGATCGCCCAGGCGAAGAAGAGCGGTAACCGGCGCCACCTGGCCCGGCTCCTCGTCGCCAAGGAGCTGATCGAACGCAAGCAGAGCCTTGAGTCCCGCCAAGCCTGAAGACCTGTTCTTCTCGGGCGAACACGACCCCGACGAGCTGACCCCGGA
>JAJCYF010000011.1 GCA_029263035.1 Actinomycetes bacterium
GACCTTAACCGCCTCGGAGTGTTTCGCTGCTGTCTACAACGAGAATTGCGATCGCGTGCTTGCCTATCTGTTGAGAAGGGCGGCATACGCCGACGCACTGGACGCTGCCGCCGAGACTTGGCTCACCGCGTGGAGGCGTGAATCTGAGCTTCCACCGAATGCTCTCGCCTGGCTACTCGGCATTGCTCGCAAGGTGCTTGCAAATCAGAGGCGTGGATATGAGCGGCGAAGAAACCTGGAGCACAAGCTGAAGTGCCAACCACGGTCCACTCATTTCGAGGAGGCATCCAGCCCCGGAGGTGACCTCGCGCTAGCCGTGCTCGACTTACTGACGCCCATGGATCGAGAAGTTCTTTGCCTGGTTGCATGGGAGGGTTTGAAGCCTTCCGAGGGCGCAGCTGTCATGGGTCGCTCCGCTCGGTGGTTTTCGGTTCGTCTTCACCGAGCGCGCAAGGAGTTCATGAAGCTCCACGCAGAGTTGCAGCTGGCTAGCTCCCCAGCGTTACCCATTGAGAAAGGTAGTGGAAATTGATCGACACAAACGCTTTGGAAGCCCTCGAAGCCGCCAATCCGTATCCCCAGAGCCAGGTTGACGGCTGGAGCGCGAGCCGAGAAGGACAGCACTTGCTCTCGTGCACGTTGATGGAGGTAAGGAACTCGCATCGTGCCAGCCTTTCGCGAGGGTTCAGAGCCGCCTGGGCAGTGCCAGGTCTGGCATTGGTGGCGGTGATCGTAATGGTTGCGCGGCCCATGGTGAGCGACAGGCCAGCTAAAGACGAAGGGTTTGAAGCGACGAATCTCGAAGCCCTGGCTCGGATGGCTGCGATTCAAGATGAACCATCGGCTGGGGCGGCGCACCATTGGAAGACAGCGGAGAGCGCGGTGGTCAGTTTTGCTGGTCCCGCCAGCTTCGAGTATCTGAGCACGATAAAGGTCGAACGCTGGATCGAACCTGACGCATCGGGCCGCACAGTATCCGGACCGGCGGAGATCAGTTTCCCGACGCCCGAAGACGAAGCCGCCTGGGAGGCAGCGGGCAGCCCGGAACTGGGACTCGCCCCATCCACAAAAGAGTATGCGCCCGGGGAGCTCACGTACGAGGACTATAGCGACCTGCCGGTCGATGATGATCTACTGTTTCAGGCCGTTGAGGAGCGAGCGAGTACTGCGGGCCCGAGCGTGGAGGCCGAGATGTTCATCGTTATAGGTGACCTGTTGCGTGCCGGCACGTTGCCTCCGGAGCTGCGGGCAAGCCTGTTCAGGGCATCTGCCCGAATCCCGGGCATTGAGGTGAAGGATGCCGTGGTGGACTCGCAAGGAAGGCCGGCGGTAGCCGTCAGCCTCACTTTCGACGACGACAACGGGAGCATGCTCAAAACGGAGAGAATGTTCGATTCACAGACCACTCGGATGCTGCAGGAGACAACGACCGTGGTAGGGAAAACGGCATTCGAGATCCCCTCCCCACCGCCAGGATTTCCGGCCTCTGCCCGGCCGCCCATGCCGCCTACGCTGCGTACGCCGGTTGGGACGATGCTCGAAAGGGTCGTGTACCTCTAACGAAGTGCCGGGCTCGTATTTGGTGCTGCCCCATTCCAAGGCGATGTTTGACCGATGATGGCAGCAGGATGAAGCGCCTCTTTCCGGCGCCCGCTGGGTACCATGGGGACATGGTTGCCGGGCGAGGGGCTCAGTGGGTCAGGGTTGCTGCAATCGTCTGGGCTGCCCTTTTCGCCGCCGGTTGTGGTGATTCCGACGAGGTGATCGAGGCCGATCCGGGGCTGATCGACTCCGACGTGGGCGGCGCCGGCAGTGAGGCCCGGGTCGACGAAATCCTTTCCGGCCTTCAGACTGCCGAACGACCGGAAGGTACCGTCATCACCCTTTCCGAGAACATCCTCTTCGAGTTCGGGAGCGCGGATCTGAAGCCGGAAGCCCCGGCCCAGCTGGACCAGATCTCCGAGGTGCTGAGGTTCTACGGGGAGGCTCCGGTTGCGATTCGCGGCTACTCGGACTCGGTGGGCTCCGAGGAGTCCAACCTGGACATCGCAAGGCGAAGGGCGGATTCGGTGAAGTCCTACCTCACGGGAGGCCCGGCGATCGACCCCGGAAGGCTCTCCGCAGTCGGGCTGGGGGAGCAGGACCCGGTCGCACCGAACGAGAACCCCGACGGCTCGGACAACCCGGAGGGCCGGGAGCAGAACCGCCGGGTCGAGATAGTCCTCGAAGGCGTAACCGCCCAGCCTTGACCCCCCGCCGGGCCGGTCCAGGGTGTCCCAGGTCGAATACGGGGTAGAAACCAATAGCGTTTCGATCTCTTCCCGATTGACCCGGAGGGAGCTATTGAGGACGAATCGATGAAGGGCTGGCGGTCGTTTCTGGTGCGGCGGGTCCTCGCCCGGTTGCGCGTCGGCGAGGACATCCTGCGTCACCTGTCGACGTTTCAGCGTCTGGGGGAGAGCCTCGAGGCCACACCTCCCGGCGAGATGGTTCCGGTCGGCATGCGTACGGTCCTGCGCGCCGTCCGGACCCGCGGAGCGGTGCAGATCCGCCCCGGCTGGGTGTGGCCCTACTGGCTTGAGCGGCAGATCGACCCCGCTTCGCCCGCCTTCATTCCTCGCGGCCACCTGCCGTTCATGACCAACCTGACGAACCGGAACTGGACGATGGTGGGGGCGGCCGACTCGGAGTGGGAAGGCATCGTCGACCCCCGGGGATTGTTCACCGCCTGGTTCGACGGATGGTCCCTCGACTGGTGGGTGGGAACCCCCGACGGCTGGCGCTTTCCCAGCCGCGAAGACTCGGTCTCGCAGGGGCTGGTCGACGATATGCCGGTGGTCAGAACGGTCATGCCGGTCGGCAGCGGCCGGGTCGAGCAGTTCGTGTACTGCCCCCAGACCAGCGACACCGCAGTCGTCGCGGTCCGCAACCGGACCGGCGAAGCGGTGGACGTCGCCCTGGCGGTGAGGCCCTACAATCCCGAAGGGCTGGCGGTCATCGAATCTCTGGCCCTGTCGGACTCCACGGTCCTTCTCGACGGCCGTCCCGCGCTGTTCCTTCCGGGTACGCCCGAGCGAACGGTTGTCTCCACGTTTCGTCAGAGTGATTCCGCCGAAGGGGTGGCTTCCGGGCTCGACGAGCGACCCCCCACGAACCTGATCCGGGACCGATCAGGGATGATCCAGGCGGCTTTTGTCTACTCGCTGGCGCCCGGCGAAGAGGTGCGGTGCGCCGTTCCGCTTCCCCACGAACGCCGGCACGAAGGGCGGCGTCGCCTGCCGAAACATCTCAAGACGCAGATACCCGCCGATTCCCCGGCCGAGGTCGCTGCGGGTTGGAAGAGGAGCCTGTCGGAGGGGATGCAGGTATCTGTTCCGGACGACCGGTTGCAGAGTGCGGTCGACGCCAACCGGGCCTACATGAAGCTGTTCTTCGACGGGGACAGCATCACCCCCGGGCCGTATACCTACCACCGGTTCTGGTTTCGCGATGCCGCGTACCAGCTGGCCGCGATGGCGCGCTGGGGATTCGCCGAGGAGGCGGCTTCGGTGCTTCGCAGCTTCGGACACCGCCAGCAGCGGGACGGATTTTTCTACAGCCAGTGGCGGGAGTGGGACTCCAACGGAGCCGCCCTGTGGACCATCGCGGAGTACTACCGGCTCACCGGGGACCGGGACATCATCGTGTTGTTGAGGCCCTTCATCATCAAGGGGTCCCGGTGGATCGTGGAGATGTGTGACGAGCCGAACGACGACCCCGCGGTCCGGGGCCTGTTTCCCCCCGGCGTCTCGGCGGAGCACCTGGGGCCGTTCGACTACTACTACTGGGACGACTTTTGGGGTTGGAAGGGCCTGGTCGACGCCGCCTTCCTTTTGCGCGAGCTAGGGGAGCACGAGCACGCCGAGTTCGCCGAGGCCGGGGCCCGGCGGCTGGGCGGCTCCATCTCGTCGTCGCTGAAGCTCGCCGCTGAACGGCTGGGCGAAGCCGCGATCCCCGCGGGGCCGACCCGGGGCTTCGACGCTGCCATGGTCGGTTCGCTGGCCGCTTGCTACCCTCTCAACCTCCTCGATGCATCCGACCCCCGGATAAGCCGCACGGCGGACCTGATCCGTGAACGATTCTGCATCGGCGATGCATTCTTCCAGCAGATCTCGCACACCGGGCTGGGGACCTATCTGACCCTTCAGCTTGCCTTCGTGGAGCTGGAATCCAACGACCCCCGGGCGTGGCAAAGGCTGCGGTGGCTGCTGGATTCAGCAACGCCCACCTTCACCTGGCCCGAGGCCATCCACCCGCTCCTCGGCGGCGGTTGTATGGGCGACGGGCACCACGGCTGGGCGGCCGCCGACTTCCTGTCTTTCGTGCGCAACATGCTGGTCCGAGAATCTGCCGGACAGGAGCTTGCAATCCTGAGCGTTCTCCCCGAGGAGTGGAAAGGCCGCGACATAAAGGTCGATAACGCTCCAACCCAATTCGGAACCCTCAGCTATTCGTTGAGCTGGCACGAGGGCCGGGCGGTGCTCGAGTGGGAAAAGTCGTCTGAGGCGGTTGCCCTTACGGCACCCTCGCTTTCGGGCTCCTGGCGTACTCACGAGATGGCGGGGTCGATGAACTTCGACACCGCCAAGGCCGGGGTCAGGGCTTAGGGGTTGCTCCCAGGAGCCGCCGCAGATCGCGGGCCTTTCGGTTCTGCCGGTGGCGAACCCGGTACGCAAGGTACTCCCAGATGGCCACCGACAGCATGGCGACCTTTCGGAGAAACCCCTCGACCGGGTTCGAGAACTTCTTCTCCTTGGTCAGGTGCCAAAGACCCGGGCAGACAAAGGTCACCCTCCGGCCGCCGATCTCGCCGCACCTCGAGTTGAGCGCAGCCTCGATCTTGTAGCCCTGCCTGTCCTCAGGATCCAGGGACTCGAACAACTCTCGCTTAAGGGCCCGCTCGCCGGTCAGAATCGGGAGGAATCGGAGAAAGATGCGGTTCAGGAACGGCCCCCGGTCGAACAGTCCGCAGGTCATGACCGCGGTCCCGTCGAGGACCGGCTTCACCAGCCGGTCAAGGTGGTCGACTTTGAGGCCGAGCAGGTCCGCATCCAGGAAAAGCAGGGTCTCCGCATCGGCCGCCGCCGCGCCGGCCGCCATCGCCTCGCCCTTGCCCAGGACGGTTGAGGTAAGGACCCGGGCGCCGGCCCCGGCTGCTTCGGCGGCGGTTTCGTCGGTCGAGAGGTTGTCGACGACGATCACTTCGTCCACGTAGTCGCACTGCGTGGCGATCCGGGCGACATCGCCTACGGTCTGCGCCTCGTTATGGGCGGGAACGATGGCCGCGACCTTCATGGCCTGCCGTGCTCGAAGGTTTCGTGCCGTCCATCCACGGTGAGGCTCTACCCACTTAACTTCCCGGCTACCCCGAAATCTCCCCGAAGCGGCAGTTCGGCAGCCGGGCGCCTAGGTGACCCGCTCGGCCTTATCCGCCGCGTGCTTGCGGGACTGGTGTACCCGCAGGGGGACGTCGATGACTATCACCTCGTCCTCGAACAGCAGCGAGGTCTTGATGAAGAAGGCCGTCTGGGTGTGCAGGGCGTTTTGCCACCACCTGGGGACCACGAACTCGGGGATTACCACGCCCACCGCATCGCCCGGGGAGGTTCTGAGCTGTCTCAGCTCCCGCTTCAGCGGGTCCATGAGGTCGCGGTAGGGGGCATCGACCACCTCCAGGGAGACGTCAATCCCCAGCCGGCCCCACTCCGCGGTGAGTTTGGCGGCGTCGCCCGGCTCGGTCTGGATCGACAGCGCCTTCAGCTCCGACGGGTTCAGCGACCGGGCGTACTGGATCGCCCGGATGGTGGCCCGGTTGATCGACGACACCACCACTACCAGCGCCAGGCGGGTGGGAGCCTGCAGCCGCCGGGGCTCGGGATCACGCTCGGGGCTGTAGGGAATGCCGATCAAAACGGTGCCGCTCTCGTAGAGGAACGCCCGCTTCAGCTTCAACATGTCCCGGTTCTTGAACAGCTGGCCGAACCAGGACTTGTAGTGCGGGTCCGGGAAGATCACAGTCACCGGGTCATTGGACTGCGGGTCCATGGACCGAACCAGGTTGAGCATGTCGTGGGTGCTTCCGCCGACTTCTTCGATTGGGGTGTCGACCCCCATGTTCTCCCACCGGTTTCTGAGGTCGACGAGCCTCTGCTCGGAACACCGCCACGCCACCGCCCTCAACTCCCGAGGGGCGATCGCCCGGGCGATCGCCAGCGCCTTGGTGGCACCGCGGAAGCGGGAAACAACCAGGACGACCTTCTCGCTTCGTACGTCGGGGAGCCCGCCGTCGAACGCCAGCTCCCCCTGCACGTGCTTGTAGTGCTTGTTGACCTTGGAAAGGATTACCGCCAGGACCGGGATCAGCAGGATGATCTGCCAGGCGCCGCCCCTGAAGTGCGGGACCTCGCCCTCGTGAAGCGGGGTGAAGAATTTGGTGATCGACACGATGATCAGGACGATGAACGTCGTGGTGGCTCCGATTCCGCTGATCACCGCCTTGCGCTTCCATTGTTTGTCCACCGGCTTGCCCGATGACTCGGCGTTGCGTTTGGCCCTCATCGTGTAAACGACCATGCCGGCCTGGGAGAGGGTAAAGCTGGTGAACACCCCGACCACGTAGAGCGGGACGATTTGGTGGACATCGGCTTCGTAGTTGATGAGGATCCCGGCGGCGGCGGCGGTCAGGATCAGGATGCCGTTGGAGAACGCCAGCCGGTCGCCGCGCTGCCCGAGCCCCCGGGGCAGGTACCGGTCCTTGGACAGGATCGAGGCCAGGCGGGGAAAGTCGGCGTAGGCGGTGTTGGCGGCCAGGAACAGGATCAGCGCGGTGAACGCCTGGACGACGTAGAAGAACCAGCTGGTCTGGCCGAACACCGCCCCGGCAATCTGGGAGGTGACGGTTCTTCCCTCCTCGATCAGGTGGGCATCGACTCCGACCGCCTTGGAGAGGAAGGTGATGCCGGTGAACAAAAATCCGAGCAGCAATCCGAGGATCAACAGGGTCTGCGAAGCGTTCTTGGACTCGGGAGGCTTGAATGCAGGAACCCCGTCCGAGATCGCCTCGATACCCGTGAGAGCCGTGGACCCGGAGGCAAAGGCCCGCAGAATCATGAACATCGTGACCGCCTGGGTCGCCTCGAGGCTCGACGCGGGGAGCTGGTCCAGCGTCCCATTGTTCGCCTTGTAGACGCCTACCAGGATCACGGTGATCATCGAAAGCAAAAAGCCGTAGGTGGGGATGGCGAACAGGCCCCCGGACTCTTTGGTCCCCCTTAAATTCAACCCGGCGATCACCGCGACCGCCCCCAGCGCAATCGCCACCCGGTGATCGCCCACCGCCGCCAGGGCCGCCCCGGCGGCGGCGACACCGGCGGCGACGCTGACCGAGACCGTGAGCACGTAGTCGATCAAGAGTGCGGCGGCGGCGATCAGCCCGGGCGGGGCGCCGAGATTGTCGTGGGCCACCCGGTAGGCGCCGCCGCCCTGGGGGTACGCCTGTACCGTCTGGCGGTACGAGAAGATCACCACCGCCATCACCACGACCACCGCCAGGGCGACCGGGGTCGAGAAGGTGAGCGCCGCCAACCCGCCCGCCGCGAGCACCAGCAAGATCTCATCGGTGGCGTCCGCGGTTGAGGACAGTGCGTCGGATGAGAAGACCGTCAAAGCGATTCGCTTTGGAAGACGATGGGAGAGTTCGTCGTGGGTTGAGAGGGGCGGACCGACCAGCAGCCGCTTGAAGAATCTATTCACTTCCGGGAATCTTACGACTGCAGGTTAGAGTCGGTGCGACGTTCGTCAGTTAAGGACTGAGATATGCATGCAGTAATCGTTGGATGTGGACGGGTTGGAGCCGAGCTTGCCCAGGCTCTGGAGAGCCGTGGATACACCGTTGCGATCATCGACAAGGACCCCGACGCCTTCGAGCAGAGAGTGCTTCCGGGCTTCTCCGGGAAAAAGTTGGTAGGGGTGGGCTTCGATCAGGAGATTATGGAGCAGGCCGGCATTGAAAACGCCGAGATCTTCGCCTCGGTCACCCGCGGAGACAACAGCAACATCGTCTCCGCCCGCATCGCCAAAGAGCACTACAACGTCCCAAAGGTCGCAGCACTTATCTACGACCCGCGGCGGGCACAGATGTATGAGCGACTGGGCATCTCCACCGTCGCCACGGTCGCCTGGGCCACCGACCAGATCCTCGCCCGGGTTCTGCCTTCGGCCAAGTCGGTGGAGTGGACCATCGGCTCCGGCGAGGTGGTGGTGATCGGGTTCCCGGCGCCCTCCGCCTTCATCGGGCGCCCGGTGGAGGACCTGAGAGACCCGGCGAAGGCACGGGTCGTTGCCATGTCCAGGTTCGGCGCCACCCAGATCCCCGACCTCAAGACCATCATCCAGGAGGGCGACATCATCCACCTTGCCGTGGCCCGGTCCGCGCTGCCGGAGATGGAGGAGCGGCTCGGGTTCGATCTCACCGGCAACCCAGGGGGAGCAGTATGAAGATTGCCATCGCAGGCGCAGGAAACGTAGGCCGCTTCATGGCCAAGGATCTTTTGCGTCTGGGCCACACCGTGATTCTCATCGACTCGAACGCCGAACTCATCCAAAAGCACCAGCACCGGATCTCCGCCACCTGGGTGGTTGCCGACGCCACCGAGCCCCTGACCCTTCAGGGGGCCGGGCTGTCGACCTGCGACGTCATGGTTGCCGCGACCGGCGACGACAAGGTCAACCTGGTCTCGTCGCTTCTGGCCAAGCAGGAGTTCGGCATCCGGCGGGTGGTTGCCCGGGTGAACCATCCGAACAACGAGTGGCTGTTCAACGAGTCCTGGGGGGTGGACGAGTCGGTCTCGCCGCCCCATCTGCTGACCTCTTTGGTGGAGGAGGCGGTGGTCGTCGGGGACCTGGTTACCCTCCTGCGGCTCGAGCAGGGCAAGGTCCTTTTGGTGGAGGTAACCCTGGCCGAAACCTCCCCCGCGGTCGGCAAGGTGGTGGGGGAGCTGAACCTACCCCGTGACTCGGTGATCACGGCGGTAATCCGCGGGGGCCACGTGGTCATCCCCCGGTACGAAACGCCGCTCATGGTGGGCGATGAGATTCTGGCTCTGACCACGCTCGACACCCACGCCGAGCTGGAGCTGATGCTGTCGGCGCCCGCCCCTCCGCCGGAGACCGCATCCGCCTAGCCGCGGAGAAGGTGGGAGTAGCTCTCCGGATAGCGGTCCAGGAACTCGGGCAGGGTCATGGCGGAGTGCCCGGTTAGGCGGGGCACCGTCGCGGCAACCACATCCAGCTCTCCGTTGGCGATGGCCACGTAGGAGCTGATCCACCCCTCTATCTCCCAGTCGGGCGCTCCGGAGGGCCGGCGTGACTCCCAGGCCTGCTCGATGGTCTGGTCGACGTAGCGGACCTGCCGTCCGGCCACCTTGCCGAGCTCCCGGGCCACCTCCTCCATCGACATCGTGGCGCCCCCGGTGTTGTCGTAGGTCCTGCCGTCATGGCCCTGGGTGGTGAGTACCGTGAAGACGGTGTCGGCGATGTCGTCCCTGGCCACCGGAGCGAACCGGCCGGACCCGGCGGGGCCGGCAATGATCCCTTCGGCGCTCGCCAAAAAGGGCATGTAGTCCAGGTAGAGGCTTGACCGCAAAAAGGTGAACGGCACCCCGGCTGCCCGGATGTGTCCCTCGGTGGCGTAATGCTGGCGGGCCAGCGTAAACGTGGCGTCGGGCGCAGCCCCCAGGAAGGAGAGGTAGACGATGCGGCCTACCCCGGCGGCCACGGCGGCATCCACCGCGGTCAGGTGCTGGCGGAGGCGTTCGGGGTGCTCCCGCCCGGAGACCAGGAATAGTGCGCTCACCCCTTCCATCGCCTTTTGGAAGGCTTCGGCGTCGCCGTAGTCGGAGGCCTCCGCTATCTCGGCATCCAGATCCGGGGCGGTGGTGCGATCCCTCACCACACACCTGACCCGCAGACCGGCGCCCACCAGGCTGCGCGCAACCCGCCCCCCGATTGCACCGGTCACTCCCGTAATGCCGAAAAGCTCACCAGCCATGGATGCTCCCTTACCGGTGGATGACTGCTTCAACCATAAACGGGAACGACTTAAGCTTGGTTATGTCCCTTCCGCTGCGAATCGCCCTCTCGACCCTTCGCCGGCCGCTCGAGCACCGTTACGGCAGCCATCCGAGCCAGGTGGCGGAGCTGCATCTGCCTCCCGGCGACGGTCCCCACCCGGTGGTGGTCGTGCTGCACGGCGGTTACTGGCAGGCCCGCTACGGCAAGCTCATCATGCGCCCGGTTTGCCGCAACCTGGCCTCCCGCGGCTGGGCCGCCTGGAACCTGGAGTACCGGCGGCTGGGCGAGGGCGGCGGCTGGCCGGCAACCTTCGAGGACGTTGCCTCCGGCATCGACCACCTGGCCGCTTTGGACGATCCGCGGCTCGACCTCAACCGGGTCACCGTGTTGGGCCACTCGGCCGGCGGGCAGCTGGCATTGTGGGCCGGCGCCCGCCCAGCGCTGCCCGAGGGGGCTCCGGGAGCGGCCCCCCGGGTCCGGGCCGGCCGCGTCGTGGCGATGGGCGCCATCTGCAATCTGCGGCACGCCGGAAGGGTGGCGCATCTGCTGGTCGGTGGCTCCCCCGAGGATGTCCCCGAGCGTTGGGAGCAGGCCGACCCGATGGAACGGCTCCCGCTGCAGATCCCGGTGTTGCTGGTCCACCCGGTCGACGATCAGACCGTGTCGGTGGAGCAGTCCCGGGCCTACGCTGCCGCCGCCCTGGAACGAGGGGGCAGGGTGACGCTGGTGGAGCCGGTGGCCGGAGGGCACCGGGCCCCCATCTACCCGGTGACCCCAGCCTGGCACTCAGCGGTCGAGTGGCTTGAGGAGAGCGGCTCTCAGGCTTCCTCCGGCACCAGCTCTCCGGTCATGCCGCCGTGAAAGGTGCAGACGAACTCGGTTGACGAGTCCGGCATCACAAACTTCACCGTGGCGATCTCATCGGACTCTAGAGTCCCCGACGACACGTCAATCTCCTCGACCACGAAGTTGTGGGGGGCATCGCCCTCGTTGGTGACCTCGACGGTGACCTCCTCCCCGGCCCTACCGGTGATCTTCACCGGATCGAACTCGTTGTCCCGGGCGACCAGCTTCACCGCGTCCTCCGATGCGGCGCCCCGGGTGACATTTCCCGATGCCGCCACCTCGCCCCCGCATGCCCCCAGGAGGGCGGCTCCCAGCGCCAGAGCCGCTGCCGCAATCGACTTTCGCATTCCCATGAAGAATCCCCTTTCGGATTGGATGGGATCAGGCTAGAAAAGGGGGCCGGCCGGGTCGTCCCCCGGTAGGGGACACCTGCGGTACGCAGTTGGGAGCAGGCCTGAGTCCGGCGGTTACCTCGCCGGGGGTATACCGCGGCCCCGGGTGACCAGACCGGTTTCGTAGGCGAAGACCACCAGCTGCGCCCGGTCCCTGACGCCGAGCTTGATCATCGACCGGCTGACGTGGGTCTTGGCGGTGGCAGGACTCAAAAAGAGCCGCTCTGCGATCTCGTCGTTGTTGAGGCCCGCCCCCACCAGCCCCACCACCTCCCTCTCCCGTTCGGTCAGGAACTTCATCCGGTCCAGGCCCACCACCGGGGTCCGGGGGTTGTCGGCGAACTGGGCGATCACCCGCCGGGTCACACTCGGCGAAAGGAGGGCGTTGCCCTCGTGAACCACCCGGATAGCCCGGCGCAGGTCCGCCGGCTCGATGTCCTTCAACAAAAAGCCGCTCGCACCCAGGCGCAGGGCCTCGAACAGGTACTCGTCCAGCTCAAAGGTGGTCAGCATGATGACCTTCACGCCGGACGGCGTCTCGTCCCCAAGGATCACCTTGAGCGCCTCGAGACCGTCCATCACCGGCATGCGGATGTCCATGAGGATCACGTCCGGCCGGTGGGCGGCGGCCAGCTCCACCGCCTCGGCGCCGTCGGCCGCCTCTGCTACGACCTCCATGTCCTCGGTGCGCTCCAGCAGGCTTCCAAAGCCGGCGCGCACCAGCTTTTGGTCGTCCGCCAAAAGCACCCTGATGGTCACGGCTGAAGGTCCGCCGGTAGCACTGCCCACACTCTAAATCCGCCGCCGGCCTGCGGGCCCGCCTCGAGCCTGCCGCCGACCGCCTCCGCCCGCTCCCGCATCCCCCGGATGCCGTGGCCGTCTGCCGCCGAGCCGGCCCCCGCGATGCCGTTGTCGCCCACCTCGATGGTCACAACCGACGGCTCGTAGCTCACCAGCACCGACGCCTTCGATGCCCGGGCGTGGCGGATAACGTTGGTGAGCGACTCCTGGACGATCCGGTAGGCAGTGAGCTCGGACGCCGCCGGCAGGGGGCGGGCGTTGCCCCGGATGTCGAGGATGGCGTCCAGGCTGCCGCCGTTCGCCGTCGCCACCAGGTCCGCAAGGTCTCTCATCCCGGGGGCGGGCTTGCGGGGTTCGCCGGGCTCGCCAGGGTCACGCAGCACCCCCACAGTTGCCCGCAACTCGGCCATCGCCTCCCTGCTGGCGTTGCGGATGTTCTTGAGCGCCTCGCGGGTTTGATCCGGCGAGGTGTCGAGCGCATCCTGTGCCTCGCCCGCCTGCACTGTGATCACCGTGATGGTGTGAGCCATGATGTCGTGAAGCTCCCGCGCGATCCGCAGCCTTTCTTCGGTGAGACGCCGCTCGGTTTCGATCTCCCGGTCCTGCTCCACCCGGTTCAGCCGCTCACGCACCTCGGCCAGGTACCTGGAGCGGTTGTGCGCCGCCTCCCCGGCGAACACTGAGGCGGCCGCGAGCACCGCCGGCATGATGATCGTCGGGCTGAGCACCGGCGTGTCCTCACCGATGACCTGCATCAAAAGTGCGGCGGCGGCCACACCGATAGCCGCGGTGATGGCGGCCCAACGCATCCCCGCCGCGGCCAACCCGAAGAGAGCCACCATGAGAGATGGAAAGGGTCCGGCGCCGGGGTATCCGGCCGAGTGGTAGAGCAGGTGGGCCGCCAGGACGACGATCAGGGTCGCCACCGGCCGGCTCCGGCGGAACACCAGGGTGCCCGCCGCGGTTACCCCCAGGCCGTAGGCGAAGACGTCGGGTGAACGGGCCGACTCGGGATCGAGGTGGATGAGCAGGGTTGAGGCGATGCCCGCAAGGATCGCAACCAGAAAGTCGGCCGCCCTGGGAGGCTGCCCCCGCACGGGTAGTGCTAGCTCCGGCGCAGTCGTCGAGCCCATGCTGCCTATGATCCCCCATGCCGGGCGGCCTGGAATCCTTCGTATGGCTACCGTGCAGATACTCCCGGGGAAGTACGCGGTTGGTTTTAAGAGACGGGCAGCAGCTCGTAGGCGGGGTTGATGATGCGCAGCGGCCCGGGCTCGAACTGTCCGACGGTGCCCTCGATGACCAGGTGGGTTCCCAGGTCGATCCCGGGGATGGACTTGCGCCCCAGCCAGACGCCGATGATGCGGTCGGTCCCGTCGTACAGGGTCACCTCGAGGGTGTTCGAGAACTGGCTGGGCCGGAGTTTGATGCTTTCGACCACCCCGGCCACCCGACGCCGGGTGCGCTCCAGGCAGTCGGTCACGTGCTGGACGCCCTCGACGTCCTTGCACCACTCACGGGTGTGGTGGGCGTGGATCTCCTCCGAGGTTTCGCTGAGGCCTTTCAAAAATCCCATGTCTCTACTGTAATCCTTTGCACATAGCTTTTCGAAAGCGAACAAAACGCCCCGGTCAGACCCTTCTTTCCCGGAGCCCTTTGACGGCCCGGTTGACCACGAAGAGGCCGAGGAGCAGTACCACTATCACCAGGACCGCCGTGGAGCCGGTGTCCATGAGCCCTCCGACCACGGTCCAGTTCTCACCGAGAAGGTAGCCGGCGATTATGAACATGCTGTTCCAGATAAGGCTGCCGGCGGCGGTGAGGCCGATGAACGTACCGAGGGGCATCCTCTCCACGCCCGCCGGTACGGAGATGAGGCTGCGGAAGATCGGGATCATGCGCCCGAAGAAGACGGCCTTGGTCCCGTGCCGGGCGAACCAGGCGACCGTCCACTCCACGTCCGAACCCTTGATCAGCGGCAGGCGGACGGCGATGGCCTCCACCCGGCGGTGACCCAACAGGGCGCCGGCGAAGTAGAGGATCAACGCCCCCAGCACCGATCCGGTGGTGGTCCAGAAGATTGCAGCCAGCAGGTTGAGGTCCCCCCGGCTGGCGGCAAACCCCGCCAGGGGGAGAATCACCTCGCTCGGCAAAGGGGGGAAAAGGTTCTCCAGCAGGATGGCCAAACCGGCCCCCACCGATCCCAATCGCTCCATCATGTCGACGGCGAAATCGGCCAGCCGGTCGAGAAATCCGGTGTCTGCAGCAAGAGCGATGATACTCACGTTCCTCCTTGGATCTACAGTAGGAGTGAAAGGGCGGGCGGTTGACAGATCACAAAATCCGCATCACTCTGCCCCACCAACCAATATGTCTCAAAACCTCATGGTCGTGGAGTCACCGGCCAAAGCGAAGACTATAGCCAAGTACCTCGGTAAGGACTTCAAGGTCCTTGCGTCGGTAGGTCACGTCCGGGATCTGCCCATAAAGACCCTCGGGGTCGATGTGGAGCACGACTTCAAGCTCGAGTACGTGGTCAACGAGGACAAAAAGAAGGTCATCGCCGCCATTGCCACCGCGGCGAAGAAGGCCGACAACGTCTACCTCGCCACCGACTACGACCGCGAGGGTGAGGCCATCGCCTGGCACATCACCGAAAGCTGCAAGATCCCCATCGACAAGCAGCGCCGGGTCACCTTCACCGAGATCACCAAGAAGGCGGTTACCGAAGCGATCAAGTCGCCGAGGGCCATCGATCAGCGCCTGGTCGACGCCCAGCAGGCCCGCCGCGGCATCGACCGCCTGGTCGGCTACCCGGTTTCCCAGCTGGTGTGGCAGAAGATCCGCTACGGACTGTCGGCCGGACGGGTGCAGAGCCCGGCCCTGCGTTTGGTGGTCGAACGTGAGCGGGAGATCGCCAAGTTCGTCGCCACCGAGTACTGGACGCTGCAGGCGCTGCTCGACACGCTGGCCGGAGAGGGCTTCACCGCCACGCTGGTGCAGATAGGCAAGACGAAGATTCCCACCAAGATCGGCAAGGACTCCGCCGAGGACCTGGCCAACCGCATCGGCGAGCAGGCCCGGGCGGAGGCAATCGCCGCAGCGCTGGACGGCGCCGCCTGGAAGGTCGCCGATGTCCGCACCAAGGAAACCCGCAAGGTCCCGTTCCCTCCTTTTATTACCTCGAGCTTTCAGATGGACGCTTCCCGCAAGCTGGGCTATGGCAGCCGCCGGGCGATGGGTCTGGCGCAGCGCCTCTACGAGCGGGGATACATCACCTACATGCGAACGGACTCCACGACCATGGGCTCGGAGGCCATCGCCGCCGCGGCCGGACTGGTGAAGAAGAACTTCGGCGACAACTACTGGGCCGGCCGCTACAAGAACCACGACAAGAAGACCAAGGGCGCCCAGGAGGCCCACGAGTGCATCCGCCCCTCGGACATGACCCGCAGCGCCAAGGACCTCGAAGCTGAGATCCGGGGCGGCGAGACCAGGGACGCCGATGCGCTGATCAAGGTCTACGACCTCATCTGGAAGCGTTCCGTGGCCTCTTTGATGGCTCCCGCGGTCTACGACCAGGTCTCCGCAGACATCGCCGCCACACCGGCCAACGCCGCCGAGGTTCACATGTTCCGGGCCACCGGCTCGACGATGAAGTTCGACGGATTCACCCGCCTCTACCGGGAGGCCAAGGACGAGGAGGAGGAGCCGGAGTCCAGGCTCCCGGCGCTCACCGCCGAGCAGGAGCTGAAGCTGAAGGAGTTGAAGCCCGAGCAGCACTTCACCCAGCCGCCGCCCCGCTACACCGAGGCCTCGCTCATCAAAGAGCTGGAGTCCCGTGGCATCGGCCGGCCTTCGACCTACGCCTCGATCATGACCACGATTCTCGACGAGAAGCGTGACTTCGTGCGGGTGGAGAACAAACGTTTCCACGCCACCGACACCGGTGAGGTCACCAGCGACTTTCTGGTTCGCTACTTCGGCGACCACTTCATGGACTTCGAGTTCACCAGCGACATGGAGGAGCGCCTGGACGAGATGGCCGAAGGCAAGGTTGCCTACCGGCCGGTCGTCGAGTCGTTCTACCTGCCCATGCAGGACCGCCTGAACAAGGCCGGTGAGGTGCCCAAGGAGGACGTAACCTCCGTCCTGACCGATGAGAAGTGCCCGGACTGTGGCCGGCCGCTGGTCATCAAGCTGGGGCGCCGGGGCAAGTTCTACGGTTGTTCGGGCTTTCCCGAGTGCGCCCACACCCACCCTCTGCCCGGCCAGCCGGACCAGGCGCCCGAGCTGCTGGACGAGAAGTGCCCGGACTGCGGCAACCCCCTGCAGAAGCGCCGGGGCCGGTTTGGGCCCTTCGTGGGCTGCTCTACCTATCCCGAATGCAAGTACATCCAAAAGGACAAGCCCCGCAACACCGGCGTCCCGTGTCCGAAATGCCTGGAGACTCCCTGCAAGCGTTGCACCGATAATGCACCGGGTGACCTGCTCGAGAGAAAGGGAAAGAAGGGTGTGTTCTTCGGCTGCAGCCATTATCCTGCGTGCCGGCACACCCAAAACGAGGACCCCTCGCTCCAACCGGCTAGTGGAGGCCCTTCATCAAACGCGGTGACAGCGACGAAGTAGATCTGTCGGAGCCGGGCACACGCTCGGTTTACCGCCAGTTACTCAGGCAACGGTCCTTCCGGCGGTTTTTCATCGGCCAGGTCTCCTCTTCGCTGGGCGACTGGGTCGGGCTCATCGCCATCGTGGCGCTGGTCAAGCGCATTTACGACGACGAGTTTGCGATAGCCGCCGTGCTGCTGGCCCGTCTTGGCCCAACGTTGCTGTTCGGCCCGGTCGCCGGCGTTCTGGCGGACCGTTGGGACCGCAAGAAGGTAATGGTCTTCTGCGACCTCGTTCGGGCCGGACTGATCCTCACTCTGCCGTTCGTCGAGATGGTCGGGGGAGCGGTTCCGATCTTGAACTCCGTGATCCTGCTGTTTGTGATCTCGGCCCTGCTGGAGATGCTCACGCTCGCCTGGCAGCCGGCCAAGGACTCGGGTGTCCCCGACATGGTGGAGAACCCGAAACACTTCACCCACGCGTACTCGCTGCTGCTGATCGCGGCCTATGCCACCTTTCCGCTGTCCGGGGCCATCTTCGGGCTGCTTGCGAAAGTCTCCGACTCGCTGGCGGGCGTGACCGGAATCACGTCTTTTGAGACCAATCCCGAGCTGTTGGCCTTCATCCTGGACTCGGTGACCTTCCTGGTCAGCGCAGCCTTGACGCTTGCGCTGCACATTCCCCCCAAAGAGACCAAGCAGGAGCGCCTGAACTTCAAAGCCGCCCGTACCGATCTGGTGAACGGCCTGCGCTTTCTCTTCGGCCACCAGATGATCCGCCCCTGGGTGCTCGGCATCGGCGGCACCTACGCCGGCATCGGCACCTTCATGACGATGGCACCCTTCTTCCTGAGCGATGTCCTGGGGGGCGGCTCGGGGAGCTTCGGTCTTTTGGTGGCGGCGGTCGGGACCGGTTTGGGCGTTGGGTTCATCGCGGCCGGACCTGCCTCCCAGCGGTTTCCGAAGGACATCATCTTTTCGACGGTCGTCATCGGAATGGGCGGTTGCATCATTATCTTCGGAAGTGTCTCCACGCTGGCGGCGTCGCTGGTGTTTGCAAGTATCTGCGGCGTTTTCGCCGGGCTCGCCTACCCGTGCGGTTATGCGCTGATTCTCGAAAAGCTGAGCGCCGATCTGAGAGGCCGCGGGTCGGCGGCGATCAACTCGGTGGTCCGGCTCGCGATCGTCGGAGCGGCGGCGCTCGCCCCCGCGGTGGTCAAGATCATCGACCAGGCGGCCCCTGGACCCATGACCATCTTCGACCAGAGCGTTGAGATCCGGGGGATCCGGGTGGCCATGTGGATCGGGGGCCTGATGATCCTGGGTGCCGGCGTGGTGACCACCAAGGCGATCGGGGTCAGGCGGCACCAGCGGCCGGCGGGTCAGGGCATGTTCGTGGTCTTCGAGGGTGGCGAGGGGAGCGGCAAGACAACCCAGATGGAGCTTTTGCGCCAGCACCTGACCGCCCAGGGGCACCGGGTTGTGGTGACGGCGGAGCCGGGCGGTACGCCCATTGGTCAAAAGCTTCGCGAGCTGCTGCTGGATCCCGCCAGCTCGGCCTTGTCGGACAAGGCGGAGGCCCTTCTGTACGCTGCCGACCGGGCTCAGCACGTCGACGAGCTGATCCGGCCGGCGCTGGCGGAGGGGGCGATTGTCATATGCGACCGCTACATTGACTCCTCAATTGCATATCAAGGTCTGGTTAGGGGCCTGGGCGCGGACCAGGTTCGTTCGATAAGCCGGTGGGGGACCGGGGCGCTGTTCCCGGACGTGGTCTTTCTTCTGGACTACGAAGCGTCACTGGGCCTGGAGCGAGCGGGCGGCAAGCCGGACCGGATCGAGCAGGAGGGGATCGAGTTCCACAAGCAGGTGCGCGAGGCCTACCGGTTGCTCGCCGACCGGCATGCGAACCGCTTCTCGATCATCGATGCGAGCAAAACTCCTCAGCAGATCGCGACCGAGGTCAGCCGGAAGGTTGACGCCTTGCTGGCGGCGCGGGAAGAGATCGAGCAAGTGGAGGTGCAGGCTGAGCCCACCCTTACCTGAGACAGCCGGGGGGCTCCGCCCCCCGGCATCCCCCCAGGAATCGTATGCCTCCGGCGACCGGTCTAGTGGCTCGCCTTCGGCGGGCCTCTGGAGTCAGTTCATGGGACACCCGCGGGTGGCTTCGGTGTTGAAGGGCGCGGCAGCCCGGCCGACGGGGACCTACCTTTTTGTCGGCTCCCCCGGGGTCGGGAAACGCAATGCGGCCAGGGTCTTTGCCGCCGCGTTGGTCTGTCCCGAGGCGTGCGGGGAGTGCAATACCTGCCGCAGGGTGCTGGCCGGCTTGCACCCCGACGTCACAATCCTCCAGCCGGAGGGCTACACCTTCCCGGTTGAGGTTCTGCGCGCCACCGCCCAGGCGGCATCCCAGAGCCCCATCGAGGCCGAGCACCGGGTGTTCATCATCCAGGAGGCCGACCGGATTCCCGAAAGGTCCCAGAACGCTCTTCTAAAGGCGCTGGAGGAGCCCAACCCCAGCGTCGTCTGGGTTCTTTTGGCCCATGCGCTGCAGCCGTTCCTCCCCACCATCCTTTCCCGCTGTCAGATCGTCGATTTCCCGCCGATCGGCGAGGAGGCGATGCTCGAACTGCTGCAGTCCCGGTTCGACCTGCCGGCGGACGAGTGCCACCGGCTGGTCCGTATGTCCCGGGGGGACCTGAATGCCGCCGTCCGGCTCGCATCGGATCCGGCAACCGCCGAGGTCCGCGACCGGGCAATTGCGGTGGCGGCGAACCCCCACATGTCGGTTGTGGAGGCTCTGGACGCCGCCGACGCGGCCAAGGCTTTTGCAGGCTCGGCCCGGGAGCGGATGGAGAGACAGCAGGCCGCTGAGCTGTCCCGGCTGGAGGAAGTCAGCGGCAAGGATGGCCAGGGAGCGTGGAAGAAAAAGCTGGCGGATCGCAACAAGAGAACGCTTCGGAGGGAGGAGACGGAGGTCCTCATCGACTTTTTGTCCTGGATGGGAGCGGCCTACCGGGATCTGGCCGCGGCTTCCGCCGGGAGCGGAACCGAATCGCTCATTGCCTTCGACCACGCCGCTGCAATCGTTCAGGCGGCCCCCGGCCGGCCGACGAAATTCTGGGTCGACATGATTGAGCACTGTCTTGATGCCCAGCTCGCCCTGAGAAACAACGCCAACCCGGCACTGGCCGTGGAGTCACTGCTTTTGCGAATGGTCTGATCTTCTCGGGCCGCCCGGGCCCGGCGGGTAAACTGAATGCCGGATCAACTTCACGCGGCCATCTGCCCGTCCGAAGCGGTCCTCGCCGGGGTAGCTCAGACGGTAGAGCAACGCACTCGTAATGCGTAGGTCCGGGGTTCGATTCCCCGCTCCGGCTCCATT
>JAJCYF010000012.1 GCA_029263035.1 Actinomycetes bacterium
CGGTGGAGAGGTGGAACGCCCAGATCTCTTTGTTGACCGGCATAGCAGCCGCCGGCCTGATGATGGTGAGGGGAACGGGACTTCTCAGAACCCTTCCGGCACCCACCCAGGAGACCGTGGAGGGACTCAGGGCCAGCTCCGCAGCCCTCGGACTGGATTGGCCGCAGTCGATGCCCTACCAGGACTTCATCCGTACCCTCCAGCCCTCCCGGCCCAGGGAGGCGGCCATGCTTTCCGCGGCCCGGGTTCTTTTCCGGGGAGCCGGCTACGCCTACTTTCATGGGGACACCCCGGAGCAGCCGTGCCACTATGCCGTGGCGGCTCCGTACGCCCACGTGACCGCTCCGTTGCGACGGATGGCCGACCGGTTGTGCAACGAACTTTTGCTGCTGGGCCCGCGGGAGAAACCGCCGGCGTGGCTGCTGGAACTCCTCGCCCGGGCCCCCGAAATCCTGAAGACGGCGGACCGGCGTTCGCGCGAGCTGGACAGCCGGCTGGTGGATTTTGTAGAGGCCCAGATGCTGAGCGGGCGTGTGGGCGAGGTGTTCACCGGAGTGGTGGTGCAGACCAACACCCGGGGCGCCCTGGTGCAGCTAAGCGCGCCCGCGGTGATGGCCACCAGCAGGGGATCGGGGTACCGGTTGGGGGAGCGGGTCTCGGTGCGCCTTACCGTCGCCGACCCGCAGGAGGGCGAGGTCAAGTTCGAGCGTGCCTAACCCGGTCCGGGATGTGCCCTGTCGATCCGATCGAACTGCTCGTCGCTCAGGGCAATGCGGGCCGCTCCCAGGTTCTCCTCCAGGTGGGCCGGAGAAGAGGTACCCGGGATCGGCAGCATCACCTCCGACCGGGCCAGAAGCCAGGCCAGCGCTACCTGTATCGGTGTCGCACCGATCTCCGCCGCCACCGAGGCCAGGACCCCTTCCGGGCGAGCCAGCTCCCCTTTGGCAACCGGGAACCACGGGATGAAGCCGATTCCTTCTGCCTCACAGTAGTCCAGGACACCTTCCCACCGGCGTTCGGCGAGGTTATAGAGGTTCTGGACCGATACCACCTCTACCAGTCGCCGGGCGGCCTTGATTTGCTCGACGCTCACCTCGGAAAGCCCCACGTGGCGGATCTTTCCCTCCCGCTGCAGGTCGGCGAATACCCCGACCTGGTCCTCCAGGGGAAAGTTCTTGTCGATCCGGTGAAGCTGGTACAGGTCGATCGTCTCTACCCCAAGGCGCGCCAGGCTTCCGTCGATCGCCCGGCGCAACCGGTTGGGGTCGCCGTTCTCGGTCCATTCGTCGGGTCCGGTTCGGATGAAGCCGGCCTTGGTGGCTATCGTGACTCCGGTGTAGGGGTGCAGGGCACGGCAGATCAGCTCCTCGCTGACGTTCGGTCCGTAGGAATCCGCAGTGTCGATGAAGTCCACGCCCAGCTCTACGGCTTTTTTCAGCACCCGGACGCACTCGTCCGGATCGGCAGGGGGTCCCCAGGTGCCCGGACCGGTGATTCTCATCGCGCCAAATCCCAGCCGGGACACCGGAATCTCCCCGCCCAGGGCGAAGGATCCGGCGGCGGGAACGGGGGAGGCTATGAATGGGCTCATTGATCTACTCCTACCCTGTAGGCGGCAAGGCTATCCCGAAGCGCTAATACCGGGGTCGCCCACTGCGGCAACCGGGCGCTTCATGACGATGTTTGGGGGGCCGCCGGGAACCAATGGGCTTTGATCTACCACCTCGAAACCGAACCTGCCGTAGAAGGCAATATTGGCGGGGTCGGAGGTCTCCAGGTAGCAATAGACGCCTTCTGAGTCCGCTTTTCGCAGGACCGGGTTCATGAGGCGGGTGCCCAGGCCCCGTCGCTGTGCCTCCGGCCGGATACCCAGTGCCTCAAGGACCCAGTGCCTGTCTCTGGGGTGCTGGATTTCTGCATTGATGCCCAGTCGGGTGAAGTCCTTGAAACCCTTTGGGTCCGCTGCCCAGACCCTGGTGAAGGACCACGTCGCGCGAAGCTTGCGGCCTGCCGACCACGGAAACGCTCCCGGAGGAAGCCAGACGGCTATGCCGAGCACCGTCTCGCCCTCCATGGCGGCGTAGACGCAGCCGAACGGGATGGCGTCGCGCACGGTCGCGTAGAAAAAGGGGGCCATGGCTCTGGATCTGCGCCGGTCGTCCGGGTAGACGGAGGTAAACGCCGGATATCGGGCGTGGCTTTGGCCCAGAGCGGCTGCTCCGGCCTCGGCTTGTTCGGCGCTGAGGACTACGATCTCGGGTTCCGTCTGTTCCCCCCTCTGAGTGGCTAGCAACCGGTAGCAATCGGGAGCCGGCTGTTTCAGGTTAGTCGGGAGTTCTTGCATCCGGGGTTAAGCTCGGAGCGATGAGGATCCTGTTCAAGCTGGTTGTGCTGGCGTTCGTCGCTCCGGTCATCTACCTGGCGTGGACCGCCGGAGACATATGGCGAACCGCCCAGCAGGACCAACGTCCGGCATCGGACGCCATCGTGGTGCTCGGCGCCGCCCAGTACGACGGGGAGCCCTCGCCGGTGTTCAAGGCACGACTGGACCACGCCCGGGATCTGTACCTGGCAGAGGTGGCCCCGCTGATAGTTGTTCTGGGGGGAAAGCAGGAGGGGGACCGGTTCACCGAGGGGCAGGCCGGCACCGCCTACCTGGAACAGACGCTGCCGGCCAACCGCGTGACCGGCATCAAGGCCGGGGATGACACCCTGGACAGCCTGCAGAAGCTCACCGGTCTGGCGGAGGAACGGCAGATCCGCAAGATTGTCCTCGTCAGCGATCCCCTTCACCTGGGAAGGGCCCGGGAGATGGCTGAGGACTTGGGCTTCGAGACTGCGGTCTCCGCTTCCCGGATCCCTGAAAGCGACCAGACCAAGCGCGCGGGGCTGATCCGCGAGACGCTGAACCTGACCTTCTACCGGATCTTTTCCGTCTCCTAAAGATCCGTCCCCTAAAGAAAGGACAGGACCTTAACGATGGTCGGGGTGCCGCCGGCCGGGGCGTCGGGGGTGGCCGACCACATCGCGAACGGGTGCCAGTCTCCGTTTTCCAGAAGGATCAGCGCCCGGCTCTGCTGCAGCTTGTCCCCTGCGGCCCAGATCTCCACCTTCACCCCGGCCTGCAGTGCGCCGTAGACAAACTCGAGCGCCTGGCTCACCCAGTCGGTCCCCGCCGCCGAGTTGAAGTGAACGTGGCCGTACTCGTAGTCGATTGTGATCTCCTCCTCCTGCCGGACCAGGATGGTCAGATCGAGCTCCAGCGGGTCCCGGTGGGGAAGGTGCACCTCCAGGACCTGCGAGCCCTGCCCGGTCAGGCCGATTCCCTGGTCGAGCTGCGACAGTGGCAGGTGACGCAGCATCCTTGAAAGGTTGCTCAACACTGCGCTCTGGGTCAGCGACAGCCTCTGGTCCTCGGATTCGCGGGCCAGCCACTCGCTGGTGGCAACATCCTCGGGCGGGTAGAGGAAGAACCGTCCGAGCTGCAGTTCCCCGGTCCGCACAACGTTTCTTTCCATCTCCTCGAACGCCGCGCTCAGCGGCTCTCGCGCCTTGAGTGCCGAGAGAAGCTCGGTGTCATCGAAGGTTGCCGCCAGCCATCCCTGTCCGGCAAGGTGGTCGCCGATTGCCTTTCTAAAGGCCCTGGCGTTCGGGGCCAGCCCCATCACATGTACAAAGGCGCCTCCGGCGCTGTCTCCGAACGACTCCAACCAGGCCGGGTTGCCGGGTTTGTCGGGCCGGACATCCACCAGCGCTATCCAGAAACGGTCCGGGCTCATGGTCCCGGGGATCTGTGGTTGTCCGCCAAGGCCAAGGGCAAGCTCCGCACTCCGTTCTCCGAGATCACGAATGTTTTCAGTCCATCTTCTTCCTGATCAGCGGCAAATGTAGCCTTATCTTTAGAACATGCCGGAACTGCCCGAAGTAGAGATTACGGCCCGCCTGCTGGGGGAGGCCGTAGCCGGTGCCGCGGTGGAGTCGGCGCAGGTCACCGGCATCAGCACCCTGAAGAGCTTCAACCCGCCCCTGGATGCCGTGAACGGGCAGAGCATCGAAGCAATGAGGCGCCGAGGAAAACACCTGATCGTCGATTTCGACGGCAGCGTTTCCCTGTTGATCCACCTCATGTCGGCCGGACGGTTCCAGTTGTTCGACAAGCGCGGATCCATCCGGGACAAAACCTCCAGGCTGCTGATCCGTCTCGGCGACGGCCGGGAGCTGAGACTCCGGGAATTCGGCACCCGCCAGTCTTGCTGGGCCAAGCTGTTGACCACCGAGGCGCTTGAGGCAGATCCCGCGGTTGCCACGCTGGGACCGGAGGCCTGGCCCGACCCTCCGCCGTTCGCTCCTCTGTTGAAGAATTCCCGGCCGCTCAACAGTCTGCTTAGGGACCAGAAGATCATCGCCGGGATCGGCCGTTCCTGGGCGGATGAGATCCTTCACCGCGCAAAGCTCTCCCCGTTCAAACGCGGCGACGATCTCACCCAGGAGCAGGCCGAGTCCTTGAGGAATGCCACCGTGGCCATTCTCGGCGACGCCATAGCGCACTACACCCGGGTACTCAAGGTCCCCATCCCGGACAAGCTGCCCCTGCCACTGACGGTGCACCATCACATCGGCGAGCCGTGCCCCCGGTGCGGAGCCCCCATCCAGGCGGTCCACTTCGAGGACCACGACATGTGCTACTGCCCCGCCTGCCAGACCGGCGGCAAGTCATTGAAGGACCGCCGGCTGTCCCGACTGCTGAAGTAGCGGCGGGGAGTCGAGCAGTTTTCGGTTCGGGCAGTCCCGTCAGCCAGCCGTCAGGCCAACGTCGATGCACTCGGCGTTGGCAAGGGCTTTGTCGACCAGTGCCGGGATGTCCAGCGCCGCCTCGGCCTGGACGACATCCCTGGAGTGGACCGCAGTGCTCACCTGCCGGGGGATGAACAGCACGCAGCAGTCCATGTGCGGCTGGATGGAGATCTCGTAGGTTCCGATCCATTTGCCGGTGGCCTCGATCTCCAGCTTGTCGAACCCGATCAGCGGGCGGAGCACCGGCATCGCCTCGACTACCTCGCCGATGGACGTCAGGTTGGGAAGTGTCTGCGAGGCCACCTGCCCCAGGCACTCCCCGGTGACCAGAGCCTGGGCGCCCTCGCGCCCGGCCAGGGCCTCGGCGATTCGCATCATCATCCGGCGGTAGAGCACGATTCTGAGCTCCTGGGGTGCCGACAGGACAATCTCCGACTGGATGTCGCCGAACTGAACCATCCACAACTTGGACCGCAGGGTCCAGGGAGCGAGGTGGCGCGCCAGGCGGGTGGCCTGGCGGGCGCTCGACGGGTCGGCGAAGGGCTGGCCGTGGAAGTGGACGAAGTCCACGTTGGACCCCCTCCGGGCCATGCGCCAGGCGGCGACCGGCGAGTCGATGCCGCCGGAAAGCAGGGCAAGCACCTTCCCGGAGGTTCCTACCGGCAGCCCGCCAGGTCCGGGGATCTTCTGGGCGTAGAAGTAGGCGCGGTTGCCTGTCAGCTCTATGTAGCAGGTCCAGTCCGGCTTACCCAGGTCGACCC
>JAJCYF010000013.1 GCA_029263035.1 Actinomycetes bacterium
CCCACCAGTTTGCTCTACCGGCCAGGCGCATGAAGGCCGGGACGAGCGTCGCGCGGATGAGGGTGGCGTCCATAAGGACTGCAAGCATCATGCCGACCCCGATCAGTTTGATAAACGCTACCTCCGAGGTGATAAAAGCCAGGAACACCACCGACAACAGGCCGGCGGCAGCCGTGACGATCCGCCCGGTTCGCTCGAGCCCCCTGGCCACCGCGGTTACATTATCTGCTCCGGCGTCATGTTCCTCCTTGATGCGGGAAAGCAGAAATACCTCGTAGTCCATAGACAGCCCGAACGCTACGCAGAACATGAGAATCGGTGAGGTCGTGTCCAGGGTCCCGGTCGGCGTGAAACCCAGGAAGTCGGCGAAGTGGCCCTCCTGGAAGATCCAAACCATTGCGCCGAAAGTTGCCGCAAGCGAAAGCAGGTTCAGGATCATCGCCTTGATGGGCACCAGGACGCTCCCGGTCATCATGAACAAAAGGACCATGGTCACCACCGCGATCACCGCCAGAGCCAGAGGCAATCGGTCGAACAGAACCGACTTCCCGTCCACCAGGTCGGCGGACGGACCGCCGACCGCAACCTCGCCCGGAGCCGCGGTCGCCCTGACCCTTTTGACCAGTTCCTCGGCTTCCAAGGAGACGGGCTCGACCGCAGGTACCACCGAGAGCCAGGTCGACTCTGCAGCCGTGAACCGCTGCAGGACTCCGGGCATCGGTGGAGCCACCTGGGTACCTGCCGCGTAGCTGCCGGTCTCTGAGTCGACCCGCAAAACCCCCTCCAGCCGGGACAGCGTCGAGGCATACTCCCCAACCCCGGCGGCTCGATCCTCCGGGCTCCCCGCGGCGTCCAGCACCACGGCGAGGGCGCCGGTCTCGCCGGCCGAGAAGTTGGCCCTCACCTGGTCCTGCACCTGCCGGCTGGGCGCGCTCTCCCCCAGAACCCGGTCATCCCAGACGCCGAACTTTACGTTCAGAAACGGTGCGCCGAGCGCCAGCAACAGGGCGATGACCGACACGGCAATCGGCACAGGCCACCTCATGACGAACCGGGCGGCCGTTCCCCAGAACCCCTCCCCCTCGACCACGGGCCGCTGCTCCACCAGCCGGAAGCGGTTGACCTTGTCCCCCAGGATGGCCAGCACCGCCGGCAGGGCGACGACCGACCCGAAGGCCGCCACCACCACCACCGCAGAACCGGCGTAGGCAAACGAGTGCATGATCTGCAGAGGGAACGCCAGCAACGCCGACAGCGACGCCGCCACCGTCAATGCCGAGAACAGCACCGTCCGTCCGGCGGTCTCCACGGAGCGGACGACGGCCTGCTCGGTCGAAGCGCCGGCGGCCAGCTCCTCCCGGAAACGGGAGACGATGAACAGGCTGTAGTCGATGCCCAGCCCCAGGCCCAGTCCGGTCGTCAGGTTCAACGAAAAGATCGACACCTCGGTAAACCCGGTGAGGATTCGAAGCACCACCAGTGTCCCGACCACCGCCAGGGCTCCGACACCCAGCGGCAGCCCGGCGGCGATGGCGCTGCCGAATACGATGATCAAAAGAACCATGATCACCGGGAAGGTGATGATCTCCGCCTTCTGCAGGTCCTTCTCCACCTGGTGCGAGATCTCACTGAAGACCTTGGCGCTGCCTCCAACTCCCACGGTGACGTGCTCCTCATCGAGCGTGTAGGCCGGAGCGATCTCGTGCGCCTCGTGGAGCACCTCCTCCTCGCCCCCCTTAAGGCGGGCCAGGATCATGCCCTGCCGGGAATCGTCACTCTTTAAAGACGGAATCCCGAGTGTCCAGTAGGAGTACGCCTGCTCGATCCGGGGGTCCGCGGCCAGCTGCCGCGTCAGCTCGGCTCCCCGGGCGGCTACCGCCGGATCGTCCACCGACCCGGCCTTGGTGGCCGTAACCAGCAACAGCAGGTTCGGAGTACCGGCCGAGAACGTTTCATCGAGAGAGCGGGCGGCCCTGGTCGCCTCGGCTCCCTGGCTGAGAAAACCGCCGGTTGACAACCTGGAGATCACCCCGGCACCTGCAGCCCCCGAAACCACGAGGAACAGGGCGCTTAACCACACCACGCCCGCCCGGCGACGATAGACAAAACGGCCGAGTGAAGTGAGCATGTGGTCATACCTCCAGTGGATGTTAACTGCGCTAACCTGACGGATTCCAAAACCGGTGTCAAGTTTGAGGATTGCTTGTACGCCCGGCGAGGCCGCAGCGAGGAATCGGGGTAGAGACCAGTCATGAACCGGACGCAAGAGTCAACGGCAAAACTCCGAAGCGCGCGCGGCTGGCTAGTGGAGACCGGGCTGGGTGGGGTGGTACTCGGATCCCAGGCCAACTTCGCCTGGATCACCGCGGGAGGCCACAACCACGTAGCGATTTCCGGCGAGGCAGGGGTATGCAGCGTGGTGATCACCGCCGGCGGTGCCACCGTCGTGACCCCCAACATAGAGGGCCGGCGCCTGACCGATGAAGAGCTGCCCCGCGGATGTTTTGAGGTGGTGGAGTTTCCCTGGCACCGGCCCGAGCGCAAGGCCGAAATCGTCCGGGAGCTGGTTGGGAACGGACGGGTGGCGGGTGACCTGGCCGCTGCCGGACAGGAGCCGGCAGCCGGCATCGTCGACCTTCGCAGGGTCCTCCTTCCCGCCGAGGTCGAACGGTACCGGGATCTGGCCCAGGACGCTGCCTCCATAGTTGAGTCGGCGTGCCGGACCGCCGTTCCCCGCGAAAGCGAGCTGGACATGGCCGCCCGGGTAGCAGCTTCGTGTTACGAGAAGAACATAGTGCCGGTGGTCAACCTGGTGGCCGCCGACGAAAGAATCGAAAGCTACCGGCATCCGATTCCCACGGCCAACCGGGTGGACCGCACGATGCTGGTGGCGCTAACCGCCCGCCGGCACGGCCTCCACGCTTCGGTAACCCGGACCCTGTGCTTCGGGGAACCGGCGGAGGAGCAGAAGCGAAGGCACCTGGCGTGCGCCCGGATCGATGCCTGCATGATCCTGGCGAGCCGGCCCGGTACCGGCCTGGCCGAAGTCTTTGCTGCGGCTGTTGACGGGTACACCGCAGAGGGTTTCCCCGGCGAATGGAAGCTGCATCACCAGGGCGGGCTGACCGGTTACGCCGGGCGGGAGATCAAAGGGACGCCGGACAGTGACTACGTTCTGCAGGAAAACCAGGCGCTGGCGTGGAACCCCTCGATCACCGGAGCAAAGTCCGAGGACACCATCCTCACCACCGGCCGGGAGGTGGAGGTGCTCACCTCAACCGGTCACTGGCCGACGGTTGAGGCCGGCCCGGAAGGCCTGCCGAGACCCGACCTGCTGATTCGTTAGACCTAACGGTGCATGGGCCCGGCTCAGCAACGATCCTCGAGGGCGACGCCGGCATCCCACCACGCGACCGCACCCCGGTCAGACAGATCCGGGGTGCAAGGGGTCGATTGGGACTATGCAAGAGTGGCGGCGTACTCCTCCAGCCGGTCCCAGGTTTCGGCAGCACCTTCGTACATCCCGGTGCCGGCCATGGCATCGCGGGCCTCGAACGAGGGAGCGTATGAGGTGGTGGTGATCGTCGTCACGCCGTCCTTCTCGGAAAAGAACATCTCCTCAACGATCTCGTCGTCCATGGGCGGGACGTCGTAGCAGAAGGTCCAGGCCAGCTTCTGGTTGGGAACGATCTCCCGGAACTCGCCTTTGAATGGGTGCTGCTCGCCGTCATCTCCGGAAGTCACGATCCTCCACTTGCCGCCTTCGACGAAGTCCAGCTCGCAGCTGACGAACCGCTGGCTGCGGGGGCCCCACCAGTTGGACATGTGCTCGCAACTGCTGTGCGCCCTAAACACCAACTCGACGGGTGCGTTGAAAGTGCGGGTCATGTGCACTACCGGTTTGTCTTCCGGGTGTTCCACCTGCAGCTTGCCGATGGTGGTGGTGGTCATTTCTTTTCTCCTTCCTGTTCGGTTGTCTTCTTGAGGTCTTTCAGGTACTCATCAAGGCGTTCGTAGCTCTGCTCCCAGAACCGTGAGTAGTTGCCCACCCAGTCCGAGACCTGCTTGAGAGGTTCCGGCTCCAACCGGCAGTACCGCCACTGGGCCTGCGAGCTGCGGGTGATCAGTCCCGCCTTCTCCAGCACCTTGAGGTGTTTGGAAACCGCCGGGAGGCTCATCTGAAACGGCTCCGCCAGCTCGGTGACCCCGGCGTCCCCGGTAGCCAGCCGGGCGAGGATCGCCCTTCGGGTCCGGTCGGCCAGGGCCGCAAAAGCCCGGTCGAGAAACTCCTCCTCTGCTTCAGTCATTACGTCACCCTGTTGTATTCAACCGTACGGTTAATTAACTGAATCGTAAAATACGAGGATCGGGATGTCAAGCCCTATAAAGGAGCTATCCAGCCTGTTGCAGCGACTCGCCGGGCTCAGCTGCGGGGACTCCGATAACCTGTTGGCGTGACCACGGCGGCCTCCAGGATCCTCGAATGCCCCAATTGCGCCCGGCGCAACCGCGTACCGGCTGCAGCCGGCGGAATCCCACGGTGCGGCAACTGTAAGCAGCCGCTCCCCTGGATCGCCGACGCGGACGACGACACCTACCCCGAGGTCGTCGAAGCCTCAAAGTTGCCGGTACTCCTGGACCTGTGGGCGCCCTGGTGCGGACCCTGCAGGATGGTCAGCCCGGTACTGGAGAAGCTGGCCGCCACGTTCGCCGGAAAGGTCAAGCTGGCCAAGGTCAACGTCGACCAGGCTCCTCGGACCCAGGCGCGCTTTGAGGTCCAGGGGATCCCGACGTTGATCGTCCTAAACGACGGGAAGGTGATCGACCGTCAGACGGGAGCCGCACCGGAGCCCGTCCTCCGGGAGTGGCTGGAGAAAGCTCTGGCCAAGGCCACCTGACCGACCCAAGCTGAGGGCCGGCCGCTACTTCCGGCACCGGAGGGTGGGGTTCACCAGGCTACTGAAGCAGCTTACGCAGGGAATCCACAGTGTCCGCCTCGCCGGCGCTCTTATCGGGCCGGTAGCGCTTGATGCGGGCAAAACGCAAAGCCACCCCGCCAGGGTAGCGAGTTGATGCCTGCACCCCGTCCAGGGCTACCTC
>JAJCYF010000014.1 GCA_029263035.1 Actinomycetes bacterium
TGCCGCCGGCGCCTGGGAGCAGCTGGCCGAGTCCTTCGCCTCCCGCCACGAGGACTACCGCGAGATACGGATCGAGCGGACCGGGTTCCGGGACTTCGACACCGCCGCCATTTGGGAGTGGACCTACCGTGAGGGCGGAGCGGCACTGCACGCCGCCAACCTGGGCTTCGCCGACGACGAGTGGGGTTTTGCGCTCAACTTCCAGACCCAACAGGACGACTGGGAGAACTCGCAGGAAACCTTCGAGCAGTTCCAGGAGAGCTTCGGGACCGAGTGACCCGTCCTGAAAAGCTTTGGCCTTAATTGCGCCCGGATCCCCATAGCGGACAGGAACTGTCCTAAATCGGCCGTAGCCTTTCGATTCGAACGAACCCGTCGATACCTCCCCACAAGAATTCAACAGCTACAGCCACGGAAGGGGTGATGCTGATGTCCGACATGATCCGAACGTCGGGCCTCGTCAAACGCTACGGGCCGGTGACGGCCCTTAACGGTTTGGACCTGAGGGTGCCTCAGGGAAAGGTGCTGGGTCTGCTGGGACCCAACGGCGCCGGCAAGACCACAGCGGTAAGAATCCTGTCGACCCTGCTCGAGCCCGATGAGGGCGAGGTGATGGTTGCCGGCCTGGACGTGCGGGCCAATCCGCAGGAGGTCAAAAAGCGCATCGGCCTCTCCGGTCAGAGCGCAGCCATCGACGACCAGCTGACCGGGTTCGAGAACCTGGACATGGTCGGGCGTATGTACCACCTGGGCCGAAAGGGCTCCAGGGCCCGCGCCCGCCGGCTCTTGGAGGAGTTCTCCCTGACCGAGGCTGCGGATCGCCCGTCCAAGACCTACTCCGGAGGGATGCGGCGCCGGCTGGACCTGGCCGCCGCACTCGTAGCGGAGCCTGCGGTCATCTTCCTGGACGAGCCGACCACCGGCCTGGACCCCCGCAGCCGTTCGCAGATGTGGGAGACCATCCAAAGGCTGGTATCCGAAGGTGCAACCGTGCTTCTCACCACCCAGTACATGGAGGAGGCGGACCGGCTGGCAGACGAGATCGTGGTCATCGACAAGGGCGAGAAGATCGCCCAGGGAACCGCCACCGAGCTCAAGTACCAGATCGGCGGGGAGCGGATCGGCGTGGTTCTGGAGGACCGCGACGACCTGGCGACCGCCCAGACGATCCTCATGAAGTTTGCGGTCGATGACGTGCAGGTCGATGAGCAGGCCCGCCAGCTAACCGCCGGAGTCGCCGGCGGCGCCGAGGACCTCAGGCAGGTGCTGCAGCTGTTCAGCGACTCGTCGATCAAGCTGGCCGACGTCGGGCTTCACCGGCCGACTCTGGACGATGTGTTCCTCTCCCTCACCGGGCACAGCACCGAGGAGGAGGACGAGGCGGCCTCGTCCGGACCGAAGGACGGCAAGAAGGACGGTAAGCAGAACAAGAAGGAGGCATCCCGATGAGCTCGCTCGCTCTGGCTCTGGCCGACGGCGCAGTCGTCGCCAAGCGCAACCTGATCAAAATCAAACGGGTCCCCGAGGTCCTGATCTGGACCACCATGAGCCCGATCATGTTCGTCCTGCTGTTCTCCTACGTGTTCGGTGCCTCGATTGCGGTCGAAGGCGTGAACTACCGGGAGTTCCTGATGGCGGGAATCTTCGCCCAGACGATGATCTTCGGGTCGACGTTCACCGGCGCCGGATTGGCCGAGGACATGACCAAAGGCATCATCGACCGGTTCCGGTCGCTACCCATCTCCAAGTCGGCGGTACTGATCGGCCGTACCGGCAGCGACATCGTCTACAACCTGATCTCCGTAGTGGTCATGTCGCTCACCGGGCTGGTGGTGGGGTGGCGGATTCGCACCTCCATCGTCGACGCGATCGCCGGGTTCCTGCTGCTGCTGCTGTTCTCCTACGCAGTGAGCTGGATCATGGCCTTCGTCGGGCTGAAGGTGACCAGTGTCGAGGTGGTGAACAACGCGTCGTTCATGTTCATCATGCCCCTGACCTTCGTGTCGAACGCTTTCGTCCCCAGCGAGAACCTGCCGGGGCCGCTGCGGACCTTCGCCGAGTGGAACCCGATATCGTCGCTGGCTCTGGCCGTTCGGGAGCTGTTCGGCAACACGGGAGGGGTGCCGGCGGCCGATGTGTGGTCGCTGCAGAACCCGCTTGCCTACAGCCTGATCTGCATCTTCGGGATCCTGGCGGTCTTCATCCCGCTGGCCATCCGCCAGTACGGCAAGACGGCCGCCCGGGGCTAACGATGCCCGGCTAGCAGCTTGAGGAGGAGGAGCTTGCGGAGCAGGACGCAGCCGATGCCGAGGTGGCGGCCACAATCGCTGCGGTCGCCGCAGCGTTCACCGACGCGATGGCGTGGGAGATGGCGGGGCTGAGAACCTCCCCCTCGGCAAGCTCCTTCAGCCTCTGCTTGGAGGCCTTGCGCTCCTCCCGGTTGAGGATCAGCGACTCCAGGTCGGCCGCCTGGATCACTGCCGCCAAAGCGGCGGTTCTTTCATCCGGGGCCTGGCTGTTCAGGATCACCCCCCGGACCCGGTGTCTGACGGCGTCCTCCACGGCGCCGTCGGCCTCCGGGTACCGGTTCAGGGGGATGAAGCCCAGAATCTTTCGTTCGTCGGCGCGGACCACGCCCTGCTCGGCCAGCTGAGCCAGCAGCCGTTTGCGCAAGCCCCGAGCGAGCTTCGGAATGATGCTCTCGGCTTTCTTCGGCTTGCCCTCCTCCTCGATACGCTCGAGGGCCGCCTGCAGAACCGGGTCCTCCAGAGGGGAACCGTCATGGGTGATCACCCGCTTGTCTTCGATGGTTATCAGCCCGGCTATCGCCAGCTCCAGGAGCTGACCGCCCGCCAGGGCGGTGTCCAGGGTCGAAGAGACATTCACCCCAACCGAGCCCTTCTCGTCGTCCAGGGCCAAAAGCAGGATCTCTGCGGAGATGGAGGTCATCTATCCATGGTACCCCCGCTCTGGTTTAGGCCCTACGGATCGCGGGCAGGAACCAATTGGCAGTTTCGGCAGAAACCATGCCTGCGTAGTCATCCAACCAAGGGAGGCTGAAGATGACTGAGGAAGCTGAGAAGACCGGTCTTCGTACCGTTGGCAACCCCCCGCAGCACTCCGATGACCGGCCCGTTAACGAGAATCCCGGCGACACCATGGGCGAAGGTGAAGGCGGCCTCGGCGCCCGGGGCGAAGCGCCAAACCACACCCCGGAGTTCAGCCAGATCCAGGGCAGCCGCCGCGGTGGCGGAGCCACGGAAAATGCAGTCCGCGCCGGGAACAACCCGCAGCCTGCCGACGAGTAGCGCAAACTTTTGAAAGGGAGCCCCCGGCGCATTGCCGGGGGTTTTTTGTGGGCTTCTACATGGAAGCCAGCTCGGAGTTGTTGAACCGGCCGTAGATCCGCCGGTACTCGGACTTGCGCTCCAGGGCCTCGATGACCACCTTCGCAAAGTCCACTCCCTGGATCTTTTGGACGCTGCCCAGGCCCCCGGGGCTGAAGACGTTGATCTCCATCAGCAGGTCGCCGGCGATGTCCAATCCCACCAGGAACATGCCGTCCCGTACCAGCTTGGGGCGCACGACCTCGGCTATCCGCAGCATGGCATCGGTGACCTCGGCTTCCACCGCCTGGGCCCCAGCCGACATGTTGGATCGCAGGTCGCTTCCTCCCTGCTGGCGGGCGAAGACCGCGTATTTTCCATCGACCTGGATCGGCTTGCCGTTCATCAGGAACATCCGGACGTCGCCGGAGGCCGCCGCCGGCAGATACTCCTGTGCGACGACGTAGCCGTCCCGGGCAATGGCCTCGATCATCTGGGAGAGGTTGGGGGCGTCGCCCTTGCTGATCATGAAAACGCTCTGGCCGCCGGACCCCTGCAGCGGCTTGATTATCGCTTTGCCCCCCTGTTCTCCGACAAAGGTCCGGATCTCCTCGGCGTCGCGGGTTACCAGTGTCCGGGGGCGGACCTCCGAGGGGAAGGCGTGGAAGTACAGCTTGTTTAGCGCCTGGGACAGCCCCAGCGGGTCGTTGACCACCAGGGTCCCGCGTCCCGCCGCCAGCTGTCCGAAGACAATTCCCGCCGACTGCCGGTAGGGACGCGCAAGAAAGTCGTCGGCCGGGTCGTTGCGGAGCATGACCACGTCCATCTCCTCCAGCTCGATGCGCTTGGCGGCGGAGTCCTTCTTGACGCCGTCGAGGTAATCCTCCAGGGTCCCCTTTTTTTTGGCCGCCTTGCGGGCCCGGGCGGACACCGCGTCGTCGGCGTCGAAGGCAAAGTCGTCGGTGCCTATGTAGTAGACGTCGTGGCCGGCGGCCGAGGCCGCGTTCGCAAGCCGGGTGGTGGAGTAGACGGGTTTTTCGGTTGCGACGTCATTGACAACAAAGGCAATTTTCAAGCGGCTTCCTCCTTGGTCAGCTCGGTGACGCTCATCCCTCGGCGGGCGGCGGCGATGCGGGGCTGCGCCGCCCCCTCGTCGGCCCACCGGGGCCGAAGGGGCGGGGTGTGTATGAGTCCGAGGCTCTGCAGGTGCGGCATCAGCGGCACGCAGCTGACCGGGAGCTTGCCGATGAACAGCGGCTCCAGGTCCCCGCCCTTTGCCAGGTAGTCCAGCAGCCCGGCGATGCCGCGAAGGTAGATCGCATCCTTGGTCAGGCCGCCGGAACGGAAAACCCGGGAGACCACCTGGTAGGCGGCCCGCGGGGGAACCCCGTGTTTTCTCTTGAGGACGTTGAAGACCTCCACGAAGGAACCGCCGTCCAGCAGCCCCTCCACCGCCACCACCCGCGCGGCCAGCTGCGCCAGGCGCGCCTGAGTCAGGCCTCCGACGACGTACTCGGAGAAGACTGCCAGGGCCTCCTGAGTCTCCTCGTAGCCGGGCAGGCCGACCTGGAGCATTCGAAGGGTCTGGGCACCTCCGTTGCAGTAGGTCACCACGTGGGTTCCGACTTCGTGCTGGATCAGCGCCTCGACCCGGGAGGAGGGAAGCATTACCCCCCGCCCCACCAGCAGGTCGCCCTCGAACGCCATGATGCCGGGGATCTCGTCGACGATCTGGACCTTCGACCCCATCGCAGGGTGGATCACACGGTATCGCTGCATTTCGATGTGGGCCCGGCGGGCGAACGCCCGGGAGCCGAGCCTTCGCTCTGCACTTTCGGTTGCGGTGGCTTGTGCCTCGGCTGCACCTTGCAGGATCAGGACTGCCATGGCAGAAAGATCCGGCTCAACGCCGCCGTAAAGGTCGATGCTGGCCTTCAGGAAGGCCGGAGTATTGCGGTACTCAAGGCAGTCGAGCTGGATGCACAGCTCCTTCTTCTTGTCGTCCATCAGCCGGGCCAGCTCGGGGTCCGTGATGCCGGCCGGGTCGGTATCCTGCAGCCGGCGGCGGAGGTTGGGGATCTCAGGAGAGGTTTCGCGGTACCTGAAGGCCGGCTCGGTGCGATAGCCGCTCGCGTGGAACCGCTTCCACTCCTGAGGGACGTTGACCGGCGTTACCGCCAGCAGGAAGTCCACCTCGAGGGCTACGCCGCACAGTGCGCGATCCACTGCCAGCGCGGGACCCAGATCGCCGGCGCTCACCTGCGAAGCTCGTCCCGGCAACCGCCTGCCGCCGACTCCAGCGCCCGGTGTACCTCCTTCCACGCAGCCAGGTCGAGCTCGCCGGTGTGCTCGTCCATGAAGATCTTTTTAACCTCGACGGCCAGCGCCGCCGACCCGGGGAAGTTTGCGTTCACCCAGCGGACCAGATGTGCTCCCACGAACTTGACGTTCTCCCGGACGTCCAGCGCCGAGGAGCCCACATCGAAGCGGCTCGTGTCATGCATAAAGCGGTCGATCAGCGGCCTGAAGGTATCCCGGTCTACGGACTTGGTCCCCACGTTGATGTCGGGGTTTTCCGACTGCGGCTCCGGCGGCGCCTCCGGCCCGCCGCGGCGGTGGTTGTAGGTGTGCAGGTCCAGCAGGACAAAGCGCCCGTACCGCTTCTTGATCTCGGTCAGAAGCTTGCCCAGCTCCCGGTAGAACCCCTCGTGGAGCCGGTGCGACCGCACAATCTCTTCGTCGGGCAGTGGGGAGCGGCGGACCGGCAGGTCCCAGCAGTCCCCGGGCTCCAGGTAGACGGAGCAGTCAAGGTCGCGGTTGAGGTCGACCTCGAAACGGGACCGGTGAAATACCGCCCGGCTATCTCCGAGCGTCGTCCACTCGGCGGTGTAGGGGTCCTCCTCGTGGAGCCGCTCGGAGTCGGAAAGCCCGGTGCGCCGGGCGATACCCGGTCTCAGGTAATGGCCGGAATGAATTGCGGTAGCCACGATCGGACCTTCTCCACGCTCCAGGGTCCAGGGGGGCGGATCTTGCCGTGGATTCGACATCGGGAGGATCTTTCCCAGGATCCCCCCGGTTCTACACGTCCGGCGGCCCGCCCGTGCTAGGAGCGCAGGGCCTCGTCGACGCTGACGCGCACGGTGAGAATCTGATCGAGGCCCGTCAGAGCCAGGATTCGGCGCATCTGCTTGTTGGGAGACACCAGGACCAGTTCACCCTCCTCGCCCTTAAGGCGTTTGTGGGCGCCTACGATCACTCCCAGGCCGCTGGAGTCCATGAACTCCACCGCCTGTACGTCGACGGCGATGAACAGGTTGCCGGCATCGGCGGCTTTGGTGACGGCCTCCCGCAGGAATCCACAGGTGTAGACATCCACCTCTCCCGCCAGTTTCAGCACCGTCCAGCGTCCGGCCTTTCTTGATTCAATCTTGAGATCGATGACTTTCCTCCAAACAGTTCAGGCCCAAAGTCCCGCCGCCTAAGGCATCCGGATCAACTCTTATCACCAGGATCGCCATGTCGTCATGCGATCGCTCTACCTGGAACGCCGCGACCGCCGCTTCCAGATGATCGGCAATCTCCTGGGCGCTTCTTCCGGCACACCGAGCCAGTTCCTTCTCAATGCGATCCTGGCCAAACTGATCCTCAAGTCCTCTAGCCTCAGTAATCCCATCGGTGTACAGAACTAACGATTCCCCGGGCAGCACCTTAATAACCTGATCGGTGAGCTTTGGCTCGGGCGTGACCCCGATCAGGGTACCCGGCTTGCCTACGGCTTCTACCGATCCATCCCGGCGCAGCACCAGTGGAGGCAGGTGTCCGGCCCGGCCCACCGTGACCTGCAGAAAGGTATCCACGAACCTCATCCGGCAGTAGGCGACCGTGATGAAGCGGTGGTAGTCACCCTGTAGCACCAGCTGGTTCAGGAAGGCCAGGATCCTGCGCGGTTTGCGCAGATTTACGTTGGCGGCCCGAATGGTGTGACGGGCCAGGGCCGACAGAGCCGCCGCCTCGGCGCCTTTGCCGCAGACGTCGCCGATCAGCGCCGACCACCCCTCATCGGTCCCGGTGGGGAAGACGTCGTAGAAGTCGCCGCCGACCTCGGCACCTTCCCCGCCCGCGTTGTACATGGCGGCGATGTCCAGGCCCGGCACCTTCGGCAATGCGGACGGCATCAGGCTGCGCTGAAGGGTTATGGCCATGTCCCGGCTGGATTCGTAGAGCTTGGCGTTGTCCAGCGCCAGAGCGGCACGCCGGGAGAGGTCCTCGGCCAGGGTGGGCACTATCGCGGAGCGGGGTCCGGAGTCGTTTACGTCCGAGAGAAGGGTCAGGGTACCCAGGCAGGACCGGGCGACGATCGGGACGCTCATGCACCAGCGCAGGTCGCGTTCGCGGAGCATCTCAAAGTTCTCCTCGTTGCCTCCGATGACCTGAAGTTCGTAGTCGGTGGCGGACGGGAGCAGAACCATCTCGCCGGTTTCGTTGGCCAGGATCGCCGGGTGGGGGGTGCCCGCCACCGGACCGACCTTCTCCATTGCCACGCCCAGCTCCACGTCGCCCGCGCGAGCGGCGGCCCGGTTCAGGTTTCCCGCGGGGTCGGCCATGTCTATCAGGCACAGATCGGCGAGCGCCGGCACCGCCGCCCGGCCCAGCGCCTCGATGGTGGCGGCGAAGTCGAGCGAAGCCGAGAGCATTGTGCTGGCAGTTAGGAGGAACCGGTACCGCTGCTCCGCGATCTCCGAATCGGAGTAGGCCGGCGGCTCCTCGATTTTTGTGGGGCTCGGGCTCACTATTCGCGCTCTCCCCGGATACAAATCGACATTCCGGCTTCCACCTTAATCCAATACCGGGCGGTCCCGGTCCCGGTTCAGGAACTGCCCAGGTAGCGGGCAACCAGGACCAGTGCATCGTCCTTCTCAACCCAGTAGTCGTCCGCGATGTCATCTGCGATCTGCTGGACCGTGCCGGTCAGGCGAAACCGGTCGTGGAAGTCGTGCTTGATCCCGTCGGTGGACAGGATCATCAGGTCGCCCCGGGTGAGGGGCAGGGTGGCGGCGGTCAGCCGGGGCAGGTGATGGCCGACCACGCCGCCCCGGAGCGGCGGCGCCTGCCGGGTGAGCGTATCCCCGGGGACCGCCGGCCAGATCCTGCCTTCCACGTTGCCCACCCCGACCCAGCTGAGAACGTCCCGGTGCTCGTCAACCTGCGCAAGGGTGATGACCGCTCCTCGGGTGCCCCTCAGGGTCCGGTGGCAGTGCTCCATGACCACCATCAGGGGCTCACCGGCGCATTCGTGGACGGTTCTCGCAGCAGCTTCCGCCGCCCTGGCGGCCTCGGGCCCGTGCCCCAACCCGTCGATTACTGCCAGGAGAGCGCCGTCGGGCACCCGGGCCACAACGCCGATGTCGCCCGATTCTCCTTCGCCCGGCATGGTGTGGCCCGCCTCGGCCACCTGCAGGAAGCCCAGATCGTTCACAGCCCGCGGGTCCATTTCTTGACGACCACAGTTGTTCCCTCTCCGACCTGGGAGGCGATTGCAAACTCGTCCATGAGCCGGCGGGCGCCGGGCAGGCCCAGTCCCATGCCGGTTCCGGTGGTGAAGCCGTCCCTCATGGCCAGGTCCAGGTCCGGGATGCCCGGGCCGTTGTCCCGGGCCACCACCATCACCCCCACCCGGCTGCCTTCACTGATGGGGGACACCACCACCTCGCCGGTGACCGCGTAACGGATTATGTTGCGGGCCAGTTCGGAGATGGCGGTGGAGATCATCGTGAGGTCGCTGCCGGTGAAGCCGACACTTTCCGCCACCCGGCGTCCGGTATGGCGGGCGGTTACTACGTCGGCGTCGGAGGCGATTCCGACAATCTCTTCGGAAGATTCACCGGAGGGGGGCGACCCATCAACCAGCACGGGTGATCGCTCTCGGGGATGCCCGGCGGGCCATCAGGTCAGTTGGTCCAGGAAGGCCAGCCCCTCTTCCAGGTCGAGAGCGGTGTTGACCTCCTCCAGGTTGGTCCCCAGCTGCACCATCGCATAGGCGACCTCGGCCTGGATTCCGACCAAAACGGTTTCGGCGCCCCGCAGCTTGGTCATGTACGCGATGTTGCGCAGCGACCGGGAGGCAAACGAGTCCATGACGTCCAGAGCGGTTACGTCGATGATGATGCCCCGCGAGCGGTAGCGGCCCACCTGCTCCATCAGGTCCTCCCGCAGCGAGACCATGTCGCTGTCGGTCAGTGCGGACTGAATGGACGCGATCAAATACTTTCCCTGCTTGAGGATCGGTACGGCCACCTGCAGAACCTAACGAAGCTCGACTGCCAGCGACTCCACCCGCCGCACCTCGTACCCGAGCAGGCGCTCCGCCTCCTCGATGCCGCCCTGGAGGTCTCCGACCGCATTCATCTTGCTGAGGTCGACCCCGATGGTGACCAGGGTCTGTGCGATCTCAGACGACAGGCCGGTGATGATCACGCTCGCACCCATGAGGCGTGAGGCCTCGACGGTCTGCACCAGGTTGTTCGCCACGGTGGAGTCGATCTGCGGCACGCCGGTGATGTCGATGACCACTACCTTCGCCCGGTTGGTTCGAATGCCCCGGAGAAGCTGCTCGGTGACCTGCCGGGCTCGCTGGGAGTCCAGCACCCCGATGATCGGGAGGATTAAAAGGCGCTCGCGTACCTGCAGGACCGGGGTGGAGAGCTCCCGGATGGCCTCCTGCTGCTGGCGTATGACCCGCTCCCGCTCCTGGACGAACGAGACGCCCACGGTGTTGGCAATCCGGTTGGCGGCCGGCTCGTAGACGTCCAGGACCCGGTTCAGCAGATCAAAGTCCGCCTGATACTTCTCGAACAGGCTGCGGGCCAGCACGTCGCGGAGGAGCAGAACGATACCCAGGACCTCGTTGGTCTCCACCCCCCGGGGAATGATCCGCTCGGAAAGGTTGCGGGCGTAGTCCTGCAGGGCTTCGACGCTGCCGGTCTCCAGTACCTCGACGTAGTTGTCGTAGACCGACGTGGCCTCGGAGAAGATCTCCTCGGGGGTCATGGCGGTGAGAAGCTGGGCGTCGGTGATCCGGCGAGCCCACTCCTCACGGAGCTGGGTGCGATTTTGCCGGAGATGGGCCACCAGCTCACGCAGCAGCGCGTCCATCCTGCTGGAATCGTATGGAGGCGGGGTGGGTGTCGGTCTAGTCGCCATTCGCTGCTTCCTCCGGAGGCGGGGAGGGCCAGAACCGGCAGGACTTTTTCCCTGCTTCGGCGCGAGCCACCCGGTGCTTCGATTGGGGGGTTCGACCGTCCGAATCTACACCAAAAGGCGAAAGGGCCCTTCCGTCGATCGTTTGAGGACAGCAGGAATGGGCAACCTATTACCAGATAACAAGGAACGAGATGGCGGCCCCGCCCCGGACCCGTCCGGCCGCTTGCTAATTGTGGAGGCGCTCAGAACGAACCAACGAGCGGAGTGATCCGAGAAAATTAGCCGGTTGCCTGATTGGGAAACTTCATTAGAACTTTATAAAAATGGAGTACCGGTTCGTGCCTCGGCACCCGATGGAGGGCTCGGAGGTGAGACCGCTGATCGATATGAAATTGCCGGCGCGGCCCAGCGCTGCATCCCAGGCCAGGCAGAGTCTGTCTGTTCTGGCCGGCCAGATATCAGAACAAACCTATGAGGATGTGCGGATCCTGGTGACCGAGCTGGTCACCAACAGCGTCCGGCACTCCGGGGTGACTAACGACGATGACGTGCGGATCGGCATCTGGACCGACCCCGAGCTTCTGCGGGTCGAGGTGGCCGATTCGGGCAGTGGGTTCGAAAAAACAGTTAGACCCTTTTCGCCCGACCAGTGCGGCGGATGGGGCCTGCAGATCGTGGACCGGCTGTCGGACCGCTGGGGAGTAAAGCGGGCAGCCGGCGCAGGATCGACCGTCTGGTTCGAGATCGATATCGCCCGCCGTTGAACGCTTCCGGAGTTCGGGCCTAAAGTAGGGCTTCGGCGGGACGCGAGGTGTCCGAAGGCTTCGGACGTTGGTAACCCGTCCTCGCCCCCAGAGCATCGAGAGGATTGGAACCGATGAAGTTGTGGCCCGGATCGGCCTACCCGTTGGGGGCCACCTACGACGGGACGGGGGTGAACTTTTCCGTCTTCTCCGAGGTGGCCGAGCGCGTCCAACTCTGTGTTTACGACGATGACGGCGCAGAGACCTCCGCCGACCTACCCGAGGTCCACGCCTTCTGCTGGCATGGATACCTTCCGAATGCCAGTCCCGGGCTGCGCTACGGATTCCGGGTTCACGGTCCCTTTGACCCGGACAACGGGTTGCGCTGCAACTCCTCCAAGCTTCTGCTGGACCCCTACGCCAAGGCGATTGAAGGAGAGGTCGAGTGGAGCGAAGCGGTTTTCAGCTACCACTTCGACGACCCGGACGGCGCCCTCAACGAGCAGGACAGCGCTCCCTTTGTTCCCAAGTCCGTGGTGACCAGCCCTTTTTTCGACTGGGACAACGACCGGCCGCCCCGGGTGGCCCGTGATCAGACGGTCATCTACGAGGTTCACGTCAAAGGATTCACCCAGCTGCATCCCGACATACCGGAGGAGCTGCGGGGCACCTATGCCGGAATGACCCACCCCGCGGCACTGGACTACCTCAAGTCGCTCGGTGTAACCGCGGTCGAGCTTTTGCCGGTGCACCAGTTCATCCACGATTCGCACCTGGCCGACAAGGGCCTGCGCAACTACTGGGGTTACAACTCCATCGGCTTCATGGCCCCCCACAACGACTACAGCTCCTCGGGTCAAAGCGGCCAGCAGGTGTCCGAGTTCAAGCAGATGGTCAAAAATCTCCACGCCGAAGGGATAGAGGTGATCCTGGACGTCGTCTACAACCACACCGCGGAAGGCAATCACCTGGGGCCGACGCTGTCTTTCAGGGGGCTGGACAATCCCGCCTACTACCGGCTGGTGGACGACGACAACCGCTTTTACTTCGACACGACCGGCACCGGAAACAGCCTCAACGTCGCCCAGCCGCACGTCCTGCAGCTGATCATGGACTCCCTGCGCTACTGGGTGACCGAGATGCATGTCGACGGGTTCCGCTTCGACCTGGCCGCCACCCTTGCCCGGCAGTTCCAGGACGTCGACCGGCTGAGTGCGTTCTTCGACCTCATCCACCAGGACCCCATCGTCAGCCAGGTCAAGCTGATTGCCGAGCCGTGGGACCTGGGTGAGGGCGGCTACCACGTCGGAAACTTTCCGCCGCTGTGGTCCGAGTGGAACGGGAAGTACCGCGACTCGGTGCGCGAGTTCTGGTTGGGCGACTCCGGGCCGCTGGCCGATTTCGCCTACCGGCTGATGGGCAGCTCCGACCTTTATGAGGCTACCGGCCGGCGCCCCTCGGCCAGTGTCAACTTCATCACCGCCCACGATGGGTTCACCCTGGCCGACCTAACCGCCTACAACGAAAAGCACAACGAGGCCAACGGTGAGGACAACAACGACGGCGAGTCGCACAACCGCAGCTGGAACTGCGGCGCCGAGGGCGAAACCGACGACCCGGAGGTCAACGTGCTCCGGGGCCTCATGCGCCGGAACCTGATGGCCACGCTGCTTCTGTCCCAGGGTATGCCGATGATCCTGGGGGGCGACGAGCTCGCCAGGTCCCAGGGCGGCAACAACAACGCCTACTGCCAGGACAACGAGATCTCCTGGTTCAACTGGGAGAATCAGGACGACGTGCTTCTGGAGTTCACCCGCCACCTGGTGGAGTTCCGCCGGCAGCACCCGGTGTTTCATCGTCCTAACTTTTTCCAGGGACGGCCGGTCATCGGCCACGAGATGAGCGACCTGGCGTGGTTCCGCAACGACGGCGCCGAGATGGAGGACGACGACTGGGCCGCCGGTCTGAAGACCGTTGCCGTCTTTTTGAACGGCGACGCCATGGGGGCATTCGACCAGCGCGGCGAGCCAATTACCGATGACAGCTTCCTGATGTTCCTGAACGCCCACTTCGACCCGGTCGACTTCACGATCCCGGCCGAGCTGGGAGATGTGTGGGAGAAGGTGGTGGATACGTTCTACCCGGTTCCGTTTGAGGAGGGGAGGGTGGTGATCAAGGGCGGCGACACCGTCACAGTGCCCTTTCGGACGATAGTCGTCTTCCAGCTCCAACCGCCAGAATCTGCGAGTGCCTGACCCCTTCTTTGCGACCTACCGGGTCCAGCTGTCCCCTCAGTTCGGCTTTGACGCGGCCCGGGAGATCGTTCCCTACCTCAAGGAATTGGGGATCAGCCACCTCTACACCTCCCCCTACCTGCAGGCGGTCAAGGGGAGCAACCACGGGTACGACGTGGTGGACCCGACCCGGGTCAACAAGGAGCTGGGAGGCGAAGCCGGCCGGGAGCGGCTGGTAAGGACGCTTCAGGAGAACGGGTTGGGGCACGTCATCGACGTAGTCCCCAACCACATGGCCATCGGGGACCAGGCCAACCGCTGGTGGTGGGATGTGCTGGAGAACGGCCGGGCCAGCCCGTACGCCCGCTACTTCGATGTCGATTGGAAACCGCCGGAAGCCAAGCTGCGCGACCGGGTGCTCATGGCGATCCTGGGAGACCACTACGGACGCATAGTCGAGGCCGGCGAGATACGGGTCGTCCGGAACCGTGCCGACTTCACGCTGGCGTACCACGAGCACGTGCTCCCGCTGTCGCCGCCCTCCCTGGAGGCGATCCTGGCGCCCGCGGCAAGGCACTGCGAGAACGCCGAGCTGGAGTCGCTGGCTGCGGCCTTCGGGCGGCTGCCGAAGTCGACCGAGTCGGACGAAGATCTGGTCCACGAGCGCCTGAGGGACAAGGAGGTCTTCAAGGACCGCCTGCTCAGCCTGATGGAGGCGGATCACGAGGTGGTCGAGGCAATCGAAACCGCCCTGGAGGTTCTGAACGGCAACCCCGACGCCCTGGATGAACTTCTCCAGCGCCAGAACTACCGGCTGGCCTACTGGAAGACCGCGGTGCAGGACCTGGACTACCGGCGCTTCTTCGACGTCGACACGCTCGTGGGGGTGCGTAACGAGGATCCCCAGGTGTTCGAGGATACCCACGGGCTCATCCTGGGCTGGGTGGAGGCGGGCGAGGTCCAGGGTCTGCGCATCGACCACCCGGACGGCCTGCGGGATCCGGAGGGGTACCTGCAGCGGCTGTCGGAGCGGGCTCCCGGGGCCTGGATCGTGGTGGAGAAGATCCTGGAGCCGGGGGAGCGCCTCCCGGAGACCTGGCCGGTGGCGGGCACCACCGGATACGACTTTCTCAACCGCCTGACCGGGCTGTTCGTTGACGGCTCCAATGAGCCCGTGATGACCGCTCTGTACGCCGAACTGACCGGGGAGTCCGCCGATTGGGAGGCGACCGTCCTGGAACGCAAGCACCAGGTGATCCGGGAGGTCCTGGCCGCCGACCTGACCCGGCTCACCGGCCTGGCCGTGGAGATCTGCGAACGCCACCGGCGCTACCGCGACTACACCCGCTACGAGCTCAGCCGGGCGCTGCGCGAAATACTGGCGTCGTTCCCGGTCTACCGGACCTACATCCTGCCGGGGGCCGCGCCGAGCTGGCAGGACCTCAGGCACGTCGTGGAGTCGGTGGAGGCGGCGAAGACCCGGCGGACCGATCTCGACCCGGAGCTTTTCGGCTTTCTGGAAGGCCTTCTCCTGCAGCAGCTGCCGGTCCCCGAGTCCGACGCGCTCGTTCCCCCGGAGATCGAGTTCTTGATGCGGTTCCAGCAGCTGTCGGGGCCGGTCATGGCCAAAGGCGTGGAGGACACCTCCTTCTACAACTACAACCGCTTCGTTGCGCTCAACGAGGTGGGCGGGGACCCCGGCCGGTTCGGCCTGCCGGTCGACGAATTCCACGAGGCGTGCCGGGTGGCTCAGGAGTGCTACCCGGCCAGCATGCTGGACACCTCTACCCACGACACCAAACGTTCGGAGGACGTCCGGGCCCGGCTGGCGCTGTTGAGTGAGATGCCCGAGGAGTGGGCGGTGGCGGTCCGCAAGTGGATGAGGCACAACGACGAATACCGGGCCGGCCTGGTCGACCGCAACATCGAGTACCTGCTCTACCAGGTGCTGGTCGGCGCCTGGCCGCTTACGAAGGAGCGTACGGTCGCCTATATCCAGAAGGCGTCGAAGGAGGCCAAGACGCACACCTCCTGGCTGGCCCCCAACACCGCCTACGACGAGGCGCTGGTGGGTTTCGTCGAATCGATCTTCGAGGATGCGCAGTTCGGGCAGATGCTCGAGGACTTCGTGGCGCCGCTCATCGCTCCGGGCCGGGTCAACTCGCTTGCGCAGACCCTGTTGAAGCTGACCGCGCCCGGGATCCCCGACGTGTACCAGGGGACCGAGCTGTGGGACCTCAGCCTGGTGGACCCCGACAACCGCCGGCCGGTGGACTACCGGCAGCGAATCGGGCTGCTCGGCGAGCTCGGCGGCCTGAAGGTGGAGGACATCCTGGCCCGGGACGACGAGGGCCTGCCGAAGCTGTTTTTGATCCGCCGGGCCCTCAAGCTGAGGCGCCAGCTTCCGGAGGCGTTCGGCGCCGAGGCCAGCTACGAGCCGCTGGCGGCTGCGGGGACGGCGGCGGAGAACGTGGTTGCGTTCACCCGGTGGGGAGTGGTGGCGACGGTGGTCCCGCGTCTGGTGCTGGGTGTCCGGGACGGCTGGGGCGACACCACCGTCGAGCTGCCGGCCGGCGCCTGGAAGAACGTGTTCACCGGCGAGCCGGTCGCAGGCGGGTCCGTGCCGCTGGGGGACCTGCTCGCCCGTTTCCCGGTGGCGTTGCTGCGGCTGGAGTCCTAGAGGGTGCACCTTTTTCGGGTATGGGCCCCCGGGCCGGAGCGGGTCGACCTGCTGATCGGCGGCCGGGTGCTTCCGATGGTCCCCGGGGAAGCCGGTTGGTGGGAGCTGGAAGTCGAAGACGCGGGCCCCGCAACCCGCTACCTGTTTTCTCTCGACGGGGGGCCGGGCCGGCCGGACCCGCGCTCGGCGTTTCAGCCGGAGGGGATCGACGGCCCCTCGGAGGTCGTAGACCATGCGGCGTTCGCATGGACCGACCGGGCGTGGCGGGGTATCCCCCTGGCCGGCTCGGTGCTCTACGAGCTCCACGTCGGGACCTTCTCGCCGGAGGGAACCTTCGCCGGGGCGGTCGGGCGCCTGGACCATCTGGTTGCCCTGGGCATCGACGCGGTGGAACTGCTCCCGGTGGCCGAGTTCTCGGGCGACCGGGGCTGGGGTTACGACGGCGTCGACCTGTTTGCCCCGCATCACGCCTACGGGGGCCCCGAGGGACTGAAGGCCCTGGTCGACGCCTTCCACGCCGCCGGGATAGCGGTGGTGATGGACGTGGTGTACAACCACCTGGGCCCGGCGGGCAACTACCTGCCCGAGTACGGCCCGTACTTTTCACCCCGCCACAAGACCAACTGGGGAGACGCCCTCAACTTCGACGGGCCCGACAGCGGCGAGGTGCGCCGGTTCGTCATCGACAACGCGCTTTGCTGGCTTCGGGACTACCACATCGACGGGCTGCGCCTGGACGCGGTCCACGCGATAGTCGACGACTCCGCAGTCCACCTGCTGGAGCAGATGGCGGCCGAGGTCAAAGCGCTCTGTGCCTCCACCGGCCGGACGATGTTCCTGATTGCCGAAAGCGACCTCAACGACCCGAAGTTTGTGCGGCCGGTTGAGGCCGGCGGTTATGGGCTCGACGCATCGTGGGCGGATGAGTGGCACCACGCGCTCCATGCGGCGCTCACCGGTGAGCGGACCGGCTACTACGAGGACTTCGGGCCGCTTTCGGTTCTCGCCAAGGCTCTCAAACAGGCCTGGGTCTACGACGGCACGTGGTCGCAGCACCGCCGCCGGGTGCACGGGCGGCCTCCCGGCGACCTTCCCGGCGACCGGTTTGTGGTGTCGACGCAGAACCACGACCAGGTCGGAAACCGGGCGGTGGGAGAGCGCCTAGGCGCTCTGACGAACGAGGGCCGGCTGAAGATGGCCGCCGCCCTTCTTTTGACCTCACCGTTTGTGCCGCTGTTGTTCCAGGGGGAGGAGTGGGCTGCGACCACGCCGTTTCTGTACTTCACCGACCACCCGGATCCCGAGCTGGGGCGGGCGGTGAGCGAAGGCCGCCGGGGCGAGTTTGCCTCCTTCGGGTGGGAGCCCGAGCAGGTCCCGGATCCCCAGGAACGCGCCACCTTCGAGGCTTCCAAGCTGGACTGGCGCGAGGCCCAAGATCACGCCGGAATGCTGGACTGGTACACCAGGCTGATCGCCCTGCGACGCAGCCAACCGTCGCTCACCGATCCCAGACGGGAGTCGATCCGGGTGAGCTTCGATGAGGAGGCAGGCTGGCTGGTCTACCGGCGCAACGACGTGGCGGTCGTACTCAACCTGGGGGGCGGGGTGGTCTCGGTGTCTCTCGGCGGCTTCGAACGGCTGCTGCTTGCATCTGATTCGGGAGTGGAGGTGTCCGGGGACCTGGTCTCGATCCCTGCCGGCACCGTGGGAGTACTCGGACGCTAGTCGGAAACCGGCTCCTCTGCCGCCGGCTCCAACTGCCACTCGGTGAAGAAGTTGTCCGAATCTTTCCCTGCAATTTCCGGAGGATCTGTGTTCGGCGCCCCCTCCGATTGGGGATTTCCACGGTGATCGAGTACTTCAGCCATCGCCGGCCCCCTTTGGTCGTAGAAAGTTAAACGAACCCATAATCGCCGCGAAGGACTTCTACCCTCAGTTGGTATACCTAACCCCCTGCGGGTCTGGGTTGTTCCCTCCAACCGCATGAAATATGCGTTGGGACCCGGAGGGTGGAGAGAAGACCGGATGGGACCGTCCGGAGGGAGGAGTTGGGAGCCCGCACCTGATTAGCGGTGTGTCAGCGGGGTACTGCTAAAAGGACGAATCCCCATATCGAGGAGTTGGAAAAATGGCTGAGACCACCTTCAAGTGCGACGTGTGCGGCAACGAGTTCGACACCTCAACGCTCAAGGAGTTCTTCGACGAGAGCGGCCGGCGGCTGGAACTGTGCCCCCAGGACCTGGACGCCAAGATGAACGAGGCCGGATCGGTTCACGGAGGGCCGGGCGAAAAGAAGGAGGCAGCGGCCTACGACGACGACGGACCCAGGACCGGGCCCTACGGAGAGCGTGAGGCTCCCGCCCAGCGTTAGCCCTTAACGCCTGCCGCTCTGCGGCGGGCGACCTCCTCCCGGACCACCGGGGCCACCTCGGTCCCGAAAAGCTCGATTGAGCGCAGGATCTTGTCGTGGGGCATGGTGCCGACGCTGAACTGAACCAGGAACCGGTCGTGCCGGAAGATGTCGTACTGGAACAGGATCTTGTCGATCACCTGCTGCGGCGTCCCGACGAAGTTGGCGCCCCTTAGCGACGCGCTGTTGCTGTACTCCTGATGGGTCATCGGCGCCCAGCCCCGTTCCTTGCCGATCTTGTTCATGGTCACGGCCACGTAGGGGAACGACTCGTCGATCGCCTCCTGCGCATCGCCGGCGATGTAGCCGTGGGAGTTGATGCTGAGCGCCGGAACCGGGTCCCACCCGGCCTGCCGGGCGGCATCCCGGTGCATCTCGGCGAACGGCGCGAACCGCTCGGGCATGCCGCCGATGATCGCCAGGGCCATCGGGAGACCGAGCGCCCCGGCGCGGACCGCCGAGCGCGGGTTGCCCCCCACGGCAACCCAGATGGGGAGCGGGTGCTGGACCGGCCGGGGGTAGACCCCGCGGCTGTCGATGGGGGGCCGGAACGCGCCCTGCCAGCTGACTACCTCGGACTCTCGTAGCTCCAGGAGCATCAGAAGCTTCTCCTCGAACAGGGCGTCGTAGTCGGCCATGTCGTAGCCGAACAGCGGGAACGACTCGGTGAACGACCCCCGGCCGGCCATGATCTCCGCCCGGCCCCCGGTCAGCTGGTCGATGGTGGCGAAGTCCTGAAATATGCGCACCGGGTCGTCCGAGCTGATCACGTTGACCGCCGAGGTCAGGCGGATGTTGGTGGTGCGCTCGCCGGCTGCGGCCAGGACGATCGCCGGGGCGGACACCACGAAATCCGGCCGGTGGTGTTCGCCGACGCCGAAGACGTCCAGCCCCACCCGGTCGGCGAGTTCGATCTCCTCCATGAGATCCCGCAGCCGCTGCCCGGCGCTCACCGTTTCGCCGGTGTTCGGGTCGGTGGTGCGTTCGGCAAAGGTGTAAACGCCAAGTTCCATGAGCTTGCTCGATTCTCGAAGGGTTGCCTCTATTTTGACTCACTCCCGACCGGGCTGGTTGTTTCCATCCAGCGGGCCGGGGGTAGAACCGTCCTACACGCATCCCGACTACAGCGCGCCCGCAGCCTGGGTTTTGCGGAGCGTGGAGGAGGAAATATGCCGCAGAGAATCAAAGACGTCATGACGCCGGACCCTAAGGTCCTGAGCAAGAACGCCACCGCGAAACAGGCCGCCGAGCTCATGCGGGACGACAACATCGGGGACGTCCTTGTGGTGAACGGCCACAAGAAGCTGTTCGGAATCATCACCGACCGGGACATTGCCATCCGATGCGGCGCCGAGGGCGCAGACCCGGACAAGGTAACCCTCGAGGAAATAGCTACCAAGGACGTGACCACGGTGTCGCCGGACGCAACCATTGAGCTGGCGGTCACCCTGATGCGCTCCAAGGCCATCCGCCGGATCCCGGTGGTGGAGGACGGCAAGCCGGTGGGCATCGTTAGCCTGGGCGACCTGGCCATCGAGAAGGACCCCACCTCGGCGCTGGCCGACATCAGCGCCGCCCCGCCCGATCCCGCCGGACCGTCCAGTGACGGCAGTGGAGGTATGGGCAAGGCACTGCCGGCCGCAGCAGCCGGAGCAGGGATCATCCTTGCGATCGAGCTGGTGAGGAACCGGGGCAAAAAGCGCAACCTGCGAGTCGCCGCCAAGCGGCTGCGCAAGACCGGCAAAAAGCTGCGCAAGACCGGTGACAAGGCCGGCTCGGACGCGACGCAGCAGGCGGCCAAGTACGCCAGCGCTGCCCTGAAGGAGATTCGCAGCCAGGGAAAGAAGGTGGGCCGCAAGGCCAAGAAGGAGATGGCCGAGGCGAGGGTTGAGCACAAGGCCCACGCCGCCGGACGCAACGCCGAGAAAAACGCGAAGGACTTCGGCAAGCGTACCGAGGCCGCCGCCCATGATCTGAGCAAGCGCGCCGAAAAAAAGGCGCAGGAGATCGGCAAGAAGGCGGAGCACAAGGCAAAGGAAGTAGGCAAAAAGGCCGAGCGCAAGGCCCGTGAGATCAGCAAGAAGGCCGAGCACAAGGCTGAAGAGGTTCGGGAGATGGTGGGCAGCGGACGCCGCTAGCCACTCCCGTTTTGATTTGAGGCCCTCCCCACCCCCTGGGGAGGGCCTCGTCAGTTCACCAGGTAGTCGCCGAGCTCGGCCAGGGTCTCGAAGACCTCTCTGGCACCCGCCTCCTGCAATTCCTCCGGTGAAAATCCTCCCGTGAGAACCGCCACCGTCTCAATCCCCGCCCGTGCGGATGCGATGCAGTCGAACGGTGAGTCCCCGATCATCAGCGCCTCTTTTTCGCCGCCCTTCTCAATCGCGGCCAGCACCAGGTCGGGGTCCGGCTTGGAACTGTCGACGTCGGCGGAGCCGGTCCACCCGTCGACCAGATCCCGGATGTTCAGCAGATCCAGGTAGTGGTCGATCTCCCCCGGCTTGCCGGAGCTGGCGAGGATGATCTTGTGACCGGCTTTTTTCAGCCGCACGATCAGGTCCCGGGCGCCTTCCATCGGCTCCACCTCATCGATCAGGTTCCGGTAGAGCACCTTCTCGGCGGCGCGGATGTCGTCGCCAAGCTCTTGCTCGACCTGGTCGCCCAGCAGGTCGGCGATCAGGTGGTCGCCGCCCATGCCCATCTTGCGATGGATCGTCCACACCGGGACGATCCTGTCGAAACTGCGAAACGCCCGGTACCAGGCCAGAGCGTGGTGGTAGTTGGTGTCGACCAGAGTGCCGTCGACATCGAGAAGCAGAAGGTGGGGGATCTTTTTCATTGGATAGATCGATACCCGGACCGGGGAGAATCAAGTCATGGACAACGCCGGGCTTGCCGAACTGCTGGCCTCCGCCTCCGAGCAGGCCGAGGGCAACCTCCAGCGGGCTCTGCGCCGGGCCTCACGGCGGGCGATGACCTGGCCGGTGGAGCTGCCCGGACTGGCGGAGCGGGGGGAGCTGCAGTCGCTGGAGGGTGTGGGGCCCACCCTGGAGCGGATCATCACCCGGTGGTTGGAGGAGGATGAGCCGGTCCCCACCCCGCCGGAGACCCGGGCCGGCTTTTTGACCCTCACCCGGGTCCGCAGCATCCTGGCCGGCCACCCCGGACTCGAGCTGAAGGGCGACCTGCAGAGCCACACGGTTTGGAGCGACGGGGGAGTGACGGTGGCCGAGCTGGCCGTCCTCTCCGAGGCCCACGGCTTTGAGTACCAGGCGATCACCGATCACTCGAAGGGCCTGAAGATCGCCGGCGGGATGGACGAGGAGGAGCTCACCCGCCAGGGATACGAGATCGAGGATGTGAACGAGCGCTACGCCGCCGGCGGCTTTCGCCTGCTGAAGTCCATCGAGATGAACATCAGCCCCACCGGCGAAGGCGACATGGAGCCCGAGGCGCTGGCCGGACTGGATCTGGTCCTGGGTTCCTTTCACTCCAAGCTGCGGCTCAAGGAGGACCAGACCGAGCGATACCTGGCGGCGCTGGCCAACCCGGACATCCAGATACTCGGCCACCCGCAGGGCCGGATGTGGAACTTCAGGACCGGCCTGCACGCCGACTGGCGCCGGGTGTTCGCCGAGGCAGCCCGCCTGGGCAAGGCGGTGGAGATCGATGCCTTCCCCGACCGCCAGGACCTGAAGGTCGAGCTGCTGGAGATCGCAGGTGAGGAGGGGTGCACCATCTCCATCGGCAGCGACGCCCACTGGCCCGGGCAGATCGGGTTCGTCGAGTTCGGACTGGCCGCCGCCCTTGAGGCCGGCATCCCCACCGACCGCATCCTGAACCTGCGCAGCGCCGAAGAACTGATCGGCTGGGCGGCCGAGCTGCGGGACAGATCCGCATAGCGGTTGCGGGCGCAAAGTCCAGGTTTGCCGCCGCCTGGGCCAGGGGAACAACTAAGCACTCTTAACCGTGCAGCAAGAAAGGCCCCCGCGGATTGAAAACTGTCTATGAAGTGAACCCGTCCATCTGGGTCGAGACCACCGACGAAACCAGCTACCCGCATCTGCCCAACTCGGGCATGACCTTCGACGCGGCCGTGATCGGGGGCGGGATTGCCGGGCTGACCACGGCGCTGCTGCTGAAGCGGGCCGGCCTTTCGGTCGCTCTGGTAGAGGCCAGGCGGATAGCCGCCGGCGCCACCGGCTACACCACCGCCAAGGTGACCTCGCTACACGGGCTCACCTACGCCCGTCTTATGGATGAGCAGGGCGAAGACAAGGCCCGGCAGTACGCCGAGGCCTCCCAGGCGGCGGTGGAGCAGATCGCCGCCTTCGTGGCCGAGGACGGCATCGACTGCGCCTTCGAGCGGATGCTGGCTTTGACCTACACCGAGGACCCCGACCGGGTGATCGACATCCAAAACGAGGTCGACGCCGCCCGCACGCTGGGCCTGCCCGCCTCGCTCACCACCACCACCGACCTGCCCTACGAGGTGACGGCGGCGGTGCAGTTCGACAACCAGGCCCAGTTCCACCCCCGCCGCTACGCGCTGGGGCTGGCGCAGCTGATCGAGGGCGACGGCTGCCGGATCTTCGAAGAAACCCGGGCTCAGGACATCGAGTCTCCGGAGGGGGACCACCCAGGCGGGCGCCACGAGATCCGCACCGAGCACGGCACGCTTCACGCCGACCACGTCGTCCAGGCGACCCATCTGCCCTTCCACGACCCGGCCGGGCTGTTCGCCCGGGCGGCACCCGCCCGCTCCTACTGCATGGCGGTCCAGATCGAAGGAAAGGTGCCGCAGGCGATGTACCTGAGCGCCGACAACCCGGTCCGCTCGCTACGGCCGCACCGCAGCGGCGACACCGAGTACCTGCTGGTGGGCGGCGAGGGCCACAAGGTGGGTCAGGGCGACTTCACCACCACCCGCTACGCCAAGCTGGAGGCCTGGGTCAGGGAACGGTTCAACGTTAAGTCGGTGGACTTTCGCTGGTCGGCGCAGGACTACATGCCCGCCGACGAGGTGCCGTTCATCGGCAACCTGGCGCCCAGGACCGAGCGGCTCTACGTCGCCACGGGCTTCAAGAAGTGGGGGATGACCACCGGCACCGCCGCCGGGATGATCCTGCGCGACTACATCCTGGAGCGGCCGAACCCGTGGAGTGAGGTTTTCGACGCGACCCGGATGGACCTCGGCGCCTCCGCCTCCAACCTGGTCAAGGAGAACGCCAACGTGGCCAAACGCTTCCTGGGGGACCGGCTCTCCGCTCTGGTGGCCCCCGACATCGATTCGCTGAAACCGGGCGAGGGGGCGATCGTCCGGGCGGGCAGGCACAAGGTTGCCGCCTACCGGGAGCTGGGCGGAATGGTCAAGGCGGTGTCCCCGACCTGCACCCACCTGGGGTGTGTCGTGTCGTTCAACGACGCCGAGCAGTCGTGGGACTGTCCGTGCCACGGGTCCCGGTTCGACATCGACGGCGGAGTTATCGAGGGACCTGCGGTGGAGCCGCTGGAAACGGTGGAAACCGGCGACGACGTTCTGGCATCACCGACCATGCAGTCGAACCCCTAGGAGCCTTCAGCAGCCTCCTAGCGGACTACTTCCCGCAGGCGGCCCGGGCAGCCGGGGTCGGGTTGATCGGAACCCCTCCGGAGCGGATCTCAAAGTGCAGGTGCGGGGGACCGCCCTTGGCGTTGCCGGAGTCGCCCACGTAACCGATGATCTCGCCGGCCTTTACCTTCTGGCCCGGCGCCACCTCCGAGTAGCCGGCCAGGTGGGTGTAGAAGTACTCGTTGCCGTCGTCGCCCCTCAGGTAGACGCTCATGCCTCCCAGCGAGCTGGTCTGCCGGCGCAGCAGCGTGCCATCGACAATGGCGGCCGCTGGTGTCCTCATTGCGGCGAACATGTCCACGCCCTGGTGGCTTCGGCCTCCGGATCGGGGTGCCCCCCACGTGTCGGTGAAGGAGACCGGTCCCGCCACCGGGCACGAGCCCTTCCTTCCCACCGGTACCGCCGGAGCATCCCCCGCCAGCCGGGCGGCGGGCGGGGCGGAGGAAGCGGGGGCCTTGACCGGGGCAGCCGGCGGCGGCGGCGGGGCGGCCGGCTTGGCGGCCGCCTCGGATTTCGCCTTGGCGGCGGAGGCAGCTTTGGCCGCCCTCTCCTGCTCCGCTTTTTCGGCGGCGGC
>JAJCYF010000015.1 GCA_029263035.1 Actinomycetes bacterium
CCTGCTCAGGCGACCGCGGCGATCGTGGTGTCGTACTACTGGCACTTCGTCGACGTGGTCTGGATCGGCCTGTTCGCCGTGATCTACTTCATCAAGTGACCGCTCTCCCGAGCGCACGATCCGACCACCGAGGGTTCGAGACATCGCGATGACCTCCACCACACCGCGCCGCCGCACCGCCGCGCTCCGCTCGCGCATCGCCGCACGCGCCCCGCAATCGTTCCGTACATCGAGCAAGCTGCGACGACGTATCGCGGGCGCACTGGCCCTCGGCCTCGCGCTGCTGAGCGCCGGTGTGCTCTACACCGCCTTCGCGCCCCGGCCGCAGACCGCGATCGCCCAGGACGACTCCCAGCTCGTCGCCCAGGGCCAGCAGGTGTTCAACAACCACTGCATCAGCTGCCACGGGGCGAACCTGCAGGGGGTGACAGACCGGGGGCCGAGCCTGATCGGCGCCGGGTCCGCCGCGACCTACTTCCAGGTCGCCACCGGGCGGATGCCGCTGGCCCGCCAGGAGGCCCAGGCGCTCCGCAAGCCACCACTGCACGACCTCGACCCGAAGACCGAGGAGGGCGCCCGCAACATCGACGCGCTCGCGGCGTTCGTCCAGGCCAACGGCGGCGGCCCGACGCCTCCCCTGGAGAAGGGCGAGGCTTTGCGCGGTAGCGACCCGGCACGAGGCGGCGTGTTGTTCCGGCTCAACTGCGCCTCCTGCCACAACTTCACCGGCCGCGGCGGCGCGCTGTCCTCGGGCAAGTTCGCACCCCACCTGGACGAGGCCACCGAGGAGCAGATCTACACCGCAATGCTCAGCGGCCCGCAGAACATGCCGCACTTCTCCGACCGCCAGCTCTCCCCGGAGGAGAAGAAGGACATCATCGCGTACATCACCTCGGTCACCGACGGCAACAACAACCCCGGTGGCCATCCGTTGGGCGGCTTCGGCCCGGTGTCGGAGGGCCTGATCGCCTTCCTGGTCGGTATCGGGGCCCTGGTCGGCATCGCCGTGTGGTTGGGAGCGAAGGCATGAGCACCGAAGCCGACAGCGAGGGAGCATCCTGGGGGCCGGCAGCCGGCGGAGCCGGCGGGGTGGGTCGAGCGCAGCGAGCCCTGGCGAGCGAGGAGCGGACCGAGCGCGGAGGCGAGAAATGAGTAGCGAGGCATCCCAGTCTCCGGCTCGGCGGCCCACCGAGGCCGAGATGGAGGAGATGACCCCCGACCAGCTGGCCACCTTGGCCGCCGAGCTGGACGACGTGGTCGTCGTGCAGAACCTGCCCAAGTTCTCGGTGCCCGGCACCCGGGCGGAGAAGCGCGCGGAGCGCTCCGTCGCCGCATGGTTCCTGCTGTCCGGGTTGTTCGCCGCGCTCTTCGTGGTGGCGTTCATCGCCTGGCCGCACGAGTACGTGGCGCCCTCGGAGCCCGGCTACCAGATGTACGCCCTGTACACCCCGGTGATCGGCGCCACGTTCGGCCTGTCCGTGCTGCTGCTGGGCATCGGAGTCGTCGCCTACGTCAAGAAGTTCTTCCCCGACGAGCTCTCCATCCAGCAGCGCCACGACGGTCGCTCCGACGACGTGGACCGCCGCACCGTGTTGGCCCAGCTGGCCAAAGCCGGTCAGGACACCACCATCGCCCGCCGCGGCATGATCAAGCGTTCGGTCGGCCTGGCCGCCGGCGTCTTCGGCCTCGGCGCCGGTGTGCTGGCGCTCGGCGGTCTGATCCGCGATCCCTGGAAGGGCGGCGACAAGGCCGCGCTGTGGGTCACCGGCTGGGCACCCGACCACGGAGCGAAGGTAGGCAACGGCTTCGAGCCGGTCTACCTGCGGCGCGACACCGGGGCACTCGGCGAGGAGATCGTCGAGGAGTTCCGCGCCAGCGGCGAACGCGCCCTCGACGGCCTCCGGGTCCGCCCGGAGGACCTCGACGCGGCGTCGATGGAGACGGTGTTCCCGTTCCGGATGTCCGACCTGAAGGACCCCAAGAAGCTCGACCACGTGTTGAAGGAGTCCGACGTGCCGGTGATGCTCATCCGGCTGCGCCCCGGTGAGCGGGTCACCTTGCGGTCCGGGCAAGAGGACTTCCACTACGGCGACTACTTCGCCTTCTCCAAGGTCTGTACCCACCTGGGCTGCCCGACCTCGCTGTACGAGGCGCAGACCAACCGGATCCTCTGCCCGTGCCACCAGTCGCAGTTCCTGGCGACCGAGTACGCCAAGCCCATCTTCGGTCCGGCCACCCGCTCGCTTCCCGAGTTGCCCATTACAGTGGACGACGAGGGATACTTCGTAGCGCGGGGCGACTTCAACGAGGCCGTCGGGCCCGGGTTCTGGGAGCGGAAGTCATGAGTTCGATCACGACACCGACCACCTCGTCCGGCAAGCTGCAGGCCAAGGCCGCCGAGGGACTGGACGAGCTGGACCAGCGGTTCCACCCGGCCGCCGGCATGCGTCGCCAGTTCAACAAGGTCTTCCCGACGCACTGGTCGTTCATGCTCGGCGAGATCGCGATGTACAGCTTCATCATCCTGCTGCTCACCGGTGTGTACCTGGCGCTGTTCTTCGACCCCTCGATGGAGGAGGTCGTCTACGACGGCGCCTTCGCGAACCTGCGCGGCGTGGAGATGACCAAGGCGTTCGCCAGCTCGCTGGACATCTCCTTCGAGGTGCGCGGCGGGTTGTTCATGCGCCAGCTGCACCACTGGGCGGCGCTGCTGTTCGTCGCGGCGATGATGGTGCACATGCTCCGGACGTTCTTCACCGGAGCGTTTCGCAAGCCGCGTGAGTCGAACTGGCTGATCGGCGTGCTGCTGCTGCTGGTCGGCACGTTCGAGGGCTTCAGCGGCTACTCGCTGCCGGACGACCTACTCTCCGGTACCGGACTGCGGATCGGCTCGGGCATCACGCTCACCGTGCCGGTGATGGGCACCTGGGTGCACTGGGCACTGTTCGGCGGGGAGTTCCCCGGCACCGAGATCATCCCCCGGCTCTACATCGTGCACGTGCTGTTGCTGCCCGGCATCCTGCTAGCGCTGATCGGCGTGCACGTGGGGCTGGTGTGGTACCAGAAGCACACCCAGTTCCCCGGACCGATGCGCACCGAGAAGAACGTGGTCGGGGTGCGGATCCTGCCGGTGTTCGCGGCCAAGGGCGGCGCGTTCTTCGCGGTCAGCGCCGGCATCATGGCCATCATGGCCGGGATCTTCCAGATCAACCCGATCTGGAACCT
>JAJCYF010000016.1 GCA_029263035.1 Actinomycetes bacterium
TGACGGGCCTGGCATTTCCCGAAAGCGACGACTACGACACACTCGGCGGGCTGATGGCCGGCGAGCTGGGGAAGATCCCGAAGGTCGGCAATGCGGCCGCGCTAACCCTCGAAGACATCCCCGTGGTGCTCACGGTGCAGCGGATGGACGGATTCCGGGTGGACCGGCTGCTGGCGGACATCCAATCCCCCCCGGACTCCGACGACGAGCCGGCACCCGAGGGAACTGCCGATGAATAACCTCACTGCGCTTCTCATCGCTCTGGCGCTTCTAATCGGGAATGCCTTCTTCGTGGGGGCCGAGTTCGCGCTGATCTCGCTGCGGCGTTCGCAGATTGAGCCGCGGGCCGAAGCAGGCTCCAGGCCGGCGAAGATCACCCTGAAAGCCATGGAGAATGTGTCGCTCATGATGGCGGGAGCGCAGCTGGGGATCACGATGTGCTCCCTGGGCCTGGGGGCGATCGGAGAGCCCGCGGTGGCCCATCTGCTCGAGGTGCCCCTGGATGCGATGAACGTTCCCGAGTCGCTGCTCCACCCGATCGCATTCACGGTGGCCCTGGGAATCGTGGTTTTCCTCCACATGGTCCTGGGTGAGATGGTTCCCAAGAACCTGGCGCTGGCGGGTCCCACGAAGTCGGCTCTGCTTCTCAGCCCGATTCTGTACGCCATCGTCTTCATCCTCAAGCCCTTGATAGTCACCCTCAACGCCATCGGCAACACCATCCTGCGGCTGTTCAAGGTGGAGCCGAAGGACGAGGTGGCATCGGCATTCACCCGGGAGGAGGTGGCTGCGCTGGTGGCCGAATCCAAGAAGGAGGGTCTGCTGAAAAAGAGTGAGCACGAGCTGCTGGAGGGAGCACTGTCCTTTCCGGAACGCAGCGTTCGGACCGTGCTCATCCCGACCTCCCGGCTGGAGGTACTGGACATCGGCATTACCGCCGCCGATGTGGAGGCCAGAGCGGCCCAGACCGGGTTCTCCCGGTTCCCGGTTCGTGACACCGAGGGTGAGCTGGTGGGCTACCTGCACCTGAAGGACGTGCTGGAGGAGGACCCCGCCAAGCGGATACGCAAGATCGCCGCCAAACGTATCCGTCCCATGCCCACCCTGGCCGCCGACGAGCCCCTGGACTCGGCCCTTCGCCTGATGCAGGAGCGCGGCACCCATCTGGCCCGGGTTCATGAGCCGGACGGCACCTTCATCGGGGTGGTGACCCTCGAGGACGTGCTGGAGGAGCTGGTCGGGGTCATCCGGGACGCCACCCAGTCGGCGTAGGAATCTGGTCTAGCGGCGTACCAGCTCGGAGAACCTAAGGAGCAGGTCGTCGGTCCCATGCCTCAGGGCTCTCAGATCGAGGGCCATCAGCTCCTCCGCAGTCCCCTCAGACAGAGCCCGGATCTCGTCGAACCTGCCCTGAAGCTCGGCAGAAAGCGTTCCGGCAGGCTCCATCTCCAGCGCCTCGGCCAGATACCTCAGCATCGAATGCAGCTGCTGCATCACGCCGAAGACGTCGAACATCTGCCCGGCAATCCCGGGCGAGCTGCGCCAGGTTTCGCCTCCGAAGGTCAGCTGGGTGACCTTCTGGCCGGCGCCGAAGCAGTCGTAGGCGATACAGCCGGGGAAACCTTCGGGTCTCAACCGCTCGTGGATGCTGCACCGAAAGTCGGTCGTCAGTTTGAGACAGGGTTTGCCGGCGGGTTTGTTGATGGCAAAGTCGGAGGACCGGGCAAACGCCGGGGCGACACAACACAACCCGCAGCACCGCTCGCAGTCGGGCTTGAGTTCAAGGCGTGGGGCGTCCGGCACGTCGATTTCTCCTTTAAGTAACGTGGTTCGAAGCGTATCCGCTGGACAACTACACTTCAGCCGATGGCGGACAAACAGCAGGTGCAGACGCTGCTCGGGTCCCCGGCCGGCTGGAACGCCTGGAGGGCCCGGAACCCGAACACCCGTCCGGACCTCACGGGAGCCGACCTGACCCGGGCGAAGCTGCACCGGGCCGACCTGCGGGAGGCGGACCTGAGCGGGGCAGTGCTCCACCGCGCCTCACTTTCCGAGGCCCGCCTGGCCGGAGCCGACCTCACCCGGGCGACCCTGAGCGAATCCGACCTCGTCGCCGCCGACCTCAGCCGGACCACGCTGGTGCGGGCGAGCCTGGTGGGGGCCCTGCTGCTGGGGGCCGATCTGAGCCACGCCGACCTGGGCGTCGCCGACCTCCGGGGGGCCGACCTGCGGGGGGCGGACCTGAAGGGGGCCAACCTATCGCAAGCCTTCTTTGTGATCCAGACCCAGGTGGAGTCCGCCACCGGCAACCGCAAAACCAGGCTTCCCCCTTCACTCGTCCGCCCGGAGCACTGGAGTATTTGACGCACTGACGGATGGCGAGGCGGAATCGCCTTCCGCAGTTGGTAGGGTCTACGGGTACCCGATCGCTCTATCGAAGGGATCTGCTGATGAAAAACGCGGTGGGAATTCTGGCTTTGCTCTGCGTGTTACTGCTCGCCGCGTGCGGCGACAACGAGGACAACGGAGGAGCATTGGAGGGCTCGCCGTCGCCCTCTCCGGAAGCCGCCAGCGTTGCCTTCGCCTCTCCCGCCGACGGTGCCACTGTCGGCAGCCCGGTAGCGATCGAGATGGAGGCGCAAGGATTCACCCTGGAACCGGCCTCCGAAGGAGTCAACGAGAATGCCGGCCACCTCCACGTAATGATCGACACCGCTTGTGTGCCCGAAGGACAGGTCATCCCCGCCGATGAGGCTCACGTTCACTACGGCATGGCCCAGACCGAAGCCGAGCTGGCCCTGGAGCCGGGCGAGCACGAGCTTTGTCTCCAGGCGGCCGACGGGGCCCACGTCGCCCTGCCGATCACCAGCACCATCAGCATCACCGTCGAGTAACCCGGCGCCGGAGGGTCACTTGGCCGAGAGGGTACTGACCCTTCGGGAACTGAACCGCACCACCCTTGCCCGCCAGATGCTGCTGTCCCGGACAACCGGGACGGCAGTGGAGGCGGTCACCCGGCTGGTCGGGCTGCAGGCACAGGCATCCGTGGCGCCGTTCGTCGGGCTCTGGACCCGGGTTGAGGGGCTGACCCGGCAGGAGATCGCCGCCTGTATCGAACAAAAGGTGCTGGTCAAGGCCACGATGATGCGGGGAACGCTGCACCTGGTCACCGCCGTGGACTACCTGCAGCTTCGCTCGACCCTTCAGCCGGTCCTGGATTCGGCGCTCTCGAGCATCCAGAAAGGCCGGGCCGAGGATCTGGACGTCCCCACCCTGCTGGAGGCCGCCCGGCCGTTCCTGGAGCAGGCCCCCCGTTCCTTCGCCGAGATAACGACCATGGCCCTGGACCTGTTTCCCGACGGCGATCCGGGCGCCATGCGGTACGCGGTCAGGATGCGACTGCCGCTGGTCCAGGTGCCGGTTCAAAAGGCCTGGAGCTATCCCGGCAACCCCAAGTACACGCTCGGCGAATCCTGGCTGGGAAAGCAGATCTCCCCCGAGGAGCGCTTTGAGGAGCTGATCCTGCGGTACCTGTCGGCCTTCGGCCCCGCCTCCATCGCCGACATGCAGGCCTGGTCCGGCTGGAGCGGCCTCAAGACCCGCATCGAGACGATGCGGCCGGCCCTCGCTGTCTACCGGGACGAAAGGGGACGGGAGTTGTTCGACCATCCGGAGCTGCCGATAGAGGGTCCGGACCTCCCGGCACCTGAGCGGTTCCTGCCCGAGTTCGACAATGTCCTGCTGTCGCACGCCGACCGGACCAGGATCCTGGCCGACGAACACCGCTCCAAGGTCTATCTCCCGGTCCTTCGGGTGCGCCCGACGATTCTGGTGGACGGCTTCGTCGCCGGGACCTGGAGGCTGGAGAAAGCCAGAGGCGTCGCCACCCTGGTTGTGCAACCGTTCCGATCAATATCCCAAAAGAGCCGGGATGCGCTGACCGGGGAGGCGGAAAAGCTGGTGCGTTTCGCCGGCTTCGACGCCGGGCACCACGAGGTCAGGGTGGAGAAACCGGTCCTCTAACGGCAGGCGGGACAGAGTCCTTCCAGGTCCACCCGGTGGGTCCGGACGTCGAATCCGGTTTCTTCGGCCGCCTGACGGGCGGCTTCCTCCACGGCTTTCTCCAGCTTGTCCGAGGCGCTCACATCGGCCATCGTCCCGCAGGAGGAGCAAATCAGATGGTGGTGATGGTGCCCGCTGACGTCCTCCGCCAGCTCGAAGCGCCCCAGGTCGTCGGCTCCCGATACCCTGCGGGCCACATCGGCCTCGCACAGGATCGTGAGGTTGCGGTAGGCGGAGCTGATGGTAACCGTACCGGCGGCAGCGAGAATCTCGGGAATGGTCAGAGGCCGCTTGGCGGCAGCCAGCGCGTCCACCAGCGCCCGGCGGCAGGTGGTGTAGCGCTGGTCGGCGGCGGTCAGACGCAACGCAGCCTCCCGGTGGAGGCCATCGTTTGTATGGCCTGCATCTGCTTCACCGGGAGCCGAAATACCACGTCCGTGCGGCACACCCAACTCAGTTGTGGACCTGATGTGAACCTCCCTGTTCATCAAGCCGTTGAATCAAACCAGCTTCCATCATAAAAGGAAGGGACCGTCCGGACCGGTTGGGCGACTTAAGCCGGCCGGAATGAGATCATGAAAGTATCGAATCGACCGCTCCAAGGAGGACAACTGAAGTGGCTTCCTTCAAATGTATCGACCCCATGTGCGGAGTGACCCTGGTGGAGGACGAGGACGAGGTGGTTCTTTGCCCCAAGTGCGACAAGCAGATGGAGGAGTTCTTCCCGGAGATCACCGCGTGCGACGTGCCTCCCGAACAAAATGTGGCCGACGCCAGCCCGCTGGCCCGAGCGATCTCAGCCAAGTTCACGAACTGACCTGCCAACCGTGGGAGCGGCACCCGAGGGTTCATCCGGGTTTCGGGTAACGGCACCGCTATAATTCAGGGCCAACGCGTTACCAGGAAGGCTTTTACCTGCGGTTCAAGCGAAATTCAACGGCTTCAGAGAGTCCTTCACCGGAGTCACCGTCCTTCCTGTCGCGCGTCCAGGGCCGGTTGAAGGGAGCCTCGCAGAAGCCTCAAGAGCCGGCGGTCTCCGATCCCCAGCCCAGCCCCTGGGCGACATTCAGAGCCCTGACCCACACCGGTGGCCTCGTGGTGCTCGGCATCCTTCCCTTCGCATTGTTCGCGTACTTTTCGGTCGCTCGGTCGGACAACCCCGAGCCGGCCCCGCAGGTCGTAGACGAGGAGATACTGAACACCGCCTCCGTCCAGCTGGCCTTTCCCTTCGGTGGTCCTCCCCCGCCCCCGCTGGAGCCGATTGCAGAGGTTGTGCCGCTGGAGATCCCGGAGACCATCGTGCCGGCCACTGCCAAGCAGTGCTCCAACGGAAAGGACGATGACCGGGACGGTAGGAGGGACTTTCCGGCGGACCCGGGCTGCAGCTCACGGAACGACTCGACCGAGTCCCCCAACCCTGCACCTAAGCCCACCCCCACCAAAGCAGCCGTAGCTGCGACATCACCGGCTGCCTCCGGCTCCAAAACCGGAGGTTCGTCGTCGACTCCGCCTCGTGGAGGCGGAACCACCGCATGCACCAACGGGCTCGATGACGACGGGGACGGGAAAATCGATAGCAAGGACCCCGGCTGCGACAGCAGCAGCCTCGACTTCAGCGAGGAAGATCCTCCTCCCCGTCCGTCACCCAGCCCCACGCCGTCCCCTTCGGCTACCTCGTCACCGACGCCGTCCCCTTCGGCTACCTCGTCACCTACGCCGACGGCTACAGCAACGGCGACGCCGACGAGCGCCGCAACTTCCCCTGCGACGGGTCCGACTCCGTAGAGATCGGGCTTAAACTGGGCGTCTGAGGCATCGCAAGGCTGCGTCGTCCTTGGTCCGGGCAACTTGGAGGGCGAAACATTTGAACCCCACATGCGCAATGCGTCGCGCCACGGCCCTGCTCGCAATCACGGCCGCGCTGGTTATCTGGTCTGCCGTCCCCGCCTGGGCTCACACCTCGCTCCAAAGCAGCACACCCGAAAACCTGAGCCGGCTCGATGCCGCTCCCTCCACGATCCGGATGGAGTTCACCGACCCGGTGGACCCCGAGACGGTGAGCGTCGGGATCCTGAATATCGACGGCAGGTCCTTCCCGGATCCCGAACGCTCGACAACCTCTGATGCACCGGCCACCAGCATTGAGTTCACCCTTCCCGAGTTGCCCGAGGGCACC
>JAJCYF010000017.1 GCA_029263035.1 Actinomycetes bacterium
CGGGGGGCGGCCGCCGGCCGTAGGCCGGCCAGGGGGCCAGGGGGCCAAGGGGACGGGAGGCCGAGTGAGCCGGGCCAGGGGGCGGCCGCCGGCCAGGGGGCCAGGGGGCCAGGGCCAGGGGGGCGGCCGCCGGCCGTAGGCCGGCCAGGGGGCCGCAGGGCCGGGAGACCAGGTCCGGCGCAGCCAGGGGGCGGCCGCCGGCCGTAGGCCGGCCAGGGGGCCGCAGGGCCGGGAGACCAGGTCCGGCACAGGCAGGGGGCCGGGGGGCGAGGGGGCCAGGGCCGGGGGCGGCCGCCGGCCGTAGGCCGGCCAGGGGGCCAGGGGGCCAGGGGGCCAGGGGGCCAAGGGGACGGGAGGCCGAGTGAGCCGGGCCGGGGGACGGCCGCCGGCCGTATGCCGGCCAGGGGGCCAGGGGGCCAGGGGGCCAGGGCCAGGGGGCCAGGGCCAGGGGGCCGCAGGGCCGGGAGACCAGGTCCGGCACAGGCAGGGGGCAAGCAGAGGCAGGCCGCAGAAGCCGGGGACCGGGGACCGGAGACCGGGGACCGGAGACCGGGGACTCAAGTTCGAACCCTCGGGCAGAATAGGGGCATGGACCTTCCTGTTCAGCCCCCCGTAAAGCCCATGCTGGCCAAATCGGTCCCAGCAATACCCGAAGGGATGCTCTACGAGCCCAAGTTCGATGGGTTTCGCTGCATCGTCTTCAGAGATGGCGATGAGGTCGAGCTCGGCAGCCGCAACGAGCGGCCGCTGACCCGGTACTTTCCCGATGTCGTTGATGCGGTCAGACAACACCTCCCGGAGCGGTGTGTGATCGATGGGGAGATCGTGGTCGCCCAGGGCGGCGGACTGGACTTCGAGGCCCTCCAGCAGCGCATCCATCCGGCGGCCTCCCGGGTCAACATGCTGGCCAAAGCAACGCCGGCCGCCTTCATTGCCTTCGACCTGCTGGCTCTAGGCGACGATTCGTACATGGACCGCCCGTTCTCCGAACGCCGGGCGGCGCTGGAGGAGGCATTTGCCGGCGCGGGGGCGCCGATCTTTCTTACGCCCGCCACCGATTCGCCGGAGCTGGCCCAACAATGGTTCGAAGCTTTCGAGGGGGCCGGCCTGGACGGTGTGATCGCAAAGCCGGCGAACATCCCCTACGCCCCCGACAAGCGGATCATGTTCAAGATCAAGCACCAGCGGACGGCGGACTGCGTGGTCGCGGGTTTTCGCTGGCACAAAAGCGGCCCGGTTGTGGGGTCCCTACTGCTGGGCCTGCACGACGAAAAGGACGACCTTCATCATGTCGGGGTGGCCGCTGCGTTCTCGATGGCGGAGCGCAAGCGCCTGCTCGACGACCTGGCCCCCTACCGGCAGGAGAAGGGTGAACCGCACCCGTGGGGCGAGTGGGCGGACGTGCAGAACATCCCCGGAGGGGCGGGCAACCGGTGGAATGCGAAGAAGGACATGTCGTACGAGCCTCTCCGGCCGGAACTGGTGGTTGAGGTGGGCTACGACCACATGGAGGGCTCACGCTTTCGCCACGTCGCCCAGTTCAAGAGATGGCGGACCGACCGGACCCCCCAGTCGTGCACCTTCGATCAACTGGAGGTTCCGGCCACCTACAACCTGGCCGACATCCTCAGCGGGAGCTAGGGACTACTTTCCAAGCAGCCCGGTGATCTTCTTGCGGTTGGCTGCTTCGCTGAAGTACTTGACCGCCGCACCGACTGCACTCATGACCACCAGACGTCCCAGCCGGCGGCGTAAGAATCCCCTGCGGCGCCTGGTCTTTTTGGGCGTTGACGGGGGTGCTGCCGGCTTGCTCTTTTTGCTCATCTGTCCTCAGTTCTGATCGATTGGGCTCATCGTATCCGCCCCGAGCACCACCGGTGGGAGTATGGACCGATGTCCCCCCGAAAGGTGCTTCTCAGCCTGCTGATCGTGCTGCTGCTCCCGGCCTGTCAGGGACCGCCGGACCGGCCGGAGGCGGACATCCCGGCCACCGTGTCGCCGTCGACCAGACCCGGTCCGGACCCCAGGTTCGTGTTTGCAGTCAAGGGGGACTGGGGTGCAGCGACCCCGGAGCAGGCAGCGGTCACCAGCCGGATGTGCGAGGTCCGCAAGTCCACGCCGTTCGACGTTGTGGTCACGACGGGCGACAACTTCTCGGGTCCGGACGGCAGGGCGACCCAGGCCAACTATTTTGGTCCGGAGGCGTGCCTGACCGACCACCCGGGGCACCAATGGCGGGCGGTCTGGGGCAATCACGACGTTGCCGCCGACGCTACCCGAACGGTGCTGGGCGCCGAGCGCAACTACACCTGGACGGCCGGTCCGGTCCAGTTCTTCATGCTGGACTCCAACCGGGTCGCCGACGGCGCACAAACCGACTGGCTGGCGGCGGAGCTGGCTGCTTCGACGGCGCAGGTAAAGGTCGCCGTCTTCCACCACCCGGGGCTGACTGCCGGTCTCCATGAACCCAGCGTGGCGGTTCAGCAGAGATGGATGCCTCTGTTCGAACAGCACGGGGTGAATCTGGTCCTGAACGGCCACAACCACGGCTACGAGCACTCGGTGCTAAACGGCGTCCATCACGTGGTGACCGGCGGCGGAGGGGCAACGATCTACCCCTGTGTCAACGACCCACCATCGCTCGTGTCCTGTGTGGCGGTCAACCACTTCCTGGTGGTGGAGATCGAGGGATCGAAGATCTCGGTTACCGCTGTGGGGGTGGAGGGCGAAACGGTCGACCGCTGGTCGACGTAGTTAGGGTGTGCACCCCTGGCGATACTCGACCTCGGGCTCTTTGCCCACCCGGTAGTTGACTACCTTGGCGCCGTCCGACTCGAAGACCATCTTGAAGCCCTGGTCCTCGGTGTCCCTGGGCGAAGCGGTCAGGTAGCGATACGGGGGCCCGATAAACGCTCGCGGCGGTAGGGGGCTGCCGCCGCCGTAGGCCTCGGTGACCGCCGACTCGGCGCTTCCCACCTTGATTCCCTGGTCGGTGGCGAAGTCGCCGCCCAGGATGTCGATCCGGGCCAGCTTGCCGTCAACGATCATGAAAGCAAGCGGAGACTTGTTCCCGCTTTCGGGCGGCGGAGAGTAGCCGGGGATCGTCGATGGGCTGACGTAGGCGCAGTTCTTTTCGGCTACCGCCTGGTCGTAGTCCGGCTGCCGGGTCATGTCGACGCCCGCGGCTGCAGCGACCTGGTCCAGGGTCATCCCCACCACGACCGGTCCGACGCTGGTCAGCTGAACCGGCGAATTGGCGGTCAGTCCCTGTACCGGTGCGGCGGAGGTTTCGGTTTCTTCGGGGTCGCCGGCCCGGTTGCATGCACCGGCCACCAGCATGACCACCAAAGCCAGTGCTGCAGCTTTAACCCTTCGGGGTGGAAGGGATGGGCGAATTCTGGACGCGCTTTGATAGCTCAAGTCTGGCATGGGCTCCATGCTAACCCAGACCCGTATCCGATAACGCTCTTTTCCTAGCCGACCCTCAGAGTGCCTTCCATGCCCCGATGCAGGGTGCAAACAAACTTGACGTCCTCGGCCGGCACGGTGAAGGTGGCGTGGGCTACGGTGCCCGCCTGCATGACTCCGGTGCTGACGGCGGGTTCGTCGATGGTCCAGTCGTGAGGGATCCTGCCGGAGTTGGTGATTTCAATCGTTACCTCCTCGCCGGCCTCAAGGGTGACGACTTCGGGCTCGAAGAAGTTGTCTCCGGCCTCGATCTCGACTGCTTCGCCGGGGGCCGGTCCGTTACTGACGTTGGCGGTCATTTCGACTCCACCGGCGCAGCCGGCCAGCAGGCCGGCAGCCAGCGCGGCGGCGGTGAGTACCCTTAGAAGAGGGCGGGTCGGGGAAAGTGGGGAAGTAGGGGCGGGCATTGGTTCCTTTCTCGATGTTCATTTCAGGCTACGACGAGCCGGCCAACTTTGCGTTAAGACGGCACCCACCGGATACTTCTAGTCACAAGCCGGAAAGAGCCACCTGCTATCAGCCAACAAAGGGGAATACGTATGAGTGAAGAAGAACAGGCACCCGAGGAGGAGGCAACTCCTGAATCCACCGATAGCGCAGCGGTCCAGGCCGCCCTTGCCGGCATCCCCGGCCTCGCCGACTCGGTGGGCAACCGGCCGCCGGCCCGTACCGGTGACGATGCGATGGACGAGATGATGCAGGAGCCGGAGGGCGAGCAGGTTTCGTTCGGAACTCCCAAGGCCCCCGTTGAGGACAGCGACGCAGTTCAGCAGGCTCTAAAGCAGCTCGGCCTGCAGTAGCAGGGGAGGGTCGGCCCAGGCGCTCGAACCCGCAAGTACCGGGCGACCTCTCTAGCTGATCAGCTGCCGCAGCACCATCTGAAGGATTCCGCCGTTCAGGTAGTAGTCGAGCTCCGCCTCGGCGTCGATCCGGACTGTGGCGGCGAAGGTGGTCTCCTCACCGTTCTCAGACCGGGCCAGCACGTCGACCTGCTGGCCCGGTCGAATGCCCGGCCCGATTCCCAGAATGGTGAACTCCTCGCGGCCGGTGAGTCCGAGCGACCCGGCCGAGGCGCCGTCGTTGAACTGAAGCGGCAGCACGCCCATCCCCACCAGGTTGCTTCGGTGGATGCGCTCGTAGCTTTCGGCGATCACCGCTTTGACGCCCAGCAGCGCGGTGCCTTTGGCGGCCCAGTCCCGCGAGCTCCCCGACCCGTACTCCTTTCCGGCCAGGATCACCAGCGGCACCCCGTCCTGTGCGTAGGCGTTGGAAGCGTCGTAGATGCTCATCGGAGCCCCGTCGGGCAGGTGGAGGGTGTGCGGTCCCTCGGTCCCGGGCGCCAGCTGGTTGCGCAGGCGGTTGTTTCCAAATGTGCCGCGGAGCATGACCTCGTGATTGCCCCGGCGTGAACCGAAGCTGTTGAAGTCCTGGGGGGCCACTCCCTTGCTCCGCAGGTACTTGCCCGCCGGAGAGTTGAGCCAGATGGAGCCGGCGGGCGAGATGTGGTCGGTGGTGATCGAGTCGCCCAGAACCGCCAGCGCCCGGGCGTCCACTATGTCGCCGGGCGGTGTGAACTCCTGCGTCAGGCCGACGAAGAACGGCGGCTCCTTGATGTAGGTGGACTCGGGGTCCCACTCGTAGACATCGCCCTCGGGCGCCGGCATGGAACGCCAGTTCTCATCCCCGTCAAAGATCGTGCCGTACTCGTCGGAGAACTGGTCGGTGGAGATCGACCGGGACATCACGTACTGGACCTCGTCGGGGTCGGGCCAGATTTCCTCCAGGTAGACGCCCTCGCCGGTCTCGTCCCACCCGATCGGGTCCAGCGACATGTCGATCTGAACCGTTCCGGCCAGCGCGTAGGCGACGCACAGCGGGGGCGATGCCAGGTAGCTGGCCTTCACCTGGGAGTGGATGCGGCCCTCGAAGTTGCGGTTGCCCGACAGGACGGCCACCACCGCCAGGTTACCGTCGTCGACCGCCTTGGCGATATCGTCGGGCAGGGGCCCGGAGTTGCCAATGCAGGTGGTGCACCCGTACCCGACCAGGTTGAACCCCAGCTGCTCCAGGTAGGGGGTCAGCCCGGCTCGGTCCAGGTAGTCGGTGACCACCCGGGATCCGGGCGCCAGCGAGGTCTTGACCCAGGGTTTGGTCTCCAGCCCCGCCTCGACCGCCTTCTTGGCCAGCAGGCCGGCGGCGATCATCACCGACGGGTTGGAGGTGTTGGTGCAGCTGGTGATCGCCGAGATGACCACGCTGCCGTTGTGGACCTCGGCGGCGGGGCCGGTGACGGGGACCTCGGCCTCGGCGGTCAGGTCGACGCCCTCGGCCTGACCTCCCTCGGTCGCCAGGCGGCTGAGGGCCCGCTCCACGGTGCCGTTGGGCGTGTCGGCGGGCAGGAACGCCTCCTTAAACGAACCCCAGACGCCGGACAGGCTGACGCGGTCCTGCGGACGCTTCGGCCCGGCCAGGCTGGGCTCGACCGCGGACAAGTCCAGGTCGAGGATCTCGGTGAACGCCGGCGCCGGGTCGGAGTCCTGCCGGAACAGCCCCTGTGGGGTGCAGTACCGCTCCGCAAGATCGGCGGCGTCTGCCCGGTCGGTCTCCCTCAGGTAGGTCAGCGTGTTGGCGTCGACCGGGAACAACGTGGAGGTGGCCCCGAACTCCGGCGTCATGTTGCTGATGGTCGCCCTGTCGGCCACGGTGAGGTTGCTGAGGCCGGCACCGAAGAACTCCAGGAACTTGCCCACCACCCCGTGCTTGCGCAGCATCTGGGTGAGGGTCAGGACCAGATCGGTGGCGGTCGTTCCGGCGGGCAGGGCGCCGGTGGTGCGGATGCCCACCACAAGCGGGTGGGTGAGGAACATCGGCTGGCCGAGCATTGCCGCCTCCGCCTCTATGCCGCCCACGCCCCAGCCGAGCACCCCCAGGCCGTTGACCATGGTGGTGTGCGAGTCGGTGCCCACCAGGGTGTCGGGGAAGGCAAGGCCGTCGCGGGCGATGACCACTCGGCTCAGGTATTCGAGGTTGACCTGGTGGCAGATTCCCATCCCGGGCGGGACCACCCTAAAGTCCTTGAACGCCTGCTGGCCCCAGTTGAGCAGGGAGTACCGCTCCCGGTTGCGGGTGTACTCAAAGCCGATGTTCGCCTGGTAGGCGTCGTCGGTTCCAAAGCGGTCCACCTGCACCGAGTGGTCGATGACCAGGTCCACCGGGACGAACGGGTTGACCCGGTTCGGATCCCCGCCGGCGCGGCTGACGGCGCTGCGGAGGGCGGCCAGGTCGACCACGGCCGGCACGCCGGTGAAGTCCTGCATCAGCACCCGCGCCGGCATGTACGCCAGCCGGGAGCCGGGCCGCTGCTCGGGCCACGCGGCCAGGGCGGACACGTCCTGCTCGGAGACATCCCGGGAGCCGGCCCGGCGCAGCAGGTTCTCCAGAAGAATTTTGACGGTGTGCGGCAGGGCGGCAAGGTCCACGCCGGCTCTGGAGGCCAGGCGGGAAAGGCTGTAGATGCCGACGGTTCCGTCGGGGGTGACCAGCTGTTCAAGCGTGTTGAAGGGGTCGTTGGGCATGGATTCCTTTTCGCCGGGCAACGGGTCGGTCGACTTCAAAACTAACCGATTCACTCCGTCCTCTGAGAATTTTGCCCGTCGGTGGTATCCGTCTGCCGGCGGGAATCGATTACGGTTCGAAAGTAGGACTGCAACCATGGCAAAAGGTCCCCCGGGCGGCTTGAAGCCCCGCCCCGGAGGCCTTTTGTTCATCCATCCGGGTCGTTTTGCAGCGGGGCATCGAGGGTAAGTCGCCAGGCAGCCGGTTGAATTCACAGCCGCCCGCCCCGACGACAAGCGAATCTCCAACCTCGGGAGGAACCCATGTCTGCAGAATCCGACGTTCAGCGCCCCGACCAGCCCGCCGCCGGGGCTCCCAGCCAGACCAAGGGCAAAGCTTCGACCACCCGGACGACCTCCCGGCCGAAATCCAAACCAGATGGCGCCGCCGGACCGGTTCTGCGGGCCGACTCCAAGGGAGGGCCGGCCACCTGGATCGACGCTTCCCCCGGTATGCCCCGCTCGGCTGAGAACATCTCGATGACCGACCGCCGGATCGCCCGGGGTCTTGGCTGGTTCAGCCTGGGACTGGGCATCCCCCAGGTACTGATGCCGGGCCGCGTGAACAAGCTGGCCGGGATCGAGAACACCTTGTTCAGGCGTCAGATCATGCGGCTGATGGGATTGCGGGAGATCACGGCAGGGGTGGGTATCTTCACCTCCCAGCCCAAGCCCGCCGAGTGGCTGTGGGCCCGGACCGCCGGCGACGCGATCGATCTGACACTGCTCGGATCCGCCTTGAAGAACCCGGCCAGCCGCAAGGGGAGGCTGCTGTTCGCCATGGCCAACGTTGCAGGCGTCGCCGCGGCCGACGCGACGCAGGCCCGCAAGCACACCGAGTCCTTGAAGGCCTCCGGCGAGGAGATGGCACTCAAGGGCCGGACCTCCATCACCGTGAACCGCCCGCCCGAGGAGGTCTACCGCTACTGGAAGGAATTTGAGAACCTTCCCAAGTTCATGTTCCACCTGGAGTCGGTGACTCACATAGGCGAAGACCGCTACCACTGGGTCGCCCGGGCGCCGTTCGACAAAAAGGTGGAGTGGAACGCCGACGTGGTGGACGACATTCCCAATGAGTTGATCGCCTGGCGGTCGACCGAGGACGCCGACGTACCGAACTCCGGGTCGGTGCGGTTCCGCCCCGCCCCCGGAAACCGGGGGACCGAGGTCCTTGTCGAGGTGGACTACCGCCCGCCCGGCGGGGCAATAGGCGACACCATCGCCCGCCTGTTCGGTGAGGAGCCGCAGCAGCAGATCAAGGACGACCTGAGGCGGTTCAAGCAGGTGGTCGAGACCGGCGAGGTGGTCCGGTCCGATGCCAGCCTGGACGGCACCGCGGCGAAGAACCAGATGCCGGCCCGCCCGGCGCAGCCTGCGTTTTGAGATCTCTTGAGAAAGGACTACGTCGATGAAGGCCAATGTCTGGGTGCGCCCCAACAAGGTTGAGGTCCAGGAAGTCCCCGACCCCAAGATCCTCAACGCCCGCGACGCAATAGTGAAGGTCAGCTCCACCGCAATCTGCGGCTCGGACCTGCACCTGCTGGGCGGCTACGTCCCGGCGATGAAAAAAGGCGACGTCCTGGGCCACGAGTTCATGGGTGAGGTCGTTGAGCTGGGTTCCGAGGTCAAAAACCTCAAGATCGGCGACCGGGTGGTGGTTCCGTTCCCCATTGCCTGCGGC
>JAJCYF010000018.1 GCA_029263035.1 Actinomycetes bacterium
GGTCGACTCCTCGGCGATCATCTGGACGCCGGGAACCCGGCCGTACACGTCCTCGTTGAGGCGGCGCAGGAAGCTGGTTGCCTGCAGGTTCTCCCGGCCCCCGTACTGGTTGGGGATCCAGTCGCCCGGGGCCCTGGAGTAGTCCAGGTAGAGCATCGAGGCAACCCCGTCCACCCGCAGGGCGTCGGCGTGGAAGGTGGTGAGCCAGTGCATCGCGCTCGACAGAAGGAAGCTGCGGACCTCGGTGCGGCCGTAGTTGAAGATGTAGCTGGTCCAGTCCGGGTGGAATCCCTGACGGGGGTCCTCGTGCTCGTACAGGTGCGTGCCGTCGAAGTAGCCCAGGCCGTGCTCATCGGTAGGAAAGTGCGAGGGGACCCAGTCCAGGACCACGCCCAGGCCGTTCTGGTGAAGCTGGTCGACCAGGAACATGAAGTCCTGAGGTGTGCCGTAGCGGCTCGTCGGGGCGAAGTAGCCGGTGGTCTGGTAGCCCCAGGATGCGTAGAGGGGGTGCTCCATCACCGGCAGGAACTCGACATGGGTAAAGCTCAGGTTCTGCAGGTACTCGATCAACTTGGGAGCCAGCTCGCGGTAGGTCAGGTGCTTTTCCTCGGGACCGTGCATCCACGAGCCCAGGTGCATCTCATAGACCGCCATCGGGGAGTTGACGGAGCCGGCTGCAGCCCGCGCCGCCATCCAGTCACCGTCGCCCCACTCGTACTCCAGGTCCCAGACCACCGATGCGGTCGCCGGCGGAGTCTCGGTGTGGATCGCGTACGGGTCCGACTTGTCGACCTGAAAGCCGTCCCGGGGCGCCTCGATGTGGAATTTGTACCGGCTCCCCTTGGGGACCCCCGGGACGAACCCCTCCCAGATTCCCGATCCGGATCGCAGCTTTAGCGGGTCGGCATGCTTGTCCCAGTCGTTGAAGTCGCCGAAGACCGTGACGTAGGAGGCGTTGGGTGCCCAAACTGCGAACCGGGCGCCCGGATTGTCCCCGTCGTCCACCAGATGGGCGCCGAGCTTGTGCTGCATACCGGCGTGAGACCCCTCGTTGAACAGATGGAGGTCGTCGGAGGACAGGCTGGAAGGCTGAGCGTTGGGGGGAGGCACGTTTAGAAGACTACCCGCGTTGGCCGTTTCCAAGAAACCTTTTTGAGCCGGCTGCTAGGGCTTGGGCTTGGGCGGCCTGCCTCTGCGGGGAGGAGGAGCGTCGGGATCCCGGTCCTTTGCGGCCTTGGAACGAGTCTTTTCCGCGGGGGAAACCCTGGTCAGCCCGGAGCTTTGCCGGGAAGCCGGCTTGGCGCCGGCGGAGCGCACCTTCGAAACTGCCGGTTCGTCGGGCGAACGCCTCTTTCGGGGCGCCGGTGCCTTGGCCGGTTCCGGTTCCGGCTCCGGCGATGTCGATGCCACGGCCGGCCGGCGCGGACGGTAGTGCGTTATTTCCTCCGGGACGTCGGGCCGGGCAAATCCGCCTCCGGGCTGGATGACTCGCGATGCCTGGGGACCGTCTTCGACACGGACCCACTCGGGGCCGTCGCCGTCCTCACCCTCCCCGGGCTCGGGTTCGGCCGCGAGCACCGGCTCGGACGCCTTTTTGCGTCCCCGGCGTTTCGGGGCTTCGGGCTGCGTTTCCGCTTCGGGCGTGGTCCTGGGAGCGGTCCTTCGGGTGCGCTGAGCGGCGGCAGCCGGAGCCTCGTCGTCGTCTTCGTCGTCGTCCAGAGGGACGGGCCTGGGGGCCGCCCGGCGGGTGCGCTGGGCCGGGGCGGACGGCGGGGGGATCTCCTCCCCGGTAGAACCGAGCACGGCGGCGAGCCGGCTGCGAAAATCGTCGGCAGGTGTGGCTCCGCCGGGTGAGGCGGCAGCGGGCTGAGACGAGTCCTGGTCAAGTTCGCCGGCGGAGGACGGACCGCCGGCGCGGCGGTCCCCAAACTCACCCCCGGCTTCTTGGTAGTCGTCATCTTCATCGCGACCTGCCCAGGCAGCCCCTTCCGGGACGGACGGCAGGCGTTCCCTGCGGCGGCTCTGCGGCCGAAACGGGGTGGCTTCCTCTGAATCGGCCCCAAGGAAGTCTTCGGCGTCACCGGGAATGCCGAGCTGACGGGTCATCTCACCGGAATCCGGCCGGCCCTTGCCGCCACGGCGGGACCGGGAACCGGGCGGGGGGTAGTCCGCCTCGGACTTGCTGGAGGCCTTTGGTTCCCGCGGCTCGCGGGCGGGACGCTCAGGTCGCTCGGCCCTTCCGGGCTGGGGGTAGGCTTTGCGATCGGCCATGGTCGCTCGGAGCAGCAACAGACCTGCCAGTATGCTGGCGCCGATCGACCCGTAGAGTATGGCGTCGTTGTCGGCGACCCAACCGTAGGCCAGTGCGGCAAAAGCGATGAGCACCAGAGCAATCGAAGCCTTGAACACTTGGATCCTTCCGTCGCTAAGAGAGCTTGAAGGCAAGTCTAATCGGCTGAAACCATACGTGACCTACTAAATTTCTTCAGTACGTCCCTAGTCCTCGCCCCAGAACAGCTCATGGATCGACTTCGTCTCGGACGGTTGAGACTTCCGGGCGGCGGGTTCCGGCTGCTCTGCCGGGGAATCATCGGCCGGGATGGCCGGTTGCGTGCGCTCCGATGCAGGCTCCGAAGACCAGCTGGGCGGCTCGTCGGGGGTCTCGGAGTCCAGTGAACCGTCGGCGTCGGAAAGCCAGTCCGGGGTGCCGGCCGGCTCCGGCTCGGGGTCCGTCTCCGCCTGCGGGGCGGGCGACTCCTCTGCCGGGGGATGCTGGTCGGACGCCGGGGCATCCGCAGGGGCAGCGGCCTGCTCCAGGATCGGGGCTCCCGACGATGCGGAGCGAGACACTCCGTAGTCGCCGAACTTTTCGATGGTCTCGCTGAGCAGCTTCGACCGGTCGAAAAACGGTGATGTCACCGGCCCGGGGGTGTTGGAGGAGATGAGCGGTTTGGTCTCCAGCAGCTCGAGCTGGGACCGGATGAAGGCCGACAGGCGGCTGCGGAAATCGCGCTCGAAGGTACGCATACCTTCGATGCGATCCCTCAGCTCCGCCTCTTCCTGCTGGGCGGTGGTCAAAAGGTCCCGCGCCCGGCGCTGGGCGTCCTGGAGAGCGGTCGAGCTGACCGCGTCGGCCTGCTCCTCGATACGCCGGGCCTTGATCTCGGCCTCCTCCACCAGCATCTGGGCTTTGGCACGGGCATGGGCCACTGCTTTGTCGGCGGTCTCCTGAGCCGTGACCAGCATGCGCTTGAGCATGTCCTCTGATTCGGAGCGAACCGGAACTGCGGCGGCCGTTTGTGCGGGGGCCGCAGGGGCCGCAGGTGCGTTGTGCAACTGCTCCCGGAGCTCCTCGAGCCGGCGGTTGAAGTTCTGGTTCTCCTTGTAGACGGTTTCGTACGCCTCGGCGACCTGGTCGATGAACAGGTCCACCTCTTCGTGGTTGTAGCCCCTGAAGGCGTCGTGAAACTGCTTCTCCTGAATTTCGCGCGGCGTCAGCGTCATTACACCCTCCTCAGTAGCCGGCCAGGGCGAAGATGATCACCTGGGGCAAGATCAGTCTGACGATCACGTACAAGATGATGAAGGACAGATCGAACGGAAACCCCATCGGCTGAGGCACGAAGCGGCGGATGAACTGCAGCGGGGGCTCGGTCATCCCGTAGATGAGGTCGACCAGGGGCGTGAGGAAGGAAGGCGGTTGCCAGCCCGGGCTGAACAGGGGGATGAACGACAGGATGATCCGGCCGATAAGAATCCACCCATAGATCTGCAGAGTGCGCAGAAGGATTTCTGCAACAAGGATCAATGACATTCACTCCGAATCTCAAAACTCATTGAACAAGCCTCGCTTCAAGCGCTGCCTGTCCTCCGCCGAAACCTCGACGTTTGCCGGCGTGATCAGGTACATCCGGGGGCCCAGCCTCTGGACATCGCCGCCCAAGCCGTAAGCCAGCCCCGAGGCAAAAGCGGTCAGGCGCTTGAACGTATCGTCCTCGACACCCTGAAGGTTCATTATGACGGGCACCGATGACTTCAACTTATCGCCGATCTCCTTCGCGTCGTCGTACGCCGCGGGTGAAACCTTGTGAATCTGCCCCAGGGCGCGGGCGGCAGCCGGCGCCGGAGGCGCCTGCTGGTAGCCCTGCGGCTCCTGCACTGCGACCCGCGGCTGGCGGACCGAGGTCATCTCCTCCCGGGTGATCTTGCGGATGGTGGAGGGCGCGGAACGCTGAGGGGTCTCGTCGACGAGGTCCAGCTGGCCGTCCTTCTCATCTTCCTCGACCAGTCCCAGATAAAGGAGTGTCTTCTTCCAGACGCTCATGGATCTCACCTTTCTGACTCCCCCTGTTGTTCGGCCCTCAAAGTCTGCGGAGGGGTGCGCGGACCAAAGATTGCTTCTCCGATACGCACCATGGTGGCGCCTTCTTCTACTGCGACTCGATAATCTTGGCTCATCCCCATCGAAAGATGGCGGATCATGGCGGAATATCCCTGCAACATCTGGTCTCGCAGGCGGGCAAGTTCCCGGAAGTAGGGGCGGGCAAGCTCACCGCCGGCGGCTTTGGGGGCCATGGTCATCAGCCCGATCACCTGCAAATTGGGCATGCCGAGGGCTGAATCCACCAGCCGGGCAAGCTCCCGGGGCCCAACTCCTCCCTTTTGCGGCTCCCCGGTGACGTTCACCTCCAACAGCACCCGCACCGGCGTTTCGGCCCGGCGGTTGATCTCGGCGGCCAGTTCCGTCCGGTCCACCGAATGGATCACGGCACCGGTTTCGAGCACCTGCCTGACCTTGTTCCGCTGCAGACGGCCGACAAAGTGCCATTCCGCCTGCTCCCCCAGCTCGGAGAATTTGCCGGACAGCTCGTGAACCCGGTTCTCTCCGAAATCGCGCTGTCCGCTTGAAATCGCTCGCTGCAACGCGGCAGCGGGAAAGCCTTTGGATACGGCGATGAGCTCCACCTCCGAGCGATCCCGGCCCGCGGCCGCGGCGGCCTCATCGATGTTCCGGCGCACGCGCTCCAACCCGGAGGCGATGGGGTCGGCGATGGTCACGGTCACCGCCGCACGACCGGGCGGCGCCTACCGCGCGGCATAGCGACGCCGCGCACGCGACAGATCACGGCATCTACTCTCCGTCCGTATTCAACGTCGTTGATTCCCGCCACCTCCGCCACAGCGCTCCACCGAAATGCCGAGAGCCCGGACAACCCGTTGAGGGGTCGTCCGGACCTCGGCCGGATCATCTGCATCTTGTAACAAGGATTGAGCCGGGGGCACCAATGGTGCCGCCGCCTTCCAAAGAAGGTGAACTCAACCCCAGCCGCTTCCGCCCTACCTCCTTCGCAAGAAGCTAGGGATGTCCAGATCGTCGTCGTCGTCATCCGCATCGGCATCGAACACGTGGCTCACCGGCGGCGTCTCCCGCGGCGCGTTGTACGCCGGCTCTCGAGAACGCCGGGGCATCGGTTCCCGGATGTCGGTGATTACCGGCTCCCGGTCGAGCTCGTACTCCACATCCAGGTCGTCCTCGGCCATGAAGCTGCCGATGGGCTGGGGCTGCGGTATGCCCACCGATGGCAGGCTGCCGCCGTACGGGCTGCTCGGAATCGAGACCGAAGGCCGACCGCCTCCTCCGCCGGCGAACTCCGAACGCTCGAAGCCCGAGGCGATGACGGTAAGACGCAGCTCGTCGCCGAGCTGATCGTCGATGACCGCACCGAAGATGATGTTCGCGTCCGGGTGGGCCGACTTGGCGATGATGTTCGCCGCCTGGTTTACCTCGAACAGTCCCAGGTCGCTTCCACCGGAGATGCTGATCAGGACCCCGCGGGCTCCGTCGATGGAGGCTTCGAGCAACGGAGACGACACCGCATTCTGAGCGGCCATAACCGCCCGGTCCTCTCCGCGGGCATTGCCGATACCCATGAGCGAGGAGCCGGCATTCAGCATGATCGCCTTGACGTCGGCGAAGTCCAGGTTGATCAGTCCGGGGATGGTGATCAGGTTCGTGATGCCCTGAACACCCTGGAGGAGGACTTCGTCGGCCATACGGAAGGCTTCCAGTACCGAGGTCGTCTCGTCACAGACCTGAAGCAGCCTGTCGTTCGGGATGATGATGAGGCTGTCCAGCCTCTCCTTCAGCTTCATGATGCCCTGCTCGGCGTTGACGCTGCGCCGGCGGCCTTCGAATGCAAAGGGGCGGGTGACCACACCGATGGTCAGGGCACCGAGGCTCTTGGCGATCTCGGCTACGACAGGGGCGCCGCCGGTTCCGGTGCCGCCGCCCTTTCCTGCGGTGACGAAGACCATGTCGGCGCCTTTCAGCACCTCTTCGATCTCGTCACGGTGAGCCTCTGCGGCCTGACGGCCGAGCTCGGGATCTGCGCCGGCACCCAGGCCTCGGGTGAGGTCCCGGCCGATGTCCAGCTTCACGTCGGCGTCCGACATCAGCAACGCCTGAGCGTCGGTGTTGACGGCGATGAACTCGACGCCCTTGAGACCCGCATCAATCATGCGGTTCACGGCGTTGACTCCGCCGCCGCCGATGCCGACGACCTTGATTACTGCGAGATAGTTCTGCGGCGATGCTGCCACTATGTCACCTCCGGGTGAGGGGGAAGTTTGACTCTCGACCAAAGGTTCACTGAGAGTTACCCTAAACCACTAGTTGAATCGAATGACAGCAATATATGCGCGGGCGCACACGTGGTCAACAAGACTTCGCGAAGAACACGCGTGTAGTTTGCCCCGTGGGGTCCGCGGGCAAACCTCCCTTTGGGGCTCATGTCCGCAGGCGATCTTCCACCCAGCGCTCCGCCGTCTCGGTCAGAAGCAGCTTCTCGTGCTCCTCCCCGTCCATGAGCAGGCCCTGCCTGCGGGCGGTGGCAATGGGCACACCGGGATTCGAGTGCTGGTACCGCACGGCCTTGAAGGCCTCTGCCAGATCCCGGCGCCGAAACCCGCCCTGCAGCCGCGAGTAGCGCTCCAGGTAGTACCCCACGGCAAGCACGTGCTCCAGACCCCCCGCGGGTCCGACCGCTCGCACGTGCTCCGCCAGCGAAGGGGTCTTTCCGGCGGCCGCAACCGAGCCCTTCCGCCCCTCCCGGACCGCCTCCTGCTGAAGAGGTGCAACGGCGAGCCAGTCCTTCAGCTCCTCGAGCTTCTCATCGACCCAACCCTTGTCGGGGGCGCTGATACGCAGTGCGCGGTCGCCGGTTCTCAGGCTCACGCGGTAGTTCCCATCGTTCGGCTTTGGAACAGGCATTCGCGCTCCCGGTTCTCAACCTACGCAGTTGTTACGTTCAACCAGACCGCAAAGTAGTGTCAGTAACGGCGCTGGTATGCGTAGGGGACGATAGGAGTTATAAACCGTAAGCGCAACCGTTATGAGTAGTAATACGGTGTCTGCCGGGAGTTTCCGGCTTGAAGCGCAGGTTGAAGGTGTCCTAGCGGGCTCTGGTCACCGGCCTGGACGGAACCCGCACATCCACTATCGTCGGCGGCGATGAGCCCTGCATCGTGCGCTCGATAACCGCCTCTGCGGCGAAGTTCTTCTCCTCCATCTGCTCGGCCGCACCGTAATAGATCGTCGGCCCGTCCGCAGTTTCGATTTGGATCTGATCGATCGAGGGGGCGCGGATCGAAGTCACGGTGGTTCGGATGCCGGCGGGCAGCGAGCGCAGGATTCGGGAGGCGTGGGTGAACTCGGGGGCGGAGATGCGGCCGCCCGGTGACAGAAGACTGAGCGGGAGATCCACGATCTTCACCAGCTCCTCGCTTCCCGGCTGAAGGACCAGCCCGCCGGCGTCCACTAGGAAGGGGCCCTGCCCGGTTAGCACCTCGAAGGAAGGCTCCCTTTCCTCCACCGAGATCCTGAGGGTTGAGGGAAGGATCCGCTCCACCCTGGCCTTGGCGACCCAGGGCATCAACTCCACCTTCTTTGATACTTCTTCCGTGGAGATACCCAGAAGATGGTCCCCAACCCGGGCATCGGTGGCCTCTACCACCGCGTCGGTGCTGATACGGGCCTCGGTGTTTCCCTCTACCTGGAACTCGTCCAACTGCAGGGACCGGGACCTTTCGACCGCCCGGCCGCCCTGGTAGACCAGCACGCCCACCAGCAGGAGCGCCAGGATCCGAACGAACTTCACGAGGTTGTTTTTAGCTCGTCGGCGTTGTCGAAGAACCCGATGATCCGAACCTCCGGGAGGAGCCGCACACCATGCTTCTTCTCCACCTCGGACTGGACGAACACCATGAGGTCAAAGACGTCCTGAGCCTTGGCCCCGGGGCGAGCGAAAAAGAAGTTGGCGTGCTTGGGCGAGACCTCGGCTCCGCCGATGCGGTGGCCCTTGAGCCCCGAGGCCTCGATCAGCGCTCCCGCCGAGCTCCCGGTGGGGTTGCGAAACGTGGATCCGGCGTTGGGCGCCTCGGCCGGCTGGGTCCTTGTGCGGTGCACCCGGTACTTCTCCATCCGGGCGGCTATCTCGGCGGGATCCCCCGGCGTTAGCCGGAAACGGGCCGAGCACACCAGGCTGCCCGGGCCGACCGCAGTCTTGCGGTAGGTCATGCTCAAGCCGGCGGCAGCGATCTCCTCTGTCCTTCCCTCGGCCAGATGGCATACGCGCGCAGACTCCAGGACGTCCGAAAGGCTGGAGCCGTGGGCGCCCGCATTCATCGCCACTCCCCCGCCGACCGTGGCGGGAATGGCAACGGAGAACTCCATCCCGGCCAGCGAACGCCTCCGGGCCCAGTTGGCCACCTGGGGCAGGTTTGCTCCGCCGCCGGCCTCAACCCCGTCGTCGCCGGCGCGCCGGATCCATTCGAAACCCTTCCCCATCCGTATGACCACGCCGGGGAATCCGTCGTCGCCGATGAGGACATTGCTCCCCCGGCCCAGGATCAGAATATCCAGCCCCAACCGGCTCACCACGGATCCCGCAACCTCAAGGTCCCGCTCATCCTTCGGCTCAACCAGCACCCCGGCCGGACCCCCCACCCGGAACGACGTAAACGGGGCGAGGGGCTCCCGGAATGCCACCCTTCCAGAGGCGGCGGCTGCGATCTGTTCCGCCGCCTGCCGCAGGGTCTCGTCGCCTTCTTCGGGCACCATGAACACGCCTCCCTCTACCGACCGGCCGGCGAGTCGCCGATGAGCCTGTCGTGGAGGGTTGTGATGTCTCCTGCCCCCAGGGTCAGGATCAGGTCATCCGGCCGCACCATGCTGCGGATGTAGCGCGCAGCGTCGTCCAGGCGGGGCATGTACGCGACCGTAAGGCCCGGCGAGGAATCGCAGATCGCGTCGACGATCAGCTTGCCGGTCACGCCCGGAATGGGGTCCTCGCGGGCGCCGTAGACATCCGTGACAACCACCACGTCGGCAGCAGACAAAGATGCGCCGAAGTCCTTCCACAAAGCCTGAGTCCGGCTGTACAGGTGGGGTTGGAAGATCGCCACCACCCGGTTCCAGGGCCCCCATCGAGCCGCAGCGAGTGTGGCCTCGATCTCCGCCGGGTGGTGCGCATAGTCGTCCACCAGGTGCGCCCCCTCGAACATGCCCCGGTACTCGAAGCGGCGGCTCACCCCGCCGAAGGCAGCAAGTCCGGCCGCTACCGTAGGGACGTCCATTCCCAGGCTGATACAGGCTGCGGCCGCTCCGAGGGCGTTTTGCACGTTGTGCCGGCCGGACACCTGAAGATGCACCTCACCCTGATCGACCCCGTCGACAAACAGCTGAAAATCCGACCCGCCAGGACCGGACACCAGCCCGGCGGCGCGCACGCTGGCACCGTCGGCAAAACCGTAGGTAGAGGTGGCCAGCGATCCCGCCACCTGCATGGCCCGCGGGCTGTCGGCGCAGACGATCACCGCCTCGGTCGAGGCGGCCATGAAGCTGGAGAACGCCTCCTGCAGGGCCTCCCAGCTGTCGTAGTGGTCGACATGGTCCCGGTCGATATTGGTGACCACGGCTATCGAAGGCTTGAGCCACAAAAAGGAACGGTAGGCCTCGTCGGCCTCGACGACCGCCACCTCGCCCTCGCCGAGGTGGCCCCCTGACCCGCGCCCGGCCAGGTCGGAGCCCATGAGGTAGGTGGGGCGCTCTCCTGCCGCTTCCAGGATGGTCGCCACCATTCCGGAGGTCGTGGTCTTGCCGTGGGTCCCGCTCACCGCTACGGTCCTTAGGCTGCCCACTATTTGAGCCAGCGCCTCGCCCCGCCACAGAACCGGGATGCCGGCGGCACGGGCGAACTCCACCTCGACATTACCGGGAGCCACCGCGTTGGTAATGATCAGGACGTCGGCTCCCTCCGCCTGGCGGGCGCGGTGGCCGACGTCGGCCCGGACCCCCAGCGCCCGCAGACCTTCGAGGACGGCGGACTCCCGGACGTCCGACCCGGTGACCGTCAATCCCGCCTGGATCAGCACCCGGGCAATGGCGCTCATGCCGGCGCCCCCCATGCCCACCATGTGGACCCGGCGCCAGGAGGGATCGATCTGCAGGCCCATCTAGCGCGCCGAACCTTCAACCAGGTCGGCAAAACGTTCTGCCGCGTCGGGGCGGGCCAGGGTGCGGACCCCCCGTGCCATGGCGGCCAGCACGGCCGGATCATTTATCAGACTCTCAACCACCTCAACCACTACTTGAGGTTTAAGTTCGGCGTTGGGCAAAATACGAGCTCCTCCAGCTTCAACCACAGCTTCAGCGTTCTTCTTCTGGTCGTCATCGAGCGAGATCGGCAGCGGCACCAGGATGGCCGGCAGGCCCACCGCGGCCAGCTCCGCCACCGTCGAAGCGCCGGACCGGCACAACGCCAGGTCGCTGCAAGCGTAAGCCAGCTCCATCGAGTCCGTGTAGCCCACCACCCGGTAGACAACTTTGTCGCCCGGCTCCAACTGCTCCGCTACCGCCTTTTGAACCGTCTCCTCGTTCCGGGGACCGGCCAGGTGAAGGACCTGGAGCTCGGTCGACCTCCATCGGTCGTAGGCGCCGGTAATCACCCGGTTGATGCTTTCGGCCCCCTGGCTGCCGCCGAAGACCAGCAGGGTCGGCCGGCCCTCCTGCAGCCCAAACTGCTCAAGCCCCCGGGGGCGGAGCGCAGCCCGGTTGAAGCGGTTGAGCGCCTCCCTCACCGGGTTGCCGACCAGCACCGCACCCGGTCCGAAGAACCTCTCCGTTCCGGGGAAGCTCACCCCGACCGCCACGGCGAAACGCCTGGCGACACGGTTGGCCATCCCCGGGACGCTGTTCTGCTCGTGCAGTACCAGCGGCACGCCGGCCAGCCTGGCGGCAGCAGCCGCGGGCAG
>JAJCYF010000019.1 GCA_029263035.1 Actinomycetes bacterium
GGCGTCGCGCCGCAGACCCGGGTGCCCGCTCAGCGTGCGGCGGGCCTGGACTTGGTGATGTTTCGGCCCAGCCCGAAACCGAGAGCCAGCAGCCCGGCAGCCAGCGCGAGGTGCAGCCAGTTGTCGGCCTGGTTGATGGGAGGGAAGTTGACCACGCTGTTACGCGGGATCAGGAACCCATACACGGTGAGTACCGCGTAGATGATGCCACTGCCGATCAGGAACTTCTTGGCCCCGCCGGCGGTGCGTGCCATCGGGATCCCGACTCCGAACAGCAGGTGGACGATGTTGTGCAGCACCGAAACGTTGAACAGGCCGAGCAGCAGTGCTCCCGAACCTGGACCCCACAGCGCCATCTGGTCGTAGTTCGTCGTGATCCCCGGGACGAATCCGAGGATGCCGACCAGCAGGAACACCGCGCCTACCAGCATCGCGGCCACCTGAACGGGGTGACGGCGCCGCGAGGTCGTAGTGCTACCGGACGTAGTGGCCATTGCAGACTCTCCTTGTTCGCGGGTCATGTGCGCAGTGGTCTTCCCCAGGACGACGCCGGTAACCGCGGATGTGGCATGAGCTTGCCGATCACACAGACGCTGCGACGCGTGCGGGCCCGGCCGACCATGATCTCGACGACAACGGCAGGCGCAACGGATTCGCCTCGGTTTGTCGGCATGAGCCGTTCCGTCGCGGGTACTGCCGGTCACCTGCTGAAGAAGGAGCCCACGTTGCTGAGTGGAGCGGAGTGGCAAGCGCTCAGGCGCGCCGATGAGCGCTACGAGCGCGAACGTGGCGGTCGAGACGAGCAACGGCCCATGGGCGGCATACGACTGTTGCGACCACCGGGCGTGTACCGGGCCCAAGCGGACACGTGGTTGTTGGTCGACGTGATGCGCGCCGGGGGGTATGCGCGAGGAGCGACCGCCCTCGACCTGTGTACCGGAACCGGGGCGGTCGCGATGGCCGCCGTCGCCGCCGGCGCCCGGGAAGTTACCGCGACCGACCTCTCGTGGCGCTCGGTAAGCGCCGCCTGGTGTAACAGTCGTCTGCGCGGCATGCGGGTGCACGTACGCCAGGGAGACCTGTTCGCACCCGTCGATGGGCGCCGGTTCGATCTTGTGCTGGCCAACCCGCCGTACGTGCCGTGCGCACAGGTCGGGTTGCCGCGCCACCGCATGGGTCGTTGCTGGGATGCCGGGGTCGATGGGCGAGCGTTGCTGGACCGGATGTGCGACCAGGTCGAGGCGCACCTGTCCGATGTCGCGTGGCCCTGGTGATCCACTCGGCGTTGTGTGACGAGCGGCAGACTCTGCGCCGGCTGACCGACCAGGGACTCAGCGCGCGCGTGCTGGCCACCGCGACCATCCCGTTCGGCCCGGTGATGACCCGAAGGGCGGCGCTCCTGGAGAACCTGGGGTTGATTGAGCCCGGCCAGCGGCATGAGCGGCTCGTGGCAATCGGAGCCTGGCGGCCCGGGTCTGCCGTCGACCACCTGGCCGTGTCCTCGGAACCGTTCCGCGCCAAGCGCCCGGCGTAGTCAGGCTCATCGCCGTTGACGAATTCGATGCAAAATCGATTCGGATAGCTTTGACGTGCGGTCTGATCTGCCCCGCGATTTTCGGACCGCGTGAATTCAGTTAGTCTACGCTGCTTCCTGCCCATTTGTCCATTTGGCGAGTGCTTCTTGGGGAGATTTGTAGCCAAGACCGGAATGGAGTCTCTTCGTGTTGTACCAGAACTCGATGTATCGAGCTATGTCAGCTCGCGCGTGTTCCCGAGTCGGGTACGCGGTCCGGTGAACACGTTCGTTCTTCAACGCCGCGAAGAACGACTCGGCCATCGCATTATCGTAACAGATTCCGGTTCGTCCGACCGACTGGCGTAGCCCGAGTTCATCGACGGCGCCGGCGAACTCGTAAGACGTGTAATTACTACCGCGGTCGGAGTGGAAGATCGCATCGGCGTCGAGCGTGACGTTGCGGGCCGCGTTCTTGAGAGCCGCGGCGATCAGCGGGGTTTTGTAGTTGTCGGCCATCGCATAGCCGACCACCATGCGTGTGTGACAGTCGATCACCGTGGCCAAATAGAGCCAGCCCTCCCATGTCGGAATGTAGGTGATGTCGCCGATGAGTTTCTTACCCGGCGCATCGGCGGTGAAGTCCTGGTCGAGCAGGTCGGGGATGTGGTGCTCCCGGTCGTCCTGCTCGGTGAGGTTGAACCGCCATGGTCGGGGCTGGCAGGGTCGCAGGTCCAGCTCGCGCATGATGCTCCGGACGAGCTCCGGTCCGCAGGGCACGCCCCACCGCGCCAGCTGCGCGTGGATGCGCCGGTAGCCGTAGGTTTCGTCGGACCTGGTGAATGCGTCGGCGATGAGTAGCTTCAGTCTTTCCCGTCGTTCGGTGGTCAATGACGCTGGCCGTCTCTTCCAGTCGAAGAATCCGGAAGAGGACACCGACAGCCAGGTGCACATCTTCTTCACAGGGTAGGCGTACTTTGCGTCGCTGGTCCGGCACGAGTCGATGAACTCGTACTTCTCGGCTACCGGGGATCCCGGGCGAAGTACGCTGCGGCTTTTTTCAGGAACTCGTTCTCCATACGGAGTTCTCGGAGTTCTCGTTGTGCTTCGGCGAGCTGGATACGCTCGGCCGGCGTCAGGGGAGGCTCTTCATCGGCGTGCTCATTGCGGTACACGTTAACCCAGTTGCCCAGAGTGCCTTCGTTCACGCCGAGTTCCCGTGCCACCTGAGCGATCGGGCGTGAGCTGTCGATCACCAGCCGCACGGCCTCGTCGCGAAACTCGGGACTAAACTTGCGGTACTTCCGAGACAATTCCAGTGCCACCCTTCGGATACGACCCTATCGGGGTCGCGGTCCGTGAACAACGGGGCACCTCAGCTGATCTCCCTGGGTTGTCCTGGGCTGGCGGCGTGTCGGTCCGTTGGTAGGCGGTCCCTCCACGGTGCGCTCGGGGTGCTGTTGGACCCGAGGCCCGTGGAGGGACCTGTGAAGAAGGATGACAGGGAGATCGTGAAC
>JAJCYF010000020.1 GCA_029263035.1 Actinomycetes bacterium
CCGAACCCGCCGGGTCAGCCGGCGGCTCGCGCCACCTTGACGACCACACCGCCACCCTGACGACCAACCCCGTCCAGAAGGCGAGCCTTCGTCGTCATTCCGACTGGCGCCATCATCGTCATCTTCAACGGCGGGCAACACCCGGCGGCCAGGACCGCACTGGTGGCCTACCGGCATCGCAGCGACCAGGCCCGCGTCAGCGGAGGATGGACCACTGGCCGTTGGCTCGGCCACTGGCTGCACACCCATCGCCGGGTCCGGCCCTCAACTCGCCGCTCCTACGCCGGCCACATCCGCCTCTACCTGACACCGGCCCTCGGCCGCATCCCCCTGGACGAACTCGCAGCCCACGACATCCAGGCCATGATCGACCAGGTGATCGCCCAGCACGCCCGCACCGGGCGCCCGATCACCCCGGCCACCGTGACCCGGCTGCACGCGACGCTGCGCGCCGCGCTGAACTCGGCGATGCGTCATGGGCTGATCGCCACCAACCCCGCCACCCTGGTCGAGCTGCCTCCGCATGCCAGACCGCATCCCGTGGTCTGGACAGCCGGCCGGGTCGCGGCATCGCAGGCCCTCGGGGAACGACCCGCGCTCGCGGTCTGGACCGCTGACCAGCTCCGCCAGTTCCTCACCCACACTGAGCACGACCCCATGCACACCATGTGGCGCCTCATCGCGTTCACCGGGCTCCGCCGAGGGGAGGCCTGCGGACTGCGCTGGGTGAACGTCGACCTCGACACCGAGCAGTTCACCGTCGTCCAGCAACTCGTCGAGGACAATGGCGCCGCGGTCGCCTCCGCACCCAAGAGCGCCGCCAGCCGTCGGGTCCTGGCCCTCAACCACGAAACGGCCGCCGCGTTGGCACGACTGCACGAGCGCCAGCAGGCGGCCGGCACGGTCGGTACCTACGTCTTCACCGACGCCTGGCGCGATGTGACCCGCTCGCCTCACGACGGCCTCACATCTGCCTCACCAATGGCCAAGCTGAACCACATCAGGGTGTTTCCGCAGCTCAAACGGTGGGCCCCCGGGGGATCGAACCCCGAACCCGCGGATTAAAAGATCGTCGTTCGGCGGGTGCCGGTCTGCTTCGTGCTGGTCAGAGCACACGTGGAACTGGCATCACTGTCTCTCACGGCCCTGGCCCGCAGGAACTCGCAGGCAGACTCGCAGGCACCTCCGAGTGCCTATTTGAACGCCAGAGGAGGTGAGGTGGCCGGGATTCACACCTCGTCGGGCGTCCCGTCGCTCCCGTACGGCCACACCTCAAGCGGACGACACTAGCGACCCGACGACTGATCTAGCTCACCTTCGTCTCGCGTCACCGGTGAGGGCGCACAAGGCTCTGAGCAGCCACTACGGCAACGGAGACCTTGACGCTGACCGCTGCGGCCCGTCGGTAGCTCTTTTCCTTGCGCGCCACGCCCAAGCACGTAACTTTAGTACAGTATCCTTACGAGGGCCGGCGTCCCCAGCAAGGTTACGAGCTACCGAGGAGGCAGCGTTGGCGTCCTGGGAGACGCGGGACTGGGAATCCCGTCTTGAGGCGCCCTCAAAGGTTGGACGCCAAGGTGGAACCTACGCGGTCTACGTGCCAGACAACCTCACATCCAGGCCCCTGGCGATCGACGGTGAGCTGTCGACGAGGGCCGCCGAGGTGGAGACATCGGTGCGACGCCTATCGCTGAGCCCCGAGTCCCGAAGCCTCGAGGGTCTCGCTCGCTTCCTCCTTAGATCAGAGGCGATCGCCTCGTCACGCATCGAGGGCATGCAGGTCTCTGCGCGGCAGGTCGCCCTAGCGGAGCTCGCACAGACTGAGCAGCTTTCAAGCGCCGGCTTCAGCCGCAACGCCCAGTACGTGGCCAACAACATCACAATCTTGCGCAAGGCTGCCACCGAGCTCGCCGAGAGCCCGACAGTTACTGTGGCTGGAATCGATGAGCTACACCACGCGCTCCTGCCCAACGATGAGCAGCATCACGGCCTCCGAACGGCGCAGAATTGGATCGGCGGAAATGACTGGAATCCGCTAACCGCAGAATTTGTTCCGCCCGCACCAGAGCGCGTAACCGACCTGATGACAGATCTGGTCACCTACGCCTCGGGCGGTGCCCATGCGCCCCTGATACAGGCAGCCCTCCTGCATGCACAGTTCGAGACAATCCATCCGTACACCGACGGAAACGGGCGCGTTGGTCGCGCCCTCATCCACACCGCGCTCACGCGGCGTGGTCTCACGCCTTCGGCTGTCCTGCCAGTCAGCCTCGTCCTGTTGACCCGCTCGGATGGATACGTCGACGGCCTGACCGCATATCGGTATGAGGGCGAAGCCACTTCGCCAATCGCGCAGGAAGCGATATCGACGTGGCTGAGAACGTTCCTCGACGCTGCTGAGATGGCAGCAGAGCAAGTTCGCCACTTCGGAGCAGAGCTCGCCGAGCTACGCTCGCAATGGACCGCCCGCTTGGCTGCTCACCGAACGAGCAACAATCTCCGGGAGACCCCGCGCTCAGATTCGGCAGTGTCGAGGCTACTGGACATCCTGCCTGAAGCCCCATTGGTCACGACCAACACAGTGCGCCGAATGCTCGAAGTGTCTTTACCAGCCGCCTATAACGCCGCCGAAGAGCTTGCCGAGGCCGGGATTGTTTCCCGGCGACCGCTTGAGAGAAATACTGTTGGCTACTTTGCAGGCGACGTCTTCGACTTGCTCACGTTCGCTGAACGAAGACTGGCCAGCACCCGCTGGGACACTCGGAAATCTCCACCGCAGCGACCTGCCCCAGCACTCCCCACGAGTTAGCAACGACCGCGGTCGTGCCACTGGGCGCATACTCTGCGCCCAGCAGTCCTACCTACCCGGGATAAACCCGGCTTCAGCACGGCTAGCGAGGTACGAGCTGTAGCTCGCGGAGAATCCATACTGCACGGCCCAGTCGTTGCGAGAGCCGCAGCAGCGAGGGAGGGTTGGGCTACGACCCAATGGCCTTGCGTTTAGCTCGGGGGTCGGGGTCGGAGGCAGTGGAGTTGGATGCGGCGGGTGACGCGGACGACGCTGGGTTGATCTTTGCGGGCGGGGAAGTCGCCGGCCTTTTTGGTGGCTCGTGGGCTGGCCCGGTCGGGTCGGCCGCGGACGAAGAAGGCCGGATCGAGGATCTTGAGCAGGAACGTGGCCACGGCCAGGTCAAGATTCTGAGGGGGGAAAGCCCGCCGTGACCGAATCGGTCGCGGCGGCCAGCGCGTGCGGAAAGCTGATCTGGTCCGGTGGGATGCCGGTGGCGTCGACCGCGGCGCCGATCAGGGTGTGGATGGCCTGGTAGACCGCGAACAGGGCCCACATCTCCTGGGCGACCCCTTCGGGGTCTTTGCTGCGCAGCACGGCCATGCCCTGGCCCATGTCGGTCTTGTGGTGTCCGATCACGGTCTCGCATTCCCAGCGCATCGGGTAGGCACCCGCCAGGTCCAGCGCCGGGTAGGCCTCGACGTCGAGCAGGTCAGTGACCAGGCAGAACAGTTCCGAGGTGTCCTCGGCGTCGGAACCGGCGCTGCTGGTGTGCACGGTGTACTCGATGACCCGCACGGTGATCGGCGGCCCGTCGGCCTTGCGGCGGGGGTGCAGTTGGGCCAGGTAGGTGCCGTCGGCCAGCACCGCGATCGGGGTCAGCCGAAACGACGCCGAGGCCCGCCACAGGATGTGCGCCCCGGTGGCCAGCACGTCGCGGGCCAGGGCGTGGCCCAGGAAGTTGCGGTCGGCCAGCACGAGCATCTCCGCACAGAACGCGGGTAGTAGGTCCCGGGCCAGGGTCTGCTCACCGACGGTGTACGGGCCGAAGGTCGCCCCGATCAGCGCCCCGGTGCCCGACTCGGCCGCGACAACCCACCGCACCTGCGGGAACGCCCCATCTCGAGTGGCATTCGAGGGGCGCCCGAAGTACTCGTCGTTCTCGGATGTGTCGGGCACGTCGGTGGTGGAGCCATCCATCGACACCACCCGCAGCCCACGGCAGAACACCCCCGCCGCGTCCGGGGCGCCGACCGGGCCGGCGACCTCGTCGAACAGCATGTGCAGCGGATCGGCCCCCAACCGGGCCCGCGCCCGCGACAGCGAGGAGATGTGCGGTGGCCGCCACCGCCGACCACCACCGGCGTCCACCCAGCCGTCCGGGTCGAGGACCCCCTCCAGCAGCTGCTGGCCGCGGCGGCGGTGATACAGCGCGTCCACCAGCTTGACCAGCACCCGACCGTAGCCGCAGTTCGGGCCCCGGAACAGCCACAACGCCAGCACGAAGTACACAACCAGCCGGGCCGGCAGCAACCGGCGCCGCAGCTCCCGGGTGTCGGTCGTGGCCACCACCCGGTCCACCAACTCCGGCGGGAACGCCCTGGTCAACGCCCCCACCGACACCCGGTCAGGCAACCACCCCTCCGGCGAGACCCCCGCCGACCCGTCATGCGCCACACCGCGATCATCCCCAGAGACGATCACCAAGCAGCGCATTCACACCGGCGTGTCGCAGACTAACGCAAGGCCATTG
>JAJCYF010000021.1 GCA_029263035.1 Actinomycetes bacterium
GCCGGCAGCCGGAGATACCGGCTGAACAAGCCCATCGTCGGTCCACCGGGGAATTAGGTGAAGGTGGAAGTGGTCGACCTGCTGCCAGGCGGCACGGCCGTTGGACTGCACCAGGTTCAGGCCCTCCGCGCCCACGGCGTCACGGATGGCAGGCGCCAGGCGCCGGGCGGCCTCCGCCACCGCAGCGACATCCTCAGGCGAAATGTCGAAGATCGTGGCGGCGTGGGCCCGGGGAATGACCAGGGTGTGACCCTCGTTCCACGGGAAGATATCCATGATGGCGATCACCTTGTCGTCCTCGTAGACCTTGCCGGCAGGCGCCTCTCCGGCGACGATCCGGCAGAAGATGCAGTCGTCGGTCACGGATCTGCCCTACCGGTAGTTGGTGAACTGCAGCGGGATCCCGAAGTCCTCGTCCTTCAGCGCCTGGATTACGCCCTGCAGATCGTCTCGGGACTTTGAGGAGACCCGCAGCTGCTCCCCCTGGATCTGGCTTTGGACCTTGTGTCCGGAAGCCTTGATGAACTTGTTTATCGTGCGGGCCTTCTCCTCGGAGATGCCGTGCACGATGTCGATGACCTGCTTGTAGGTCGACCCGCCGGCCGGCTCGATCTTGCCCTCGGACAGCGCCTTGAGCGAAACGTTGCGGCGCACCATCTTCTCCTTCAGCACGTCGACCGCGGCTTGCACCCGTCCCTCGGAGTTGGACCGGATGGTGATCTGCTCGCCCTGGTGGTCGATCTCGGTGCCGGTGTTCTTGAAGTCGAAACGCTGAGTAATCTCGCGCCGGGTCTGGTCGAGGGCGTTCATGACCTCCTGGTTGTCGACCTCGCTCACCACGTCAAAAGATGCCTGTGCCACGGTGCCCCCAAATTCGTTCGGCTTGTTGCTTTATCCTAATGGGACAACAGCCCGAAGGGCTGTTCGTAAGAAGGAGGCGGCGAAGCCGTCGCCTTTTGTTTGTAAGGGATGTTCGAAAGGAATAGGCGGCCATTCGCCGCCTTAGCCTTTCCTCGGTGGGATACCTAAGTGGCCAAAGGGAGCCGGCTGTAAACCGGTTGCGTAAGCTTCGGAGGTTCGAATCCTTCTCCCACCACCGTTGAACTGCTGCTTCGCCCGGGGGAAGATGGTGATACCGTCGTGATACCATTTGGCTCATGGCGTTCACTGTGCGCACCGATGAGGCGCTCGAGCGAGCTCTCGATGAACTCGTCAAGGAAGAGGGGTTGTCTCGTCAGGAGATCATCCGGCGGGCCATTCTCGACCGCTATGAACGGGCGGGTCACGCCAAGAAGATTGCAGACAGCACGGATCGCATGGTTGAGCGGTGGGGTGATGTCCTCGACCGGCTCGGATCCGTGTGACCGGAGTCGAGTACCTCACTCTTGAAGACCTTCTCGGTTTGGTGCGTCGTTTAGGCCTTGGGCCGGTCAAAGACCTCGGTCTTCTGGATGCGGCTGTTGTCCGGCCTCAGTCGAGTGCTTTCGGAGAAGACGCCTATCCGACCGTCAAACTCAAAGCGGCTGCTCTGTTGCATTCGATCGTAAGGAGCCACGAGCTGGTTCACGGCAACAAGCCCCTGGGATGGCTGGCCACGACAGTCTTTCTGGATGTGAATGGCGAACCCGTAGATCTCGGCGATGAAGACGCCTTTCGGCTCGTTCTGGATGTCGCCGAGGGGAAGGTTGGCGTCGAGGACATTGCCGGTCGTCTCGTCGCTTCGTAAGAAGTTCGAATGCGACCGGTCCCCTTCAAACGCACCACAGGCCGGTCACCGGTTCAAGCCGGTGCCGGCCTGTGCCTGAACTGAGTGCTTAAGTCTGGCCGTCGCTGGGGGTAGCCTCGTCGGTGCTTTCCTCAATCTCATCGCCGGCATCCTCCAGGGCATCTCCCGCCCCTTCGGCTGCTTCGCCTGCCTCATCGCCGAGTTCCTCGCCAAGCTCTTCGGTCTCTTCTGCGACGTCGCCGGCTTCACTCGAGACGTCGCCGTTACCGTTGTCGTCGGCGTCGCCGTTGTCGTCGCCGCAGGCGGCTGCGCCCAGCATGGCAAAGGCGGCGAAGATTGCGGCCAGGAGCCTCTTTTTCCAAGAGATCATTTGTCCTCCTCGATCGGGCTTGATTTCCGGAGGTTCGGCTGACCTACCGGGCGATCGTTGATCGCTGTCCTCCTTAACCGGTTACCCGGATCCGCCGCCGGGTGAAACGTCGCCCGCCCGGCGAAGGTTCAGCGGGTCTGCCGCAGCGCTTCCAGAGCCGCACAAAATTCGCGGTGCCTGCCAATCTCCTGCTCGATAGGGCCGGTCACGGTTCTCTCGGCGATCTCCTTCACACCGGATCTCAGCGCCCGGGATGCCCGTTTGCGCCGGCGTCCGGCGCCCACCCGGGCGAGAAGCTGGAATATGAAACTGAGCACGAAGCCGGCGAGCAGTCCCCCCACCAGCGCAAGGGTCGGCCAGGGAATGCTCTCCACCTCCGGTGTCGGAGGTCTGGGGATCTGCAGCCACTCCAGACCGAACAGCAGTGCCAGCCACAAGAACCCCACTACCGCCACCGCCGCCAGCAGAGTCTGCAGCCCGTTGGCCACGCTCCACCATGCCGGCCGGTCCGACTCCTGCAGGTCGGTTTGGGAGATCGAGCCGTCCAGCTCGTCCAGCAGGGTTTCGGTCGATTCGGCGACCGATCGCTTGATGCCGTCCGGCCAGGGGTCCGGCAGCCCCGACCCAGCGGATGCCGCCGTCCTTCTTACGGCACCGTCCGCCTGGGCTCTTTGAAGCGGGGTCGCCGCAGGCAGCGAGGTCCGGCCGCCCTCACCGCCGCGGCCCAGGTGCAGCCGGCGCAGGGGGTCGGGCCGGAAGCGCCTGAGCCATCGGGTGAACGGCCACCCCATGGCGAGCGCGGCGTCCCGGCGGTGCGCCCGGGCCACGGCACCGGCCACCGTCTCGACGCCGGCGGCCTCGGCCAGGGCATCGACCAGGCTTTCGCGGTCGCCGGCCGTCAGTCCGGGAGCTTTCGCCGATGAGCACAGGGGCGCCAGCCGGGCGGCGAGCCGGTCCAGGTCGGCGGACAGTCGCTCGACCGATGCCCGCTCCTCCCGGACCCGGTTGACGATTGTCTTCCTGAGGTCCTCCAGGCCCTCACCGGTCACCGCCGACGTCGACAGAACCCGCACTCCGTTCATCCCGTCCGCCTTCAGCAGGCGGGCCAGGTCGGCGGCGCACTGGCGCCTCTCCGCCTCGCTCAGCCTGTCGATCTGGTTGAGCACCACCACGGTCACTGCGGCGTGGCCGGCCAGCGGTTGCAGGTAGTCGTCGTGCAGGGTGGCGTCGGCGTACTTTTGCGGATCGACCACCCAGATGAACACGTCGACCAGGTCCACCAGGCGGTCCGCCTCCAGGCGGTGTTCCGCCTGGGTCGAGTCGTGGTCCGGAAGGTCGAGCAGCACCAGGCCGTCCAGGTCGGGATCGCTCAGACCGTGGCGCCGGGAGATGCCCAGCCAGTCCAGGACGTCGGACGCTTCCCCCCACATCGCCGCCTGGGCGGTAGAGGTGGTGGGGCGGAGCACGCCGGTCGGCGACAGGTCGGAACCGCTGAGCTTGTTGAAAAGCGACGACTTGCCCGTCCCGGTGGCGCCGGCCAGGGCGGCAACGGTCAGGTTGCGGCCGAACCCCATCCTCTCGGTTCCCCGGTCCAGGATCCCCCGTGCGTCGTCGACCAGCGACGGTTCGAAGCGATCCCGGCCGATCTCGACCACCCGGCGCAGCGCCTCCAACCGGTCGTCGAGGTTGGGGGCCTGCCGGCTGCGCAGGAGCGGCTTCAAGGCCGTCCGGCCCCGACGGCTTCCAGCGCCGACCGCAGTTGGGCGACCTGCTGCGGTACCGGCACCCCCTTGAGGGCCGCCGCTGCAAACCTTTCCGCCTCGGCCTCCAGCAGGCGGGTCAGGCGCTTGACCAGGTCGGCCTTCGCCCGGGCGGCAAGCGTCCGGACCGCCTCCTCGCCGAAGATGGCTTCCAGCAGCCTCTGGCTGACTGCGGCGGTCCCTCCGGCGATCACCACCTCGCCGCCGGTCAGGCCGCCGCTGTGGGCGAAGACCACCAGCATCAGCGCGGCGCCGGCCGCGTTCACCCCGAACGAGACGGCTCGCCCGGCCGCCCGGCGGGCGGGGCCCTGCTCCCTGACCAACTCCATGACCGTCGACTGCCAGGCTCGGACCTCCCCCTCCACGCTGGCCCTGAGCTGCGCCGAGGACTGCTGGGGGGCGGCTCCGGCGGCAATCAGCGACTCGCCCTGCGACGACATCTTCCAGGCGGCCACGGTGCGCTCGACCGCCCGGTCGGCGACCGAGAGAACGACGGTTTCGATGCTGCGCTCCACCTCGGTTTGGACTTCGTGGGCCACCGGCGGCCGGCCGGTGACCACGTCCTTGATGCGGTCGCCGATACGTCCGATGGTGTTCTGCAGGCTCTTCATCACATCGCCGGTTCCGATGAACTCGTGCCACCGGGCCAGGACCTCGCTCCGCAGCAGGGTGCCGCCGCTCAACACCTCCTCGGCCTCCTCCACCGCCTGCCCGTACACCCGGCGGGCGTCGCCGGCCAGGTCGGCCGCCGCTGCGATCTGCTCCTCCATCTGCCGGGCGATCTCCTCCACCCTCGGCGGCAGGGAGTCCAGCGCACCGGTGAGGGTCTTCAGCACCGTCTGGGCCCGGGCCTCGGCGTCCGCCGCCAGCGCATCCAGCCAGGACCGCACCGGCTGCAGCGCACCGTGCGGGATGCGCCCGTCCTCCAGGGGGACCTCGGGAACGGTGAGGACCACGGTCTCGTCCAGGCCCTCCTTTCTCAACATCTCCTTCAGGTGGCCCGGAACCTCGTCCAGCGCTTCGGGGGGCACCCGGTTGAGAACCAGCGCCAGCGCGGTGCTGCGCTCCCGCGCCTGGCGGAGGTAGCTCCACGGCACTGCGTCGGCGTAGCGGCCGGCGGTGGTGACGAACAGCCACAGGTCGGCCGCCGCCAGGAGCTGGGTGGCCATCTCCCGGTTGGACTTGACCACCGAGTCGATGTCGGGAGCGTCCAGGTAGGCCATGCCCGCCGGCACGTCGGCGTCGGCCACCAGATGCAGGCCGGTCGAGCCCGCTTCCATCTTCCCGGTGCTGCGAGCCAGGCCCGGCAGCACCCGGTCGGTCTCGAACCACCGGATCTCCCGGGGGGAGGTGACCAGGATCGGGGTGGTGGTTGTCGGTCGGAGGACTCCGGTTGCCGACACGGTCCGGCCGATCAGCGAGTTGACCAGCGTCGACTTCCCGGCGCCGGTCGAGCCGCCGAAGACGGCCAGCAGCGGGGCGTCCAGCTCGCGAAGGCGGGGGAGCAGGTAGTCGTCGATCTGGCCGGTCAGCGCCGCCTGCGCCGCCCGGGCGCTGCGGCTTCCCGGGGACTCCAGCGGGAACGAGGCCCGCCGCAGCTCCGTGCCCAGCGTGACCACGTAGTCGTGAAGCTCCTGGGGGTTCATGTTCAACCTGTACCCACTCCTAGTCGGACGGCCCGGTAGGGCCATTCTGCGCCATCCGGCGCCGGGTGTCCCCGGATCCTTCGCAACAATCGGCGATCGGTGCTTGACTACACGACTCCGGTGTCGTGTAATGAACCTGTGATTACACAGAACGAGTCTCACGCAATCAGCGGGCCGAAGGCCGCCGAGCTGGCCAACATCACCTACCGGCAGCTCGACTACTGGGCCCGGCAGGGCTGGGTCAAGCCCTCGGTCGAACCCGGCATCGGGCGCCCCGGCCGCCGGATCTACGGTCCGGCAGATGTCGTCAAGCTTGCGGCGCTGGGGCACTTCGGGCGCTCCGGGGCGGATGTCGGGCAGCTCGGGCAGGCCATTGCCGGCCTCAGCCTGACCGGTGCCCCCGACGACTACCTGTTGGTGGCATCGGGGACCGCAAGCGTGGAGGTGGTCCCAGCCGGCGCGTTGAGGGCTCGGGTCTCGGAGCCCGGTTCCAGCGTTGTCTTCGACCCGGCCGGAGTCCTCAGCCGGATGGCCGGAGCCTCGCCCGGCCGGGCCGCATCCCGGCGCAGCGCATGACCCGGCTGTTTGAGGTGCCCGGCCTTGCGGTGGAGCCCTACGAGGACCTTCCTTTCACCTATGCCTCCTTCCAGGCGCTGGCGTCGGCCGCCGGGGCCGACTTCAAGGAGATGGCGCGGGAATGGATCGTGCAGGCCGGCGGGGCGCTGGAGACGGACAAGCTGAGGTTCGACGACTACCCGACCGACGGGCTCGTCCGGGGGCTGAACGGCGCCCGGTTCGTGCTTCTTGCCCGGGGGACGCCCGACGACGGAGAGCGGGCCGGCCTTCGGCGCACCGACACCATGCTGAAGATGGGCTGCCGGGCCATGATGATCGCCCGCCGGACCGATCTGAAGATCCTGGTGGTCACCTCCCACCTTCCCGAGCCCTCCAGCCGGGCGGGGCGAATCCTCTCCGACCTGCACGGCGACATCTTCGATGTGGCGGCGACCGTGGGCGACCTGGCCGGCTTCCGGCGTTTCCACCGCCATCTGACCGAGACCCCGGCGCCCGACGACCCCCTGCCGTCGGTGTGGCGCACCGAAGTCTTCCGCCAGCCCGAGCTGTTCGATGAGGAGCCCGCCGATGCGTGACCGACTGCCCGCCGACTGGAAGACCGACCTGAGGGAGCGCCACCGGCTCGAGGCCGATGTCCGAAACGAGCTGGCCGCCCACCCCGAACTGGCGATGCTGCAGTGTTCCACCGCCTCCACCGACCGCCTGGACTACCAGCTGGTCGGCCCGGGCGCCCGCCTGCTGGAGGTGGAGCTGAAGACCAAACGGCAGGTGTACCGCGGCTGGTCCGGCTACCGCCCGGACGTCCCGGAGAGGGATCTGCTGATCCTGGACGAGCTTGCGCTGCGCAAGCTGGTGGAGGCCGGCAAGTACGCCTTCCTGCTGGTGCGGGACATGCCGGCCGACCGCTGGGCGGTCTGGTCGACCCACGACCTGGTGATGACCCCCAAGGCCCGGGTCACCCGACAGCTTGCGGTGGGCACCGGAGCGGTAAAGGGCAAGGTGCTGGTCAGCTTCACCGAGGACGCCCACCTGTTCTCGGACGTGTCCGCCGCCATCGACTTTATCGTCGACTCGCTCCGCCACATCGACCGGCGCTGGCAGGACATCGCCCCCTGGCCGACGCCGAACGAAGCCTCTTGAGTTTTCCGGGCCCCCGTCGACGGCGGAGCCCCAGGTAATGCAGTACGCCGACTGGGGTGAGCGCGCCGCCCGCTGGTCCGGAATCCGCAGTGAGACAGTCGATGTGCACGGCACGAAGGTGCACTACCTGGTAACCGATCAGACTTCGACGCCGTCGTCGCCGGTTCACCTGCTTGTTCCGAACCCGGCCAACAGCGCCTCGAACTGGATCGACGTACTCGGGGAAATGCGAGCACACGCCCACACGATTGCGGTAGACCTGCCCGGCACGATCGCCGGCCACACCGCGCTGCCTAACCCCCGCGCGGCCGGCATCGAAACCAGCGTGCAGTTCCTGCGTGATTTCACCGACGCACTCGAACTCGATCGGGTCGTGGTTCACGGCTGGTCGGCGGGCGGGATGATTGCGTTGCTGTTCGCCGACCAGGCACCCGAACGGGTCGCCGGGCTCGTATTGGTGGTGCCGGCACTTCCGAGCACGATGAGCGCCGGCGAGGCGCGCAGGTGGCAAACCCTCGGCAGGGCTGGGTTGGCCGTCGTCGCGCCGGTCGCCCGCGCGCTGCTCCGCCTTATGGGGCGGCGAATCCTCGCCTGGAACCTGCGGCAACTGGACGATCCCGCGTCCATTGCGGGCAGTAAATGGAACACCGGC
>JAJCYF010000022.1 GCA_029263035.1 Actinomycetes bacterium
ATCCGGAAGGCCGAGGTTTTCAGACGGATGCCCGGTTCGCTGCCAGGACCAGCCGGGGTCGGACCGTATCAGGACGAACTTGTTCTTCAGGTTGGTGTAGGTCAGGTCCGCCTTGGATCCCGCGGCGACGTCGAACAAATACCAGTTGGGGGCGTCGGTCGTGTCGTTTGCGGAGTTTGAGTCGACGCTGTTGATGATCTTCCAGAACTCGTCCGTGAACTCGCCGCTCGCCGTGCCGCCGGTGTTGGCGACCATCACCAGCACGAACTCGGTGGGGTGTTGCTGCAGCCAGGCCACCATCTCGGCATAAACGTTGACGGTGTCTGAACGAGCCGGATCCGTGGTGCCGTACCAGGAGGGTTTAAAAGTGGCCCATTGGAAGCCGCCGTGGTAGATGTCGTAGCCGGTGAAGCCATTTGAATCACGGTTGTCGTCGTTGTTGTAGTTCAGCCTGAGGTCCAGGAACCGGATTCCATTGTCGAGCTGCTCGGTGATGCTCCACTCCTGGCACTTGTCGTCCCAGGCGGTGTGGTTCCACTTTGCGCTTGAATCGTGGGTGCCCGGGATGCTCATCTCCCACAGGGGAGTGTTGGGTTGTGCGGAGTACTTCGTGCCCTGCCAGATGTTCGCTGTCATCTACGGTTTTCTTCCTCCAATGGCCGGTGCGCCGGCCGTGCGGAGTCCTAGAAGACGCCTCCCGGATCGCAATGTCAATAACTCAATTCGATGTGTGGGCGACCGCTGCGGAGCCACGCGGGCATGCCGGGGGGCCGGCTTGAAGCCGGCCCCCCGGGTTCCCGGTTTGGTTACCCAGCCGCGATGTCCAGAACCACCCGCTGGGGATCTTCAAGCCGGTGAACCTGGAAGGGCACCGTGTCGTCGACGCCCACGAAGAAGGTGTGGTGACCCTCGTAGATCGTGTCCTCCACCATCTCGACCAGCGGTCCCTGACCCTGTGGTCGAATCCGCTCGGGACCGTCCCAGGACTCGATGCCTTCGGGCGCGTCCGGCGGCAGACTGATGTTGGTCAGGTTCACCGCAAGGACGGCCTGACCGTCGACCTCGATGGGCAGGCCCGAGCCGGCCGCCCGCGCCTCGTCGACGTAGCGAACGTTCCAACCGGCCTGACCTTCTCCGGCGATCTCAAAGACCACTCGGTCGAACCCGTCGTGGCGGCCGGCTCGCACGTCGGTCACCGACACCATGGGTGCCTGCGCCTCTCCTTCATCGGGATCGGTGTTGAGGTTGGGCGATAGGACCTCATCGGCAGAGAGGCCGCCGTCGCCGTTGTCGTCCGCAGGAGGCGGGGTGGCTGGGCCGAGGGCGGCCACCATGGCTCCCCGCGTCTGGGGACCGACGATTCCGTCGACCGCAATGTTGCGCGCCCGCTGAAAGCCCAGGGTGGCGGTCCGGGTGATCGGCCCGTAGATGCCGTCCACGGCCAGCCGCACGTCGTCGGCCCGGCCGGCGTCGAGCCAGTGGTTGATCGCCCGCTGCCAGTCGGCAACGTCCTGGCCGCGGGTCCAGGTGAACAGCAGACGCCCCTCCCGGATACTGTCGGTGATCTGGTGGGTTTGGGCAAGCGCCGGTGCCGGCGCAACCATCAGCAGCATCGCGGTGAGAATTGCGCTGATCCAGCTCGTTGGCTTGTTCATGCAATCACCTCCGTGGGTTCTTGTTGGTTGGCTTGGCTGCTCGCCGGCGGGTCAGTAGACCAGCACGGGAGTGCCGATCGGCAGCCTGGGCCATAGGTAGTCCATCGCCGCCATGCTGACCCGCACGCAGCCGTGCGAGGCGGGGTAGGAGGGGACCCTGTGGTAGCCGTGGATTGCGATTCCGTCCGTGTGGAAGTACTTCGGCCGGTAGAGGCGGCCGAGGTGTGACTCCCGCCATCCGTTGATCTGCCGGTAGATGTCCCACCGGCCGCTGGGGGTGTCGGCCACGTACTGCCGCCCCTCGGATGTGTACTGCTCATTGGTGCCGGTCGACGTGTTCCAGATATTGCTCACCTGACCGTCGACCACCGTGACGAGCACCTGAACCGGTTTGTTGATCTCCACGATTAGTCCCGGCTCGCTGCTTCGCAGCTCCACCGGCTTGGGGTTGGCCAGGGCATCACGCGTCGAAGCGGTGACCCTGCCGTCCGGCTCCAGGCCGTTGACCTTTTGGAAGGCCGTCACGGCCTGCGTCGTCAGAGTTCCGTAGATTCCGTCGATCGGCCCCACCCAGTAGCGCATGGTCTGCAGCCGGGACTGGATTTCCCGCACCTGCGGGCCGCTGTCGCCCTTTTGGAGCACCTCGCCGCCCGGGCTGCCACCGGAGCCCGGCGGCAGGTTGCCCCCACCGGCCAGAGCCTGCTGCATCGCCTGACGGGTCTGGGGACCGACGATCCCGTCCACCTGAATCCCTGCGGTGCGCTGGAAATCGCGGGTTGCGCCGGCGGTGATGGGGCCGAAGATTCCGTCGACCGCGATGTCGTCGTCCCGTACCTGGTTCAGTTGTTCCTGCCATTCGGCGACCTCCGCACCGCGTATCCAGCGGTACAGCAGGGTCTGACCGTGCGCCGGCTCCGGAGTGACCACTACCAGGGTCATTGCCAGAACCATAAGCAGCAGGATGGTCATCTGGGATCGAAACGATCGAGTCATATCTCCTCCTGTTCGGCGCGCGAATAGTGGAGTCATGGTTTTTCGATTACGGCGTCGGTACGGCTAGCTGTCGGGGAGCTCCAGGCGCTGGGCCATCTGGTCCAGAACCTGCCGGTTCCTCTCGTAGTCGTTGCCCTCCACCTGGTGGGTGGTCAGGGTGAGCGTGCGGTTCTCGTCCAGCAGGACAAACCAGCGGGTGCTCCGCAGTCCCTCCGGAAGCAGGGCATCGCCCGACGACTCGGTCTCCACGCGCAGGGCGTCCTGGCCGTCGATCAGCTGATCACGTTCGTCGAGCACCTCCCCGGCCCGGGCGTCGGGTCCGGCGATTGTCTCGAAATCAACCCGTTCAACGGAGAGCAGGGCGGCAGCCTCAAGGAACTCGCTGGCTTCGGGAACCTCGAAAGGCTCGGGATCGAACGCGCTGCATGCGGGCAGGGTCCCTGCGGAGTTGACGTGCCAGCCCTCGGGATAGGAAACCTGGATGCCTTCGGGATGCTCACAGGTGGCCCAGGCGATGTCGTCGCCGTCCGGGCTCTGGGTCCCACCGGGCGAGGGCGAGGTGGCGCCGTCGGTCGGAGTGCCGTTGGTGACGGTCTCCTCCACCGGGTCGTCCACGTCCCCGTCGGCGCATGCAGCCGCCACCAGGGCAACTGCGGTGAGCATGCTCAACAAAATTCTTCGGAAGTTCAGGACCATGATGCCTCCTGGTCGTCCGCGTTCATTTTCAGGCCGGCTGGCTCGGGCCACAGTTGGTACTTTCGTCAAAACGAGCCCGGCGAACCCCGAACTGTCGGCGTTGGAACAGTCAGGGGAGCGGGCCACAGGGCGGCCGGCTAGAGGTCCGTTTCCCTTAGCCACCAGGGAGTGGTCATCGCCTCGGCGCCCTCCTCGGCGGACAAAAAGCTGTGGCTGGAGTCGTTCACGAAGTAGTCCCAGAACTCGTCCTCGTACTGCTTATCCAGGATCTCAAAGTTCCCCTCGCGCTCCTGCTCTTTCAGGAAGTCGCGGTAGGCGTCTACCGGTTCCGGCCCGAACTGCTGAAAGATCACCCGCCCTCCGTACTGTTCGTAGAACGCCTGGTTGATCTTGAAGCTCGTGACCATTCCCTGGGCGACCTCCCGCTCGGCGGCCCGCATATCCGCTTCGGGTACTCCGTCGCTGGGTATCGGCATGGGCAACGATTCCTGCAACTGGTTGAACTTGACGATGAAGCCGTCCACCTCCGCGTCGGTCGCAGTGATCCGGTTGTCGGCAACGAACTTCTCACGCAGCGCTCCAAAGATGATTCCGTCGAGCCTGTCGGCGTCCTCCTTTGGGATGTCGTGGCCCAGAACGACGGCGATCGTGTCGGCTTTCGGGCTGGGCGCCGCCTCCGGTTCCGCGGAGCCGCAGGATGCGAGGACGGCCATCACAAGCACCACCGAAAAAGCCCGCCCGATCAATCGCATACCGGACCTATCGGCAGAAGCCTTCATTCCAGCACCTGCTTCGCCAGCACCACCAGGCGCTCGACCTCGTCGGTGGTTAGCTGATGTTTCGGTGAAGCGATGGCGGTAGCCAGGCCGTTTCCGGCACAGAAGTGGACACTTTTGATGGACGGTCTGGAGAACAGCCCGGTCGAAAGGCCTGCGCCCTGGAGGCAGACGATCGGACTAACAGGCAGGCCCAGGGCTGCGGATGCTGCCTTGGCCTGGCCCCGGGCTTGAGTGACTACGGAATCCATCGATCGACCGGATCGGGTGGCCTTGCTGCCCGAAATCCGGACCGGTGAGGAGAAATTCTTTGTCTCCACCGTAAAGACCCCGGTCGGGCCGATCACCAGATGGTCGATGTTGGCTCGGGAGCCGGGCATCCCAAGGTCGTGGAGACAGACGTAGGCTGCCGGAAGCTTGGCCAGCGCCCGTCCGGTGAGCACCTCGCCGTCGGCGCCTTTCCGCCATGCTTCGGTCGATTTTCGGGCTCCCCAGAGATCCCTCGCCAGGCTTATGGCCACCATGCTTGCAAGGAAAAATGCCGTGATCTTGTCCGGCCCATAGTCCGGAAAAAGACGGTTCAACACCAGGAGAGTCAGGGCGAAAGTGAGGAACGGGAGCCCGGCGACGATTGCGATCTTTGCCCCAAACCTACGGTGGCGACGCTGTCGGTCGAGCCCGCTGCGGCGCACGTACTCTCGGCGTGCCGATCCTCCCGCTTGGCTCATAAACTGGTAAACGACGGAGGGCCCACAAGCGGGACGGGTTCGCCGATCTTGTCATAGCGCCAGGCGGCGCCGGGTCTGCCCAACCTGAGCGTTAGCGGCGGCTCGGAAGGGTTAGACGTCCCTGCGGTAGGTATGCCCCAATCGATCCAGCTCATCCCCGGGGATCGCGTTCTGAATGGCGGTGAAAAGTTCGCTCTCTTCAAAGCGCACGTGTTCTTTCAGGATTTCGGCCAGTTGCTCCAGCGCTGCCGGGGAGATGTCACCGGTAGCCAGTTCCGCCTGCAGCCGGTGTGTCTGGTGGTACATCTCCAGGTGTGCGGCCAGGGCCCTTAGAACCAGCGCCCGCGCCTGGTCGCTTGCGAAAAACGTTGCGGGGAAGAAGAGCTCATGTTCCTCCCGCATGTTGCGAAGGCCCTTGCCCAGGTAAAAGCTGACGTAGTCGTCGCCTGCCAGCCGGCGGGCGGCCGCATCCTGGGTGGCTGCCTCCTGCATTCGGTTGGCGTGAGCCAGGAAGTGGTGATGATCGTGGGTGAGCGGGACTAACGCCTCGTGCCGGGTCATAAGTTCCTCCTCGGTAGCTGGCTTCCACCCTAGACGAACAAGACGCAGGCGGGGTTGGCGGACCGATTCGGCGTAACGCCCTGAACCGCAGGCCCGGTGGACGGATTAAACTCTTGCCCTCATGGGCGTGGATATCCGGCTGCTCGGACCGCCGCAGATCGTGGTGGACGGGGAGCCACGCCGCCTGAAGGGCCGCAAGTCCTGGGGCCTGCTGGCCACCGTTTTGCTGGAACCCAACACCACCCGCCGCAACCTGGTCGACCGGCTGTTTGCCGATGCCGACGATCCGATGGCCACGCTGCGCTGGCACCTGCTGCAGGTGCGGCGGGCCGTCGAGCCGGCCGGGATCGTCGAGACCGCAGGGCACCTCCAGCTGACCGGCGACGGCATCCGAGTCGATGCAGTCGAGGTCCTGGAGAGCCTGGTGCCGATGGAGCAGGTGCGGGCGGTCTGCCGGGGCGAGCTGCTGGAGGGTATGTCGTTCCACGAGACCCCAGGGTTCGAGCTGTGGATCTCGTTGCAGAGGAACCGGGTGGCGGCGGCTGCCGGCGACATCCTCCGCTGGGCGGCGTCGATGCTGGCGCGCGCAAACCCGCCGGAGGCGCTGGCGCTGGTGGAGCGGGCGCTGCTCACCGACCCGTTCAACGATGCGATGCACGAGCTTGCCGTCGACATCCATCTCCAGCAGAGCCGGGCCGCCGCCGAGGGGTACGTCGAACGGGTTAGCCGGCTTTACGAGCAGGAGCTGGGGGCGGGGCTGCCCGCATCGGTCCTGCGGCCGCTGACCAGCATCGCCTCGTCACCAGGCGCCCCCCGGTTGGATGCGCAAACGAGCGCACAAACGCTGATGAAGGTGGTAGAGGCCCGTCTGGGAGCCAACGACTACGAGAGGGCGATGGAGGTTGCCCGCCGGCGGCGGCCGCGGCCGAGGAGTCGGGGGACCGCCGGCTCCAGGCCCGGGCGCTCCTCACGCTCGGCCGGACCCTGATCCACAGCCTTCCGGGTCGGGACCGGGAGTCGCTGGGGGTTCTCAGCCGGGCCCTCCAGCTGCACACCGGCCGCATGGCCGAGGCGGGGAGTGCGGCGATTCTGGCGTTCGAGGAGCTCGAAAGCGGCGGCTGGCACGGAACCACCCCCTGGCCGTTGTCGATCCTCGGTGAGTCGCAGCTGGCCGA
>JAJCYF010000023.1 GCA_029263035.1 Actinomycetes bacterium
GGTGCGGCAGCGGCCGGGTCCCCGGCTCGTACTCGGAAACCAGAGTCCCGCACCCGGCTATCCGGTCGAACAGGTCCCTGTGGCGGGCGGGGTAGCAGATGTCCAGCCCGCACCCGAGGACCGCTACCGTGCGGCCGCCCGCGGCCAGGGCGCCCCGGTGGGCGGCTCCGTCTATGCCCTTGGCCAGGCCGCTGACGATGGTGATACCCGACCTGGCAAGCTCCCCGGCCAGCCAGAAGGCAGCTTCCAGCCCATATCGGCTGGCGCGCCTGGTACCCACGACCGCCAGCGCCGGAGCGGGCTCCAGCGGCACGCCCTCCAGCCACAACCGCCCCGGCGGCTCCGGTACCTCCCGCAACAGCGCCGGGTACTCGCAGTCTCTGCAGCCGATGGTCCGCGGGTTCACGGAGCCCCCCATACCGGACGCCGGTACTGAAGGGCTTCGGCCAGGTGCTGCTCGCAGATCTCCTCGGAGGCGTTCAGGTCGGCGATGGAACGTGCGACCCGCACCACCCGGTCCACCCCCCGGGCCGACGCGTCCACCGCACCGGCGGCCCGGCGAAGGACCTGCCGGGCCGCCGGGCCGAGGTCGCCCACGCTCAAAGCATCCGGCCCGGCCTCCAGCCGGCGCGCCCGGAATGCCCGGGCGAGGATCACGCGGTCTCTGACCACCGCGCTCGGCTCGGCCGGCTCCAGGTCGAACAACTCCTCGGGGGTCAGGCGTGGAACCTCCACCTGCAGATCGATCCGGTCCAGCAGCGGACCCGAGAGCTTGGAGCGGTAGGAGTCCAGCCGGCCGGGCGGACAGACGCATTGAGCGGATACGCCGCCCCCGCCCGGGCACAGGCAGGGATTGGCCGCCGCCACAAGGCAGAACGATGCCGGGTACTCGATCCTGGTGGCCTGGCGAACCACCCGGACGGATCCCTCTTCCAGCGGCTGGCGCAGGGCCTCCAGTACCGGCCGAGAGAACAGTGGAAGCTCGTCCAGAAACAAAACACCCCGGTGGGCGAGCGAAATCTCCCCCGGCCGCGGCAGATAGCTGCCGCCGCCGATGATTGCCGCGGCGGAGGCGTGGTGGTGGGGTGCCCGGAACGGCCGTTCCACCACCAGCGCCTGCTCCGGGGCAAGCATTCCGGCCACCGACCAGACCCGGGTGGCCTCCAACGCCTCAGGCTCGGTCAGAGGGGGAAGTATCCCCGGCAGCCGCCGGGCCATCATTGTCTTGCCGCACCCGGGAGGGCCGACCAAAAGCACGTTGTGGTTGCCGGCGGCGGCAATCTCCAGGGCTCTCAGCGCCTGCGCCTGACCCCGCACCTCGCTGAGGTCCGGACCGCAGTAGGCGGACCCGCTCAACAACTCGTCTACGGTCTGCCGTTTCGGCTCCGGGGGCGGTGCGGCCCCTTTCAGAAAGGCGATGGCATCCCTCAGGTGGGAGACGCCGACCACCCTGAGCCCCGACACCAACCCCGCTTCCGGCAGGTTGGCCATGGGAACCACCAGGCCCTCCCACCCCTGATCCCGGGGGGATTTGGCGGCGGCCTGAGCTCCGCGGTTGGGCCGAAGCCTGCCGTCCTGGGTCAACTCCCCCACCAACCCATACCGATCCAGGGCAGAAAACTTCTCACCTGCGGCGGCGAGCACTCCGACTGCCAGCGGGAGGTCGAAAAGCACACCGTCCTTGCGCAGGTCTCCCGGCGCCAGGCTGGCGGTGACCCGGCGGAGGGGAAAGCTGTTGCCCGAGTTGTTGATGGCAGCCCGCACCCGGCGGGGGGCCTCCTTGACCGCCGTGCCGGGCAGCCCCACCACGTGAAAGTCCGGCAGCCCCTGGCCCAGATCGATCTCCACGTCGACCGGGCGGGCATCCATCCCCACCACCGCTACCGAACGAACCTTGGCGAACATACCGGGAACGATAAAGGGCAGGGGTGACAGGTTTTGGACGCCCCGGCCGGGGTCGCAAAAAGGTCCCTTTCAGTCCGCCTCCGGTGACCTGACCTTCCACGTCAAACCGTCCGCCGACTCAAACAGCAGACGGTCGCCGGTTATCGCAAAGTACCCCTCGGGGGTCTGCGCCAGCGCCTCCACGGGGACCCTCAGGTCGGTGAACTGCCACGGCTCCGTTGCCGTCGACCAGAGCACCCCGCCCGCGGTTCCGATGAACCGCCGTCCCGGCTCCTCCCGATCCACAAGCACCGCCCGGACGGGGGTTTCCAGGATCCGGCTCCAGGTCGAGCCGTTGTTCTCCGAGTGCCACAGCCCGGACGAAAGATCCCCGGCCAGCATGCCGGAGGAGCCCTCCGCCACCGCGAGGGCAAGAATCTCCGGGGGCCCCCCTTCAAAGCTGCGGGGGGAGGCCGGCCCACCGGGCGGGACGGTCACCACCTCTGCGGGCCCGGCGGCGTACACGGTGCCGTCCGCTCCGCCGGTCAGCGCGGTGACCGAAGGCAGATCGGGCACGTACTCGGTGAAGTCCTCCAGGTCCGGCGACCGGTACAGCCTGCCGCCGCTCAGCACCACCACCCCGGCGCCGGCGGAGGCGGCAAGAGACTCACCTTCAAAGCCGTCGAAGGCCGTCCAGGTTGAACCGTCGGCGCTGGTCAGGACCCCGTCGGAGGTCCCTATGACAAAGCCGTCGCCGGTTACCGCCAGGCCCAGAATCGCTCCGCTGCCGGGGACCGATCCTTTGACCCGCGCTCCTTTGAAGACCGCAACCAGCATCGACCCCAGGAGCAGAAAGCCAAGCAGCGCGGCCAGCCCCAGCGGCCAGCGGCGGCGCATGGCCGGCCTAGAACGCGTCGGCAAGGTGGGTCAGGCGAACGGGGTCGGCGGCGACCACCGAGACAACGTCGAACCGGCAGTCCCGGAACCGCGGGTGCTCCATGGCAATGTAGGCTTCGGCCAGCCTGCGCACCCTCAGTTGCTTGCGCCGGTCCACCGCCAGGGCGGGGTCGTACAAGCGGTCACGGGTGCGGCACTTCACCTCGATGAAAACCAGGGTGAGCCCGTCCATCGCAACCAGGTCCAGTTCGCCGAACCGGCACCGCCAGTTGCGGCACAGCACCCGCATTCCCTGGTTCTGCAGATAGCCCGCGGCAGAGTCCTCGCCCAGCAGTTGGATCTGTTGGTTTTCGGTCACGAACGTCAGGCTAGCGGCCGGGGGTGACATGTCAGCGCGGAGCCGGACTACAGCTTCTCAAGGTCCCCCATGGTGGGGTTGCGATCCGCCGGCCGCGACAACTCCTCAATGTTCAGGTCCCGGACGGTGTGGATCTTGACCTCGGTGACGAAGCGGGTCGGGCGGTAGATGTCCCAGGCCCATGCGTCCTTGAGAATCAGCTCGAACCAGGTGGCAGACCCGGCACTCGAGTGGGGAACCACCTCATAGCTGTTGCACAGGTAGGAACGCCGATCCGTCTCCACCACGTAGCGGAACATCGGAAGCACGTCCCGGTACTCGCGGTACAGGGCAAGCTCGAGGTCGGTTTCAAACTGCTCTAGGTCTTCGGCACTCATTTGGATTACCTCCCGGTCAATTGATCGTAACCGTTCGGGGCGAAAACTTAGTGCGTGGTCCGGCTCAACGCTTCCGGCGCCCGGGGACGAGGGGCGAATACCGGGCGATACACCACAGTGTTCTCACCCCATCCCTCCAGCCGATCTTCTTACCCTCCTCGTAGGTGCGGCCGGCGTAGGAGATGCCCACCTCGTAGATCCTCCATCCGGAACCGGCCACCTTTGCCGTGATCTCCGCCTCGACCCCAAAGCGGTTCTCCTTGATCTCCAGGCCCTCCAGCACCTCCCGGCGGAACGCTTTGTAGCACGTCTCCATATCGGTGAGATTGATGTTGGTGGCCATGTTCGACAGCGTGGTGAGCAGCCGGTTGCCCACTGAGTGCCAGTAGTACAGGACCCGGTGCGGCCGTCCCGCCAGGAACCTCGACCCGTACACCACGTCCCCGCGGCCCTCGATCAAAGGCTCCAGGAGCACGCCGTAGTCCTCGGGGTCGTACTCGAGGTCTGCGTCCTGGATGACTACGTACTTTCCGCTCGCCTGGGCAAATCCGAGCCTCAGTGCCGATCCCTTCCCCTGGTTCACCGGCTGGGAGATCACCCGCACCCGGGGGTCGTCGATGGCATGTATCGCCTGCCGGGTCCCGTCGGTCGAGCCGTCGTCAACGATGATCAGCTCGAGGGTGTAGGGCGACTCGAGCACCCGCTTGGCGGCCGCCTGAACCGTCGACTCCTCGTTGTAGCAGGGCATCACCACCGAGAGGCACTCCTCGGGGTGACCATCCGGCGGGATCAAACCGACGATGTCCGCAGGGACGGCCTCGGGACGGCAGTACTGAGATCGGGCAGCAGCCGGCCTTCGGTCCCCTCGTCCGCCAGCTTGCGCACCGGCGCGAACAGACGGCGGTGAATGGGACAGGGCCCGAAAGCCGACAGGGCCCATTTGTGCGCCGGCGACGGGTACCCCTTGTTCAGGTGGAACAGGTAGGGCGGGTAACCTTGCGACAGCTCTGCCATCAGGCGGTCCCGCATCACCTTGGCGACGATCGAAGCCGACGCAATCGACACCGACTCGCAATCTCCGCGCACCACCATCTTGACCCGGGGCTCGTTGGGGTTGGTCTTGAGGAAGTTCCACTGGCCGTCGATCAGGAAGTAATCCGGCCACAGAGACAAACCGTCCAGGGCACGCGCGCCCGCCCGCCGCATAGCCTCCGACAATCCCACCCGGTCAATCTCATCCGGCCAGCTCAGCCCGGTGGACCAGCAGAGCGACTGCGCCCGGATCCGGTGGGCCAGGACCTCTCTGCGCGCCGGGTCCAGCAGCTTTGAGTCACGCACCTTGTAGATGCGGCTGCCCGGCCTGAAGACCACTATTCCGACCGCCACCGGTCCTGCCCAGGCACCCAGGCCCACCTCATCCACCCCGGCAATCAACTCCGCTCCGGTGTCGCGAAGCGCCGTCTCGTGCTTGATCCCGGGAACGGGGTTGGTTCTGGCCTTCGCCGACTTGCCCCGGACCCGGTAGGTGCGGGTTCTGTAGGTGGCCTTGTAGCTCGTTTGCGCCGGAGCGCCGGTCCCCCTGGTTGTGCTCAAAGCACGTCCCCCATTGTTTTCGGAAAGACTATCCCGTCGAGGAGCTCAGCCAGTTGAACCGGGTGACGGGCCAGATAAGTGCGAAAGCCCTTCCGACAATGGTGTCGGTTTCCACCGGACCGAATCCTCTTGAGTCGTGGGACTGGAACCGGTTGTCGCCCATCACAAACACGGTACCCTCCGGCACCTCGGTGGGCGGAAAATCGGGCATGGGCAGGAAGTCCTTGCGGTATGGCTCATCGATCTGCTCCCCGTCAACGAACACCGAACCGATCTTGACCTCGATGGTCTGACCTTCCACGGCGATAACCCGCTTGATGAGGTCCTGGACGGAGGAGCGGAGCCCAAGGCCCTGAGCCACCTCGTTCATCAACCTGCCGAGGGGGCCGCTGGTGGCCTCGTCGGCGGCGTTTCTGTCGGGCGACGTGAACACGATGATATCGCCGGGCTCCGGCTCACCAAAGTTGTAGGCGAGCTTGTTGACCAGTACCCGGTCGTCCACCACCAGCGTGTCCTCCATGGACTCCGACGGAATGAAGAATGCCTGGACCACGTAGTTGGTCAGCAGCACGGCGGTAAGGATGGCAACCAGGGCCAGAATCAGAATCTCCCTGAACCATTGACCGAGGGTCTGGTGCTGCTGCCTTTCATGGCTTGTCACCCGCCGGCCGTCCTTTTCGGATCCCTTGGTGGCCTTCTTCTTTCCCTTCTTCAGCTTCACCTTGCTGGTGGTCAGCTTGTCCAGGTCGGACATTCCGCCGTTGCGGGAGAAGCGTTTACGGGCCGGTTCGGGGTCGTCCTTGAGAAAGGGGTCCCAGGCTTCGCCGCTGCCCTGGATGGCGGACCTGACCTTGGTCCCCTCAAAAGCGTCCACCAGAGTGGAACCGGACTCCGGATTGGGTTCGCCGGCAGAACCGGCAGGGCGGAGGGACTCGGCCGGGGCGGGCGACGCCTTGATCGGGACCGGATCGGAGTGGGGCCGGGGGTCGGAGTGGGGCCGGGGGTCGGAATAGGGCTCAGGGTCGGAGTGGGGCCGGGGGTCGGAATAGGGCTCATGGCCGGCTGACCTGCCGGCGACCAGGGAGTCGTACTGATCCTCGGTCGTGCGCGCCGGGGACGGTTGCCCGAAGGATTCCGGCGCAAAAAGGTCGTCGATGCCCGGCCTGACCGGATCCGGTTCGACCGGTTGGGCGGAGGGCGGCTCGGTTGCGGTGTCGTTTACCACACGAGCCGCGGGCGCCGGTTTCGGCGGAGCTTCGGTTGCCCTGACGTGCGAACTATGGGGGGGCGGCTCCACCGCCTCCTTCTTGCGAGAAAGCTTGAACTCGCCGTTATCCGAACGGCCGAAAGGGTTCTTGTCTCCGGACCGTCCGAAGCCGGAGCGCTTCGGAGCGCGGTATTTGGGAACGTACTTTTCAGGCACGGTCTAGTCCTGCTCCACCCTGATCGTGCGGGACGGGATCAGCTGGACCCAAGCCAGCGGAATCGGTTCAGAGGCCAGATGAGAACAAAAGCTTTGCCGATGATGGTCGACGTGGGGATGGGGCCGAACACCCGCGAATCCTCCGAGTTGCTCCGATTGTCACCCATCACAAACACTTTATCTTGCCCCACCGTCGTAGGGCCATAGTCCGGCATGGGATTCATGTCCTTGCGATACGGCTCGTCGAGCTTTTCACCGTCGACATGAACCGCTCCCTCCTTGACCTCAACAGTCTGCCCTTCGGTAGCGATCACCCGCTTGATGAAGTCCTGCTCGGAGGACTGCAGGCCGAGGCCTTCCATGATGTTGTCGACCAGCGCCTGGAAAGCTCCCTTTTCCGGCTCGGGGATCCGCTCGGTGAGCGGGGACTCGAACACCACGACGTTGGGGTACTTGGGCTCGGAGATGCGGTAGGTGAATTTCGACACCAGGACCCGGTCGTTGATTCTGAGGGTGTCCTCCATCGAGCCGGAGGGAATGAAGAACGCCTGAACCACAAACGCCTTGACCAGGATGGCAATGCCGAGCGCCACCACAACCAGCACGGGCAGCTCCTTGAAGAACTGCCCTACTGTCTGTTTTTCCTTTGTCGAAGTTTCGGTTTGTCGCTCGGATCCAGACCTGGTCTGCATCAGGTCAGAACCGCTTTTCTTTTACCTTGGCCGCACGGCCCACTCGGGAGCGCAGGTAGTAGAGCTTCGCCCGGCGGACGTCACCGCGGGTGACGACGTCTATATTCGCAAGAATGGGCGAGTTGACCGGAAAGGTGCGCTCGACGCCGACGTTGAAGGAAATCTTTCGAACGGTGAAGGTCTCGCGGACTCCTGATCCCTGGCGCCGAATGACGATGCCCTGGAAGATCTGGATCCTTTCCCGCGTCCCCTCAACTACTCGAACATGGACTTTGACCGTGTCTCCGGGGCGGAAATCAGGTAGATCCTCCCTCAAGACGGGGCGCAGCAAAACGTCCGTCCTTGTCATGTGTTCACCCCTTTGGATCGGGTCATAAAGCCTGTAGAGACTTTCGAAAGTGGAACGCAGAATGTGCGCTTCTACTGATGATAGCCGAAGCGGTACGGGATCGTCCCTACTCCTGCTGCCGCCAGGTCTCGACCGCCTGCCGCTCGGCGTCGGTCAGCGGCGCGCTGTCGAGCAGGCCGGGTCTTCTTTCGAGGGTGCGCCTCAGTGCCTGCTCACGCCGCCAGGCGACCACATTGGCGTGGTGGCCGGAAACCAGGATATCCGGGACCTTCAGCCCCCGATAATCGGCCGGCCGGGTGAACTGGGGATACTCCAGCAGGCCGTCGGCAAATGACTCCTCCCCCAGTGACCGGGCGTTGCCCATGACGCCGGGAAGCAGCCGCGAGACTGCATCGAGAAGGACCAGAGCCGCCATCTCCCCTCCGGACAGGACGTACTCCCCTATCGAGATCTCCTCGGCGTCCAGTACCCGGTGGATGCGGTCGTCCATGCCCTCGTAGCGGCCGCAGACCAGAACCAGCTGATCGTGTGAGGCCAGGTCGGCAGCCAGGGCCTGGGTGAGCGGCCTTCCCGCCGCAGACATCAGCAGAACCCGTCCCCCCGGCTTTTGCACCGACTCCACGGCTTCCACCACCGGACCGGGCGCCATCACCATCCCCGGGCCGCCGCCGAACGGCGCGTCGTCCACCTTGCGATGCGGCTCGGGGGCCCAGTCGCGCAGGTCGTGGACGCCGACCTGCAGAATCCCCGCCTCGATTGCCTTGCCCAGCAAACTGATCCTCAGCGGAGACTCAAACGCCTCCGGGAAGATCGTAAGAACGTCGAACCTCAAAACAGCCCCTCCGGGGGGTCGATCACCACTTTGCCGGCATCCAGGTCAACCGAGACCACCAACTCCCTGGCCGCCGGGAACAGAACCTCTCCCGACGGGGTCTGGATGGACCAGAGGTCCTGCGCCGGCCGGCTGAAGACCTCCGACACCTTTCCAAGCAGGCTCCCGTCGGCGTGGACCACGTCCAGCCCGATCACCTCGTGCTCCCAGAAGGCGTCCTCGTCGTCCAGGTCGTCCACCTCGGAGGCGTCGACAAACAGCAGCCATTCCCGCAGCTGCTCGGCGTCGTCCAGGCTGTGGTAACCGTCGAAAAAGACCAGCAGGGCACCCTTGTGGTCGCGGGAGGAGACGATGGGCACCGGCCGTGCCGACTCCAGGTCGGGACCGAGCAACAGCTCGGCACCGGCCGCAAATCGGGAGGGGTTGTCGCTCAGCACCCGGATCAGTACCTCGCCGCGCAGCCCGTGGGGCTTGACCACCCGGCCGACCAGGAGAAACTCGGACTCTTCTGCTTCCTCGGAAGCCACTCAGCTAGTCGATGATTTCGACGACGGCGTTGCGGTCTTCCCTCAGCGCAGCCGCCTTGACCACCGCGCGGATGGAGCGCGCGATTCGCCCGTTCCGTCCGATGACCTTCCCGACGTCATCGGGATGCACAAAAAGGTCGTACATGATCGTACGACCTGATACCTCTTCTTCTATCCGCACATCGTTTGGGTTTGAAACCAGATATGAAACGACGAACTCGAGCGTTTCACGCGAGCTCATTTTGCGGAAGAAGCGGAGAGGGTCTTGCCTTTCTCATCGAGAGCGCCTGAGATCTTGAGGAGCTTGGTCACGGCGTCGGA
>JAJCYF010000024.1 GCA_029263035.1 Actinomycetes bacterium
CCGCCCGGGAAGAACAGGGCGTTGGCCAGCTGTATCAGCCCCCAGCCCTCCTGATTGCTGGGGAAACCGGCGATGCCGGTCATGTCGACGGTGGAGTTGATCAGCATGCTCTTCAGCAGGGCGCCCGACGGCTCGAAGGCGTGATGCGGCTGGGGGGTCCCGGTGGGGTACCAGCCCTCGGTGAAGTACTGCCGGATCAACGCCGCGGCGGCGGCGGTATGCGGGGTCGCGTAGCTCGTGGCGCAGGCCGACCGGGGCCCGGTACCGCAGGCCGTGCCGACGGTCGCCGACTGGATGTTGCAGCCGACGGCCATAAGGTCGGGCTTGCGCCGGCCGTCGGCGGTGGGCCCGGCGTTGCCGTCACCGAAATTCATCTCGTTGGGGTCCGCCTGCGCCGCTCCCACGCAGATTGCGTTCTTGGCCGTTCCGGGAGGGCCCTGCTCCTCGCCGTTGTTCCCGGCAGAGCCGAGAACCAGGTGATCCTCGTTGTTCCAGGTGAAGGTGTCGACATCCGCCGAGGTCTGGTTATAGGTGGCGGGATTCCCGGCCCCCGCCGTGTTGTCGTGCCAGCTGTTGGTGTGGATCACCGCGCTCATGGCGCCGGCGAAGTTCAGCTCGGTGAGCATCGAGTTGGGACTCGGGATGTCGGCGTTGTTGCCCACCACCAGCCGGGCCGCCCAAGCTCCACCCCTGCGCCCGGCGGCTCCGGGGTTGTTGAAGTCGTCGCCGGCGGCATTTCCGGCGGTGAAGGTTGCGTGTCCTCCGGCGGCCGTCCCGGCGGCGTTGCGAATTTGCAGCACCTTGCGGTGCGTCAGGCCGGGGGTGTTGTCCACCGGGTCCTGGAAGAAGCAGTGGTTGATGTCCAGCGGCCCGCCGTCGATGATCCCGATCACCTGGTCCTGGCCGTTGAGGTTCTGGTTCCAGATGACCGGGTTTCCGGGAGCGCCTGACTGGATGGTGCCGGCAGCATTGACGTTGTCCTCGATGTGCTCGGGGACCTCCTCCACCCAGCGCACGTCCTCGATCTCGGCGACCGCCCGCACGGCTTGCTGGTCCGGAACCACGCATACCACGTGAAGAGCACCACCAAAGCGCCGGTCGTCGTTGACCGTCACGTCGGCCGCTCCCAACCGCTCCAGCTCGCTAGCGACTGCCTTGGCGTCGGCGGCGGGGAACAGGTCGATACGGACCCACAGGCCGCGCTCCCGGCTCCGTTCACCGCGGAATTCGAGCCGGCCGATTACCGGCGAGAGCTTGAATTCCGGCCGGTAGTGCAGGATCGCCCTCACCAACGGGTCGGCGGCAAGGCGGTCTGCCACCTTGCGGTCCACCGTTTCGACGTAAGCGAACTCGGGGACGTATTGCGTGAGTGCCAGGCTGTAGTCCTGCTGAATGCGAGCACGGTCCTCAGGGCCGAGCGAGCGGTTGAACTGGACGATCGCGTGAACGCTCTTGCGTCCGGAGGACTCAATAGTCTCCGGGACCGACTGCTGCTTCGTCCCGAGGGGATCGAAGGTCGTGGATGCCAGCCGGATCGGCGCTGCGTTGAGGTCTTCAGCCATCGTCGTCCCCCTTGGCCGAGCTTGGTGCCTCACCCCATTGTGGACCTGTGGTTGCGTCCGGGCAAGGCCCTGTTTGACTCAAATCCCCAGGCAAAACGACCCTAGTTCTGGCCTGACAGAAGAGTCGCGGGCCGGTTGGCGGACGACCCGGCTGCCGATGTCGACCACCCTCTCGATTGAAAGCTCGAACATGCCGCCTTGAACGGGAATGCGACGAGTAAGTGGCCTCTGGGAAGCGACCTGGTATCCTCGATGGTGGTACCCTGACCAGACTAAGTCTGGTCTTGAGGGAGTCGACATGGACACTTTCAATATTCAGGAGGCCAAGACCCACCTCTCCCGCCTCATCGACCGGGTGGAGCGGGGCGAGGAAATCCTGCTTGCACGCAACGGCAAGCCGGTAGCCCGCCTGGTGAAGGTCGAACGAGTGAAGCGCATTCCGGGCAGCCTCAAGGACCAGATAGTCATTTCGGACAACTTCGATGATCCGCTGCCGCCGGAGATCTCAGATGCGTTCGGGGGCGACGCCGGCTGAGGCTCTTGCTGGACACCCACGCAATGTTGTGGTGGCTTTCGGACGACGAGCGGCTGGGCGAGATCGCAAGGGCTGCCATCGCCAGTCCCGACGCGACGCCGCACGTCAGCGCGGCAAGCATCTGGGAAGCGGGGATCAAGGCAGCCCTTGGGCGCCTCGATCTTCAAGGAGTTGACCTGGTTGCCGCTGCAGCGGAGGCGGGATTCGTTGCGCTCGAGGTCACAGGACACCATGCCTGGAGGGCAGCCTGGCTTCCCCGTCACCACCATGATCCGTTCGATCGGATGCTGTTGGCCCAGGCGGCATCTGAGGATTTGACCCTGGTGACTGCGGACCAGAAGCTGGATCTCTACGGGGTCAAAGTCCTTCCCTGCTAGCTCCCGAGGCTTGGGTAACGTGTGCACCCGAGGTGGCACTTTCCGCCGGCTGTGGTTTGAGCCGGGTCCCGGCTGTTAATAGGTGCTTGCACCCTTGTAAGCGTTGACCACTTTGGGTAGGGTCCTGAGGGTTGGGGGTGGAATGCGCGAAAACAGCTCATTTCCCTCAGTACCTACTTTTCTTGAATTTTTTTAAATTAAAAGGGGACTAAACGGTGAAAAGAGCTCGCAAGGTCGCAATTTTCAGTTTGATGTGCATCGCTGCCATGTTGATCAGCCCCACGGCCGCCCTGGCGGACGTGGATGAGGCCACCGGGGGCGGATTTGCGATCTCGGCCGACGTTCTCGGGCTGATAACCGTGCCCCCGACGCCCGACGAAACCTGGACGGCCACCGAGCCGGACGACGGCTTCGATGAGGTAGCCGACGTGGTCGGGCCGGTAGACGTTCTGGGTGCCGTCACCGCGGGCGTCCTGCACGTCGAATCCCAGGCTTCCGGCGTCTTCGGCGAGAACCACGATGCGACGGTGCACAGCGAAGCCAGCGCAGCCGACGTGGTGGTAGCCCCCCTGACCAACGGCATCACGGTGGAGGCGGTTTCGTCGCAGTGCACCTCCAACGGTGACGGCTCCAGCGGCTTTACCGAGATTGTCGATCTCAGGGTCGGCGGCAACCCCATCACCATCCCCAGCACCGCTCCCAACACCACCATCGACGTGCTCGGCCTGGCCACCATCGTGGTCAACGAGCAGTTTGAGTCCAACGTCCCCGGCGTAGGCTCCGGCATCACCGTCAACGCCCTGCACATCACGCTGCTCGGCGGCGCCGGCGACATCATCATCGGCCAGTCCCGCTGCCTGGTAGCCGGTCCCAACGTGCTCATTCCTCAGATCCCCACCATCACCGTCGACAAGACGGCCCTGACCCCGACCCTGCCGGTCCCCGGCGGCGACTTCGAATTCCGGGTCCAGGTGACCAACACCTCCCCGGAGGCGGTTTCACTCACCTCTCTGGTCGACGACATGCACGGCGACCTTGACGGACAGGGAACCTGCAACACACCCACAACCATCAATCCGGGAGCGACCTATACCTGTCAGTTCACCGGTAACTTCACCGGCATCGCCGGAGCGACCGAGACCGATACGGTGACCGCCACCGCGGTGGATATCGGCGGCGACATCAACCCGCCGGTGACCGCCAGCGACTCGGCAACCGTCACCATCGTCGCCCCCACCGGCGACGTCCCCGAGATCACGGTTACCAAGACCGCGGTCCCGGAGACCCTCCCCGCACCCGGAGGCACCTTCACCTACAACATCCGGGTGACCAACACCGGAGACGAGGCGGTAAGCGTCACCGGCCTGACCGACAACATCTACGGCAACCTGGACACCCGGGCCGGCAGCACCTGTGACGTGCCGGTCGCCCTGGCGGTCGACGCGTTCTACGACTGCTCGTTCACCGGGCCGTTCACCGGCTCGGCGGGGGCCATCCTCACCGACACCGTCACCGCAACTGCGGTCGACACCGACGGCGACAACAACACGGTTACCGACACCGACACCGCCACCGTCACCATCGGCGACGGCGACGTGCCTGCAATCGAGGTCGCCAAGTCGGCTGCCCCGGGCAGCCTTCCCGTACCGGGCGGCGACTTCACCTTCACGGTCACCGTCACCAACACCGGCGCCGAGCAGGTCACCCTGACCGGGCTAACCGACGACATCTACGGCAACCTGGACGGCCAGGGAACCTGTGACGTGCCTGCGACCATCAACATCGCCGGCAACTACAGCTGCACCTTCGTGGGCAACTTCACCGGCGCCGCCGGAGCCACGGAGACCGACACCGTTACCGCAACCGCGGTCGACACCGACGGCGACAAC
>JAJCYF010000025.1 GCA_029263035.1 Actinomycetes bacterium
CACGGACCGCGCTGACGACTCCCTCCGAGGCCGCCCTGTGGGAGGCGGTGTCGTTTGTCGGCGGCGCCCTCGCCCTGTTCGCCACCGGGCTGATCTCCGCCGCTGCGTTTGTGGTGGGAGCCCGCCGGCAGCTTAGAGAGCTGGGGCTTGTCGGGGCGATCGGCGGCGAACGCCGGCACGTGCTGGCAATTGTTCTCCTCGGGGGAACGAGCCTCGGGTTGGTGGGATCGATTGCCGGAGTTTTCCTGGGGATTGCGATTGCGTTCCTGGCCCACCCCTTTCTCGACGATTTCGTCCGGCACGCCGTCGGTCCGGTCGAGGTCAATGTCTTTGCGGTGGCCGGGGCGGTGGCAATGGGGACCGGGGCCGCCACCCTGGCGGCGCTCGCACCGGCACGGGCGGCGGCCAGGCTCAGCACTCTGGATGCGCTAGCTGGTCGAAGCAGCCCGCCCCGGCCGCCGGGACGGGTAGCCTCGTTCGGGCTGCTCATCGTTGGCGCCGGCGGAGCTCTCACCGTCCTGGGCATGCAGACCGACGACGACCTTTTCCAGGCCGGAGGGTTCATTGCGATGATCTCGGGCATCCTGTTTTCGATCCCGTTGGCCGTCGGGTTCGTGGGGCGGATCGCATCCCGGCTGCCGATGCCGGGACGGCTGGCCGCACGTGAGGCTGCACGCCACGGCCGCCGAACCGGCGCCGCAGTGGCGGCGGCGGTGATCGCACTGTCGGTGCCGATAGCAACCTCGACCTATTCGCTGGGCAGGGAGGCCTTCGAAACCGGTGCGCCTTCTACCGCACGGACACAGGACCTGCCCGACTACGCGCTGGTGCGCGGCATTGTGACCGCGGGCAGCCTTCCGGTGGCGCTGGTCGTCGTGGCGATTGCGGCCGGGTTGGTCGCCTCGGAATCGCGCCGATCCCGCCAGATCCTGATGGCGGTGGGGGCCGGGCCGGTGTTTTACCGCAAGCTCGTGGCGGCGACATCGTCGCTGCTGGCGCTGATCGGGGCCGTACTGGCGGTTCCGGCCGGACTTCTGCCGATGGTGGCGCTGTGGGCATCACAGTCCCCGGGACCGGAACGCCTACCCCTGGTGATTCCGTGGGCGACGATCGGCCTGGTTGTCTTCGGGGTTCCCCTGCTCGCCGCTCTTGTGGGCGCCGCCATGGCCCGGCCGCCGAAGGTGGGCACCCTGCTCAACCCCGCGACCTAGGCCGCACGCTTCGGCGGCAGGCCGTGGCAAGATGGTTGAAAGGTCCGCAGCCGACACCAGGTGACCGCATGAGACCAGGCCAGATCCGGAATATCGCCGCCGCGTTTGCCCTCACGCTTGCCCTCGGGGCGTGCGGATCGCCCGAGCCGGAGAGCTCGCCGTCTCCGGCACCCGGTACCCCTTCGGCCGAGCCTTCCGAAACCCCTGCCGCCGAGCTCACGGTGACCGAGTTCGACGTTCCCTCCGCCTCCCGTCCGCACGATGTTGCGCCGGCGGCCGGCGGCGGTGTCTGGTTTACCGGCCAGGGTTCGGGACAGCTGGGGCGCCTGGATCCGGAAACCGGCGAGACCGAGATGATCGACCTGGGGAGCGGATCGGCGCCTCATGGGGTGATCGTCGGGGCCGACGGCGCGGCCTGGGTCACCGACGGGGGGCTGAACTCGATCGTGAAGGTGGACCCGCAGACCCTGGCGGTAACCAGATTCGACCTTCCGGGACCCCGCGCCAACCTCAACACCGCGGCCTTCGACGGCTCCGGAACCCTCTGGTTCACCGGCCAGAGCGGGATCTACGGCCGGGTCGGTTCCGGCGGAGAGGTGACGACCTTCCCGGCTCCGAAAGGAAGGGGCCCGTACGGAATCGCCGCCACCCCGGACGGCGAGGTCTGGTTCTCCTCACTCGCCGGAAGCTACATCGCCCGGATCGACTCCGGCACCGGTGAGCTGCAGACCTACGACGTACCAACCGCCGGCGGAGGGGCGCGCCGGGTGTGGAGCGACTCAACCGGCAAGCTGTGGGTAACCGAGTGGTTCGCCGGCAAGCTGGCCCGGTTCGACCCGGCCACCGAGAGCTGGACCGAGTGGGACCTTCCAGGTGACAACCCGCAACCCTACGCGGTCTTTGTCGACGATGCCGACTCAGTTTGGGTAAGCGACTTCGGCGCCAACGCGATCCTCAGGTTCGACCCCGCAACCGAGCAGTTCCGGGCTTTTCCGGCCACCCGGGACAACGCCAACGTAAGGCAGCTGCTCGGCAGGCCGGGGGAGGTGTGGGGAGCGGAGTCGGGGACGGCTCGCCTGGTGAGGATATCGGGAGAACGGTAGCGGCCACATAGCGCCGGTCCGGCCTTACAGTTGAATCACATCTTGGTTGCCTATTCCATGTCGTCAACAACCGATGTAACATTAGACGGTGGCTCGATGGTCATTTCGGGCGACGGAGATCTCGAGCCAGGAGAAGCCATGTCAGCAGAGCGGGTCTATTTGTTGGAGCAGACGAAGGGCAAGACCGACGCTCAGATAATGGAGCTGGTCAACATTCTGGGAAAGCCGCCCGTCTTCCTGGAGATCGTTATGGCGATCCTTCCGCTGGAGCTGGACCCCGAACAGTCCAAGGACTGCGTGATCGGCTTCGAGATAACCACCGAGGACCGCACCCACTACTTTCGCGTCGAGATCAAAGACGATGTCGTCACCTCCCAGCACCGGCAGGGCGACGTGGGCCAGGCCGACACCACCATCCTCGTTTCCCTTCCCAACTTTGTCCGCCTGATCACCGAGGAGCTCGGCGGGGTCAAGGCCTTCATGCAGGGCAAGCTTTGGGTAAAGGGCAACCCCACCTTCGCCTACTCGATTCCCCGGATGTTCCCGTTCATCGAGAAGCGCCAGAAGGAGGCAGTGTCTTGACGAAATTCGATCCTTCACTCTACGCGCCGGTACCGCCGACCACCCCCAAGGACGGCCCCGCCTACTCGCTCGGTTTTGAGAGCCTGGAAAGCGAGGTAGAGGTAGACGAAGCCCCCACCTCCGGCACCATTCCCTCCTGGCTCTCCGGCACCCTGGTCCGCACCGGACCCGCCAAGTTCGAGGTCGGCGAGCAGAAGTTCAACCACTGGTTCGACGGGCTCGGCATGCTTCACCGCTTCCAGCTCGAGGGCGGGAAGGTCTCCTACGGCAACAAGTTCATCCAGTCCAAGGCCTACCTGCACGCCATGGAGAACGACCAGATCTCGTTCCGGGAGTTCGGCACCGACCCGGACCCGGACAAGTTCCACCACGTCTCCCAGGGCTATGAGCCCCACGGCACCGACAACGCGATCATCAACATCGTGAAGATCAAGGACAAGATCCTGGCCACCACGCAGATGCCGATGCCGATTGAGTTCGACCCGTACACCCTCAAGACCATCGGGACCTTCGACTACGAGGACAACCTGCCGGACGGGTTCACCACGCCTCACCCGCAGGTCGATGCCGAGGGCGGCTACATGTACAACTGGACGATCAGCCTGGACCCGCCGGTCAGCCACAACCTGTACCGGTTCGATGGGATCACCCGGGAGTTGCTCCTCACGATCCCCACCGAAGAGCCCTCGTTCCTGAACAGCTTTGCGCTGACCGAGGACTACATCGTCTTCGTCGAGCAGCCGTACAAGCTGGACTACATGAAGCTGATCGCCGGCGGAACCGCGTTCGCCAACTGCTTCGACTGGCACCCCGAGCGGCCCTGCAAGTTCTGGGTGATCGACAAGGAGAACGGCGAGGTCCTGCGCACGATGGAGACCGACTCCTTCTTCTTCCTTCACCACATCAACGCCTACCTGGAGAGCGACGACTCGATGGTCGTGGACATGGTCACCTACAAGGACCCGGCCATCCTGGGGGCCCTCTACCTGGACAAGCTGCGGGCCGGAGGCGCAATTCCCGTCCCCCTGATCCGCCGGTTCCGATTGGACCTCAACAACGATGTCGTCAACTCGGAACCACTTCGGGACGCCTTCGTCGAGCTGCCCCGGATCAACACCGCGTTCGCCGGACAGTACTACCAGTACTTCTACGGCTTCGGCGGCTACGGGTCGGCGCCCAGCGGATCCTCGCTGTCCTACGACTTTGCCAACTCCCTGGTGAAGGTCGACGTCACCGGGGGCACCACCCTGGTCTGGCAGCAGGACGGATGTTTCCCGGGCGAGCCGATTTTCGTGCCCGATCCGAAGGGAACTGCCGAGGACGACGGAGTCCTGCTATCGGTGGTCCTGGACTCGGAGGCAAGCAAGTCGTTCCTGCTGGTCGTGGATGCCCGGACGATGCAGGAGATGGGCCGGGCCGACCTTCCCCACCACGTCCCGTTCAGCCTGGGGGGCGAGTTCTTCCCCCGGGAGCAGCTGCGCCAGGCGGCCGAGGAGATTGCGGAGTCCGCCGGTGCGGGGCTGACGGTGGAGGACTTCTATGCTGCACTTCAGGACCTTCCGGAGCCCGAAACGGGCCCCACCAGCAAGAGCGGCTGGATGAAGCGCCTGGGGCGTTAAGCCGGGAAGCCGTCCTCCGGCGCGGACTGCTGGATTAGCGCGGCAACCGCACCCGCCGGGTCCCGGACCACACAAAAACGTTCCCCCGGTCCGACGTCCTTCGGGCCCAGGATCACCCGGCCGCCTTTTGCCCAGCACTCGCTCATGCTGGCGTCCAGGTCGGTGACCACGATGTACATCAGCCACTGGGGTGGAAGGTTGGCGTTTTGCCCCCGTGCGTGGCAGATTCCGGCGACGGCCTTTCCGGTGCCCGGCAGAACCATGTTGAAGTCGGCGTAGTCGCCCATGTCGACCTCCTCGGGCTTCCACCCCGCCACCGCCTCGTAGAACTCTGCAATTGCCGGCGCCTTTTCGACCGTCAGGTCGGTCCAGACTATGGAGCCGGGCCGGATCACTTTTGGACTCACGCAACCTCCAGGTTTATTCTCCTTCCGGTCATCGTAGGGCCAACCCCGCAGAGTTTGGCGGACCGGGACTATTCTGAACACAACACAGCCGATGCCCGGAGAGGAAAGCATGCCAAACGACTTCAACGATCAGATCAGCGCGGAGCTACGCGTCGTTGCCCCGGAGCGGGTGAGCTGACTCCCGTGGAGATGCCCAAGCCCACCGAGGTGGACAAAGAGAAGTTCCGTTCCCTGGTGCCCGACGATCCCCGGGTGGAGGTCAAGCCAATGTTCGGCAACCTGGGCGCGTTCGTGAACGGGAATATGTTCATGGGGCTCTTCGGCTCTGCCATCGGGGTGAAGCTGAACGAGGCGGATAGCCGCTTTTTGCTGGCGGAGCCGGGAGCGGCTCCTTTCGGGCCCCCCGAACGCCCCATGGGCGGCTACGTCTCGCTGCCGCCGGTGCTCATAGCGGACTCCTACCGGGCCGAGATCTGGATCGCCAAGTCGCTGGACTACGTCGGCGCGATGCCGCCCAAGGTGAAGCGCCCGAAAAGGAAGAGGTAGCTAGCCCAGCAGATGCTGGGCAGTGACAATCCGGACGGTACCGGAGTGGGACCTCATGACGATGGACTGGGTCGTGGCGGTCTTGCCTTTGAACCGGACGCCTCGGAGCAGATCGCCGTCGCTGATGCCGGTGGCGGCGAAAAATGCATCACCTTTCACCAGATCGTCGAGGGTCAATACCTGGTTCAGGTCGTATCCGGCGTCCAGTGCCGCCTGCCGCTCCTGGTCGTTGCGCGGGTAGAGCTTGGCCTGCATGCACCCCTGAAGGCACTTGATGGCGCAGGCGGAGATGATGCCCTCAGGGCTGCCTCCGATGCCCAGGATCATGTCGACGCCGGTGTTCTCTTCGCTCGCGGCGGCGATCGAACTGGCGACGTCGCCGTCGGCGATTAATTTGATGCGGGCTCCGGCTTCGCCCACCTGCCGGATGAGGTCCAGGTGGCGATCCCTCTCCAGGATCATCACGGTAATGTCCTCGATCCGGCCTCCCTTGGCCTTGGCCACCCGCCTTAGGTTGGTCGCAACGGGCGCTTCGATGTCCACGACATCGGCTGCCTGCGGTCCGACAACAATTTTCTCCATGTACAGCGACGGCCCCGGGTTGAACATTGCCCCTCGATCGGCCACCGCCAGGACTGCAAGGGCATTGGGCTGGCCTTTCGCGGTAAGCGTGGTCCCGTCGACCGGATCTACTGCAACGTCGACCTGCGGAAGGCTGCCGTTGCCCACCTGCTCGCCGTTGTAGAGCATGGGGGCCTCGTCCTTTTCGCCCTCACCGATGACCACGATGCCGTCCATGTCGACGTCCTTCATCATCAGGCGCATGGCGTCCACGGCGGCCTGGTCGGCGGCCTCTTTGTCCCTGCGGCCCAGCCATCGGGCCGCGGCCAGGGCGGCCTGCTCGGTGACCCGGACAAGTTCCATGGAGAGGTTGCGGCCCGACGCAGAGGAGCGACTGGGCGGGGAGGTCTTCGACTTCATATGTCCCCAAGACTAACAGCCCGCAGCCAAACGGTCCGGCGGTCTCTCCGGCGCCGGGCAAAGCTGTGGGAATTTGGACCGATTCCAGAATCGGGGTAGGCTGCGGGAGTGCCCACCAACATCCATGAGTCGACGACGACGCTTCTTCGCCGGCACGGTTTGCAGGTCACTACGCAGCGCCTGGCGGTCCTCGATGCGGTGTCTGGCCTGCCCCACGGCACAACCGACGATATCGACAAAGCCGTGCGGGCAGAAATTGGTGCCGTTTCACGACAAACGGTGTACGACGCCCTGTCGGTCCTCACCGACAAAGGCCTGATCCGGCGTATCCAGCCCGCCGGCTCCCCCGCCCGCTATGAAAACCTGGTGGGCGACAACCACCACCACCTGATCTGCCGAATCTGCAGCCGGATGGTCGATGTTGACTGTGCCGCCGGCGAAACCCCCTGCCTGACGGCCGCCGACGACCTCGGTTATGACATCGACGAAGCCGAGGTCATCTACTGGGGCCGGTGTCCGGAGTGTGTTAGCCAGTTCAAGCAAACAGCAAGTTAGGAGAAGGACCAATGACCGAAAACCTCAGTGAAAGTGAACGAGAAAAGCAGGCAACCAGCAGCATCAGCGAAAGTGAAAACCCCGCCATCCCCTCTCCGACGGTCAAGGAGACCCGGCCGAGGACCAATCAGGACTGGTGGCCGAACCAGCTGAACCTGCAAGTGCTTCACCAGCACTCTCCCCGGTCTAACCCCATGGGGCAGGACTATGACTACAAACAAGAGTTCGCCAAGCTCGACGTGGAAGCCCTCAAGCAGGACGTTATCGACGTTCTGACCACGTCGCAGGACTGGTGGCCCGCCGATTACGGCCACTACGGGCCGCTGATGATCCGGTTGAGCTGGCACGCTGCGGGGACCTACCGCATCGCCGACGGCCGGGGCGGCGCCGGCAGCGGCGATCAGCGCTTCGCCCCTCTGAACAGCTGGCCCGACAACGCCAACCTCGACAAAGCCCGCCGGCTGCTCTGGCCGGTCAAGCAGAAGTACGGCAAGAAGGTCTCGTGGGCCGACCTGCTGGTCCTCGCCGGAAACTGCGCGATGGAGTCGATGGGGTTCGAGACCTTCGGTTTCGCCTTCGGGCGCGAGGACGTCTGGGAGCCCGAGGAGATCTACTGGGGCCCCGAGGACACCTGGCTCGGCGATGAGCGTTACGCCGGAGACCGGGAGCTGACCGGACCTTTCGGCGCGGTGCAGATGGGCCTGATCTACGTGAACCCGGAGGGTCCCAACGGCAATCCCGACCCATTGGCCTCCGCCCGGGACATCCGGGAGACCTTCGGCCGGATGGCAATGAATGACGAGGAGACCGTTGCTCTGATTGCCGGCGGCCACACGTTCGGCAAGTGCCACGGCGCGGGCGACCCCACACTCGTCGGCCCCGAGCCGGAGGGCTGCCCGGTTGAGCACCAGGGTCTCGGATGGATCAGCGCCCACGGCAGCGGCAAGGCCGGAGACGCGATCACCAGCGGCCTCGAAGGTGCCTGGACCAACCGGCCCACCACCTGGGACAACGGCTTTTTCGACAACCTTTTCAACTACGACTGGGAGCTGACCACCAGCCCGGCCGGCGCCAACCAGTGGACCCCCAAAAACCCCGAGGCGAAGGGAACCGTGCCCGACCCGCACGACCCGTCCAAGAAGCACGCCCCGATGATGCTGACCTCGGACCTGGCATTGAAGCTGGACCCGATCTACGGCCCGATCTCAAAGCGTTTCCACGAGAACCCGGACCAGCTGGCCGATGCCTTCGCCAGGGCCTGGTACAAGCTGTTGCACCGTGACATGGGGCCGGTTTCGCGCTACCTGGGCCCGTGGGTCCCGGAGCCGCAGATCTGGCAGGACCCCGTACCCCCGGTTGACCACGAGCTCGTCGGGGACTCCGAGATAGCCGGCCTCAAGGCCAAGATCCTCGCGTCGGGACTGTCCGTCTCCAGGCTGGCCTCCACCGCGTGGGCGTCGGCCTCCACCTTCCGCGACACCGACAAGCGGGGTGGCGCCAACGGGGCACGGATCCGCCTGGAACCGCAGCGCAACTGGGAGGTCAACGAGCCGGCCGAGCTGGCGAAGGTGCTGCAGACCCTGGAGGGCATTCAGCAGGACTTCAACAGCTCGCAGACCGGGAATATGCGGGTCTCGCTGGCCGATCTGATCATCCTGGGCGGCTGCGCGGCAGTCGAGCAGGCGGCGAAAAGCGCCGGGCACACCGTGACGGTGCCGTTTACGCCGGGTCGTACCGACGCGTCGCAGGAACAGACCGACACCGAGACTTTCTCGGTGCTTGAGCCACCGGCCGACGGTTTCCGCAACTACCTGCGGGGAGGCGAGAAGCTGTCACCCGAGACGCTGTTGCTGGACCGGGCCAACCTGCTGAGGCTGACCGCGCCGGAGATGACGGTGCTGATCGGCGGTATGCGGGCGCTCAACGCCAACTTTGGCGGAACCGCACACGGGGTCTTCACGGACCGGCCGGAGTCGCTGACCAACGACTTCTTCTCCAGTCTGCTCGATATGAGCGTGGAGTGGAAGGCCGGGTCGGAGGAGAACGTGTACGAGGGCCGGGACCGCAGCACCGGCGAGGTGAAGCGGACCGCCACCGCGGTCGACCTGGTGATCGGTTCGAACTCGCAGCTGCGGGCCATCGCGGAGGTTAACGCCTGCAGCGACGGCTCGGAGAAGTTCGTAGGTGACTTCGTTGCCGCGTGGACGAAGGTCATGAACGCAGACCGCTTCGACATCGCCTGATCGACGGCCCGGCCGGCCCCTCAGGGACCGGCCGGGCCGGCAACCGGAGGGACCTTTGGCTTGTCCTGCGGGTCGATGCGGTCGTCGATCCACTGGTCGATGCGGGCCCACCACGAGTAGAGCCAATCGATGATGGCTTCCGGCTCGGTAGGGACCTCGGAGGGTGGAACCCGCCAGTAGCGGGCTGCCACCGGGCGTTCGAACGGGATGCGCCGGTAGATCTGCTTGAAGGTTCCGACGTCCTCCAGCACGGTGTGGGCCACAAACACCACGTCGGCTTCGGGAGCGGCTTTGACCGCCGCCATCACTCCGTTGTGCCGCGGGGGCAGCATCCGGCGCAGCAGCTCCGCTCGGTCGGCGTGGCGGTGAAATCCTCCCTTTCGCAGTGAGGCTATCGCCCGGGCTCGCAGGGTAAGGGTGAAGTCCCGGCCCTCCGGGAATAGCACGAATGCTCCCTGGCCCTTCGTTCCTGCCGCCAACTCACCGATTACGGCTAAAGATCGATCCCGCTCCGACGGATCATGCCTAATGAACCGGTTGGGCAGGCGGTTGCCGATGATGTCGAAGAACGGGTCCCACTGCAGCTTCGCCAGCATCACTATCCGGGGCAGCCGCCGGTAGGCGATCATCATCGTACCTACGAGCATCAGTGAGTTGCCCGGCCCGGCGTGCCGGCTGAACACCAGAATCGGCCCTTCCTTGCGGGCCGGCGGGTCCTCGATCAAAATCCGGAGCCGGAAGAATCGTCCTGCTGCACGATTGATCCGCTTGAGCCACCAGCGCATATAGGTGAAATGGATGCGCTGCATCCTTTCTGACTGGATTGCGAGACCCGCGCCTGAGCCGATCCACAGCCCGAGCAGCGCCGCAATGCTCAACACCTCGTAGAAGGCGTACACCGTAGCGAAGGCCAAAAGCCGGGCAGCCCGAAGCTTGCGGTCGAAAACAAGGCCGTACGTGAGTGCGCCCAGCACCAGGGCCGGCGAAGCGGCTATCCAGGCCAGGCAGAGGAGCACCACCAGCGGAGCAAGTACAAGGCGGCGGAGGATTTTGGGCGGTAGGTGATTCAATCGCCGGCCCGGCCTTTCGGGCGGCCGGACGAGGCGCTCAGCTCGTCCAGGTAGCGACCGGCGGCGGCATGTGCCGCATCGATCCGTTTTGCCACGTGAGTGAAGTCGCGGTACTTGAGCTGGCGGATCCCGGTGGGCAGGTCGTCCTCGCCGGTAGGCAGTACGTGACCGACCACGCCACCGGGAAGCGATGCCATGTCCCGGGCAAATCGGTGGCGTCGCCCTATCTCAAACGCCACCGTCGCCACCTGGAGCAGGTTTTTGGGGGCGGCAAGGGGCTGTTCGATCCGCCCCACCTGCAGGATGTACAGCTCGGTGGCCCCAAGAGCCACCGCCCTTTCGATGGGGATGCTGTTGACCAGGCCGCCGTCCAGGTAGTGCTCGCCGTCAATCTCGACCGGAGGCAGCAGGCCGGGGACCGCAGCCGAGGCGAGGATCGCCGGCGTGAGCGGTCCTTCGCTGAACCAGTGCTCTGCCGCCCGCTCCACGCTGGCCGCGACACACTGGAACGGCACTGCGAGCTCGTCGAATCGCCGGACCGGCAGGAGGCGCTCGATGAGATCCTTGAGGTTCTGGTTGGAGTGCAGGTGGTTTCCCCGGCGGACCAGATTGGCGGCCCCGCCGAACGGCGAGGCAAAAACCCGGTCCTTGCCCAGGGCCGTCCACGCTCCACGAAGCTTGCGTACGGAGTCCAGTGAGGGGTCCGCGGCGACCGCTGCGCCGTTCAATGCGCCGACCGAGGTCCCGACGATCAGGTCCGGTGTGATTCCCCGCTCCAGCAGCGCCTGCAACATGCCGACCTCGTTCGCCCCCAGGTGTCCACCGCCTCCCAGGACAAAACCCACGGTGTGCCGCGCGGTCGTTTCGGTCTCCGGCATAGGTACAGAGTATGTCCGGCGCGGCGATAGGATCGACTGAATTCAAACGGAGGTTCCATGGCATCCGAAACCTGCAATCATCTGGATCAGATCCTGGAGGTCACACCCAGCGGAAACGGGTGCGAGGAGTGCACGGCAGCCGGCCGCCGTTGGGTGCATCTGCGCCTGTGCCAGTCCTGCGGGCACGTCGGTTGCTGTGACAACTCGCCGGGGAGGCACGCCACCAAGCACGCCGCCTCTACCGGGCACCCCATCATCCGCTCCTTCGAGCCGGGCGAAGCCTGGTTGTGGTGTTACCCCGACGACCTGTTTTTCGAGCTGGAGGACCTGGAGCCGGGCCCCTGGCACACCTAGCACCTCCGGCGAAGGTGGTACGGCGCGGTCGGTGACGTTCCCAACTCGGTTAAAATGGCCTTGGTGAGCCGGGAAGCCTGGTCGGCGCTTATTTGTCTCTGAAAGGAATAGCGCCTTGGAGCACGCCGCTGCCACTACGTCTTCCAATTCTCAAACTTACGGTGACAAACGCGAGCCGGCGAGCTCTCAGAGGGTCACCCGCGCCGACAAGGGCTTCGTGGTGCAGTGCGTTCGCACGGGCGGCAAGGTGAAGATGCTCCTCGGGGGTGAGCTGGACGCCTACTCCTCGCACCTGCTCGAGGGCCGGATGCGGCACTGCGAGTCCGAGGGCTGCAGCGAGATCACCTTGGATCTGGAGGCCGTCACGTTCGTCGACTCAAGCGGTCTGAGGACCCTGATCGAGGCGGCTAAACGAGCCCGCACCGGCAACTGGCGTATGCAGGTGGTCAACGCCCGGGACACGGTGAGAAAGATCTTCGACATGACCGACATGGACTCTCTGATCGCTTATTGTCAGGCCAATCCCATGGCGCCGGAACGTTGAGTCCGGCTTACGTTTAGCATCAACGGATGGCCGGTGCAGAGATAGGCATCTTCGGGGGTTCGGGCTTTTATTCGCTGGTGCCCGGTTTCACCGAGGTCGAGGTCGACACGCCGTTCGGCCCGCCCTCGGACACGCTCGCTGTGGGTGAGATCGAGGGCCGCTCCGTGGCCTTCATGGCCCGTCACAACCGGGCCCACACCATCCCTCCCCACAAGATCAACTACCGGGCCAACCTGTGGGCGTTCAAGTCTCTGGGGATCACCCGGGTGCTCGCGCCCTGCGCCGCCGGATCCCTCAAGCCCTGGATCCACCCAGGCAACTTCGTGGTGTGCGACCAGTTCATCGATCGTACCCGGGCCCGCAGGGACACCTTCTTCGACGGCCCGCCGGTAACCCACGTGAGCGCCGCCGACCCCTACTGTCCGGAGCTCCGCAAGCTGGCCGTGGTCACCGGTGCGGCGGCCGGGCTGACCATGCACCCGGCGGGGACGATGGTGGTCATTGAAGGGCCCCGCTTTTCCTCCCGGGCCGAAAGCGAGTTCCACTCATCCCAGGGGTGGGACGCAGTGAGCATGACGCAGTATCCCGAGGTCGCCCTGGCTCGGGAGCTGGAGATGTGCTTTTGCGGGATTGCGTTGATCACCGACTACGACTCGGGCATCGAGGAGGTCGCACCGGTCTCGGCGGCGGAGGTCGTCCGGGTGTTCGGAGAAAGCAACGAGAAGCTGCGAACGCTGCTGGTTAGCCTGGTCGAGAAGATCCCCGTAACCCGGGAGTGTTCCTGCGGGAGCGCGCTGACCGGGGCCCGTCTGTCGAACGAGGCGGAGCCCGAGGGCTGACGTGGCCTCCAGCGCGCTCACCCGTGGCCGGGAGGCCTTCGAGCGTCGAAACTGGAGCTCCGCATACCGGGAGCTGACCGCCGCCGGCGCCGGGATGGAGTTGGAGGCAGACGACCTGCAGCTGCTTTTCACCGCAGCGCACCTGACCGGTAGGGAATCCGAGCGCAACGAGCTGGGGGCGGAGGCCTACCGCATGCACGTGGAGTCCGGCAACGTACCGGCCGCCGTCCGGTGTGCATTCCACCTGATCATGGGATTTGCCGAACAGAAGGAGTACGCCCAGGCGGGAGGCTGGCTAGGCCGGGCCCGTGAGCTGCTGGACGACTACGGGATGGATTGCGTGGAGCAGGGCTACCTCATACTCCCGGTGGGCCTGCAGAGCCTCGATGCCGGCGACACCGCCGGAGCTATGGCGAGCTTCGCTCAGGCGGCGAAGATTGCCCAGCGCTACGGCGACGCCGACCTGGCCACACTGAGCCGGATCGGCCGGGGGCGGGCGCTGATCAACCTGGGCGAGGCGGCCGAGGGTGCGGCGATGCTGGACCAGGCCATGGTCGCGGTGACCGCAGGGGAGCTCACCCCGATGGTCTCCGGCGTGGTCTACTGCGCGGTCATCGAGATGTGCCGTGACATCTTCGACCTGGGCCGCGCCCGGGAGTGGACCGCGGCCCTGGCGCAATGGTGCTCCACCCAGCCCGGTCTGGTTCCCTACCGGGGCGAGTGCCTGGTCTACCGGGTGGAGATCATGAAGCTGCGCGGCACCTGGGACGATGCCTCCCAGGAGGTGGGGGCGGCCTGCGAGGTGCTGGCCGACCGGCCGGCCGAGCCGCTGGCCCGCTACCAGCAGGCGGAGCTGCACCGGCTGACCGGCAACTTCGGACCGGCGGAGGAGAGCTACCGGCTGGTCTCCCGCCTCGGGGGTTCACCCCAACCGGGGCTGGCCCTGCTACGCCTGGCTCAGGGCCAGGTGAAAACCGCCGAATCCTCGATCCGGCTGGCGATGGATGAGGCGGGGTCGCCGATCCGGCGGGCGCCCCTGCTGGCCGGTTGCGCCGAGATCCTGCTGGAAGCCAACAAGCTGGAGCAGGCCCGGTCGGTTGCCGCCGAGCTGTCCACGATCGCCGGGGACCTCGATGCGCCGCTGCTTCATGGGACCGCCGCCTACGTCGAGGGATCGGTCCTGCTTGCGGCCGGGGAGGTTGAGGGGGCGCTGGCCGCCCTTCGGCGAGCCTGGCGCGTCTTTCGGGAGCTCGACGCCGCATACGACGGCGCGCGGACGAGGGCTCTCATCGGCATCGCCTGCCGGCAGTTGGGGGACGAGGACACCGCCCAGATGGAGCTCGACGCCGCCCGCTGGGTGTTCCGGCAGCTGGGGGCGGCCACCGACCAGGCGCGGGTGGACCGCCTGATGGCCCGGCGGGAACAGGCACCTGCCGGACTCACCGCCCGTGAGGTTGAAGTGCTGTGCCTGGTTGCCGCGGGGATGACCAACCGCGCGATCGCCGCGGAGCTGTTCCTGGCCAATAAGACCGTTGCCCGGCACGTGAGCAACATCTTCACCAAGCTCGGTGTGTCGTCCCGTTCGGCGGCAACCGCATTCGCCTTCCAGAACGGCCTGATTCCCTAGTCATCCATAGGCCGGCGGCCCAAAATGGGTAATTCGCCCGATGCCGGAGCCTCCCGTCGGGACGTAGATTTCGCGAACGAGGTTCGACGAGACACGACCAAAGGAGGTCCACCGATGTCCAAGGAGTTAATGGACAGGATCCGCGCCGGAACCATAGCCCTAGGCCCGCTGTTTTTGATGGCGGCGATGTTTTACCACCCGTACATCGCAGACCTGACCGACGAAAGCCAGGTGGCCGGTGCCATGAGCACCCACGTCCGCACCGCTCGGTGGGGGCTCTCCCACCTTGCGGTCGCGGCCGGCCTGGGCCTGCTCCTCCTGGCGATGCTCGCAGTGCTGACCCACCTCCGGGAGGCGGGGGAGCACCGCTGGAGCCCGGTGGCGGTTCCCTTCCTGGTGATGGGGACAATAGTTTTCACGTTCCTGCCCGCCATGGAGATTGCGATGATCGCAGCCTTCAACGCCGGGACCGACCCGGTCGTCCTGCAGGCGAACCTAAGCACCTGGTTCCTTCCGCTGATGGTGACGAGTGCGGTGCTGTCCGGCGTGGGAACCGTCCTTCTGGCCGCCGGTATCGTTCGCAGCGGGGTGCTGGCTGTGCCGCAGGCCAGGATTGTCGCCGGGGCGCTGGCAGTTCTGGCGGTCTCCCGCTTCGTCCCGCAGGGCCGGGCGCTTTACGCCGGGGCGGTCGCGGCCGTGGTGGCCCTGGTGCCGATCGCGGTCCGGATGTGGAACGAGATTCCGGCAGCCGGGCGGACCCGCAGCGGGATCGCCACCAGTCCGGGAACCGCCCGGTAAGCGCCATTTAGACCGGATAAAACAAAACACCTGCCCCGAGCCGGGGCAGGTGTTTTTTGAGGTTTGGTGGGTTAGAACCCGCGGCTGGGGCGCCTGCGCATCATGTTCTTGCGGCCCTTGCCCGAGGTGTAGGCCAGGCGGGGTGCTGCAACCTTCAGCCCGGCGAGCTCGTACTGCTCACGGAGCTTGAGGATGGAGGCGATCCGGCTGACGTCGCCCTGCTGCTCGGAGGTGACGAAGGTGATCCCAATTCCGGTGCGTCCGGCCCTTGCGGTCCGGCCGACACGGTGGATGTAGGCCTTGTGGTCCTCCGGCGGGTCGTAGTTGATGACCTGGGTGATGTCGTCGAGGTCGATCCCTCGGGCGGCAACGTCGGTGGCCACCAGGGTGTCGTAGCGGCCCTTGGTGAATCCGGCGAGTGCCTTCTCCCGGGCGGCCTGGCTCATGTCGCCGTGCATGGCGGTCGAGCGGATTCCGCTGGCGCTCAGCTTGGCGGAAAGGCGGTCGGCACCCCGGCGGGTCTTGACGAAGACCAGCCGGCGCTGGTTCTCCTCGGCGAGGATCTTCAGCAGGGTCTGCATCTTGTCGGCCGTGGCAACGTTGACGAAGCGGTGCTCCGCCTCGTCCACGGTCTGAGCCTTGGATTCGACGTGGTGGCGCTGGGCGTTCTTGGTGTAGCTGGCTGCCAGGCGGCCCACCTCGCCGTCGAGGGTGGCCGAGAAGAACATGGTCTGACGCTCCTTGGGGAGGCGGCGGACGATGGCCTGGATCTGCGGCTGGAAGCCCATGTCGAGCATCCGGTCTGCTTCGTCCAGCACCAGCATCTCCACACCGGCCAGGCTGATGAGGCGCTGGTTTGCCAGGTCCTCCAGGCGGCCGGGGGTGGCGACGATGATGTGCGCCCGGGCGGCACGCTTGGCCTGGGCGGGAAGAGATACCCCGCCGTAGACGGCTGCGACGCGCAGGTTCTTGCAGCGGGCGATGGTCTCAAACTCCGTTGCGACCTGTGAGGCAAGCTCACGGGTGGGGACCAGGATAAGAGCGGCGATACCGGTCTTGGCCTTGATCATCTCCACTACCGGAATGGCGAAGGCGAGGGTCTTGCCCGATCCGGTCCGGCTGCTGGCCAGGATGTCGGACCCCTCGAGGGCGTCCTCCATGACCAGGGCCTGGATGTCGAAGGGGGCGTTGATGTTGCGGGTGGCCAGGGCGTCCTGTACAGGCTTGGACACGCCGAGCTCGGCGAAGGTGGTAGTCAAACTATGGGTACTCCTTGTTTATTGACGCCGGCCGAATTGCCGACCAAAAGCTTCGATCGCTCGAAACTCGCCAAAAAACAGGGAGACAAGCGACATGCACCTCGGGTGGGAAACGAATTCTTCCCTGGGAAACTGATTTCTTCCCTGTTAGCAGAGTAACACGCCCATGTGCTAGGGCCGGGAAATTTGGTGTTTACGGGGGCGGGGGGTGCAGAATACGCCTCTGGCAGGCGACGGAATGGGGGCAGTTGGTTGGACGTAGCGCGCAAGGAAAGACTAAAGGCGTACGGATTTCTGCTGGCGTTTGCCGCGGTGTTCCTCACCTTCGGCTATGCCGCGTCGGAAGCCATGAGCGAAGTTTTGGTCCCGCTGGATGTCCCGAGGACGCCGCTGGTAGTGGGATCGGTCGTGCTTTCCTTCGCCCTGCTGATCCCGCTGTTCGTGACTTACAAGCCGTCTGCGGCCGGCAAGGTCCTGTCCACCATGCGGGAGCGTGCCCGGCGGACCGGCAAGAAGGTGACGCTGCAGAGCGTGAGCCGGACCGTAAGCCTGTCCGTCGCCGCCCTGGCCAACACTCCGATCCTGTTCGGCGTGATGCTGCAGTTTTTGGTGGGCGATTTCCGGATGCTTCTGTTCATGGTTCCCGCTTCGGTGATCATCGGGGCCATCGGCTGGGTCGTCCTGGGCCGGTTCTTCCCCGCACTGGATTCCGGGTTCATCCGCTAGGTCCTCCCCGGCAACAGAAGATTTGGTTATTCTAAAAATCGACTCCTTTTATACTGACGAGCCATGTACAAGAAACGGGGGGCATCTATAGACGCGACCGACGGGCCTCTTCGGTGGAGCTCCTCCGGGGAGTTCTCGGAGCAGCCGGCCGTTGCCGAAACCACGCCCTCGATTGCCGAAACCGGGCCCGAGCCGTCCTCCGGCACGGCCGCACCGATCTTCGAGACGACCCTGGAGCCCGCCCCACCTCGCCGGGCTCCCAGAAAGGAACCCGTACCCATGCCTTCAGCCGATGAAATCCTCGAGGCGATCGACGGTTCGCTGGCTGCGCTCGCAGCGAACGCCCCCGCGATCGATGCCGAAGGGAAGTTTCCCGACGACAACCTCGACATCCTGGCCGATATCGGTGCGTTTGCTCTGGTCGCCTCGCCGGAACACGGCGGCGCCGGAGCGTCGCTGACCCAGCTGGCCCGGGCCTGCGAGGCCGTCGGCGGGGCCTGCGCCTCCACCGGCATGGTGTTTTTGATGCACTCGGTCACCGTGGCCACCCTCCAGGGCGGCGGGGGACCGGCAGCGGATGCGGCGGTGAAGGACATCGTCGAGACCCGGGCCCTGGCCACCCTGGCGTTCAGCGAGCGGGGGACCGGCGCCCACTTCTACGCCCCCGAGCTGAAGGCGGAGACCAACGGCGACGGCGGGGTGCATGTCAGCGGGCGCAAGAGCTTTGTCACCTCGGGAGGACAGGCCGACTACTACCTGGTGCTGGTCCAGGCCGCCGAGGAGGGGGCCGACACCTACCTGATGGGCAAGAACGACGAAGGCGTCACCTGGAACGGCAGCTGGGAGGGGCTGGGCATGGCCGGTAACTCCAGCATCGCCCTGGAGATGGACAACGTCGCCTTCGGCCCGGAAAAGCTGGTCGGCGCCCCCGGCAAGGCAGGCGAGCTCATCTTCGGCACCGTGGCTCCGTGGTTTTTGGTGGGACTTTCCGCAGTCAGCGTCGGCATCGCCCAGGCGGCGGCGACCGCGGCGACCGAGCACATCAAGGGCCGCAGTTACGAATCCGCCGGGAACCTGGCCGAGGTCCAGTACATCCAGCACCTGGTCGCCGACATGGACCTGACCGCCCGCAAGGCCCGCCTGCTTCTGCACCACGCCGCGGGGCTGGGCGACTCCGGCGATCCCGGGGCCCTGGTACCCATCATGGAGGCCAAGGTGGCCGCCACCGAGGCGGCACAGGACGTAACCGGAATCGCAATGACCGCCACCGGCGGGCAGGGGTACACACCCTCCCTGCCGGTCGAGCGGCACTTCCGGGATGCCCGCGCCGGCGCGGTCATGGCTCCCACCAACGCCGTGCTGCGCACCTGGATCGGCAAGGCCCTGGTCGGGCTCCCGGTACCTTGAGCGGCCCCACGCTGCTGGTGGGCGCGGTCGCCTACCACGAACGGGTTGTGCCCATCTGGGAGATCTTCCGCGAGTACTTCTCGGCCCGGGATGTGCCGGTGGACTACGTGCTGTACTCGAACTACGAACGGCAGGCCGAGGCGCTGCTGGACGGCAAGATCGACATCGGGTGGAACACCAACACCGCCTTTGTCCGGATCCGGCACGTTGCCGGTGAGCCGGTGCGGATCCTGGGCATGCGCGACGTCGACAGCGACTGGGCCACCCTGGTGGTGACCCGTAAGGGTGAGGGGGTGGAGAAGGTTTCCGAGCTGTCGGGCACGCGCCTGGCGCTCGGCAGCCGGGACTCCGGACACGCCGCCATCCTTCCGTTGTACTACCTGGCCCGGGAGGGGCTGGATGCGGTGAACGACTGTGAGCTGATACGGTTCGACACCGATCTCGGCAAACACGGCGACACCGGGGACTCGGAGTTGCGGGTACTGCGTGCGGTGGCGGACGGGGAGGCCGGCGCCGGAGCGGTGGGCGCTCCGATCTGGGCGTCGCTCAAGGCGAAGGCCGATCCGCTGATTTCGGGTCTGGAGGTTCAGTGGCGCAGCGAGGACTACTACCACTGCAACTTCACCGTGCTCGGGTCGATGGACCGGGCGGTGGCGGACCGCTGGAGCGCCGCCCTGCTGGCCATGGACTACAACGACCCGTCCCTGCGCTACGCCATGGACCTGGAAGGGGTGAAGAAGTGGCTGCCCGGAGACGAGAAGGGCTACGCCACCCTCACCGAGGCCATGGTGCAACAAGGCTATTTCGGGTGATCGGTTGAACAGCCCGCCGCAGGACACCGCCACCCGGTCCATCGACGCCGGGGACATCGAGTTCGGTGACGGCCTGGAAATCCTGCTGTCCACGGTCTTCCAGGCGGCGGAGCCCGGGCAGACCATCGATGTCGCCACCTCGAGCCGGTCCACCGCCCTCGAGCTGCCCGGATGGGCCCGCTCCACCGGGCACTCGGCGGAGAGGGACTGGAAGGAGACCAACGGCAACGGCCAGAGGTTCGTCGTGCGAGTCAGGCGGGGGGAGGCGGCGCCGGTCCTCGCCCCGGACCTGCCGTCACGCGGCGAACCCATGCCGCTGCGCCTGGGTAGCCAGTTCCACACCACCGACCTGGTCAACGCGGCGCCGGAACGACTTCCCGGCTCGCCCGATCCCGGCTACGGGCTGATACCCCTCGGGGCGGTCCCCGAGTCGGGAGGACCGCAGTATTCCTGGCGCCTGAACCACCACGACGACCTGTGGGCGGAGGAGATCACCGACCTGACCGAGAGGGCCAGCTCCGCCCAGTGGGACGCCACCGTCGACGTCCCGTGGAACGAGGCTTTGGGGTTGCCGGACGACGTCGAGCGGGCGGTCGCCCAGGTCATGACCTTCATCGCCTCCAACGAGTACGTCGCGCTCTACGTCCCGTCCAAGTTCCTGCCCCAAGTCAACTCCGCCTTCGTCGACATTCTCATGTGGCTGGCCAGCCACATCCACGACGAGGCGCGCCACGTCGAGGTCTTCACCAAGAGGGCCCTGATCGGCGGCCAGAGGGGCTACGCCCTGGCATCGACCCAGATGTCCCTGCACTCGCTGCTGGAGGAGGACGACTTCAGCTCGGCCTCCCTGCTGCTCAATGTCCTGGGAGAGGGGACGTTCATCGACCTTCTGGGGTTCATCTCCCGCAACGCCCCGGACGCCGCCACCGCCGCATGTGCCCGCCTGGCCCACCGCGACGAGCAGCGCCACGTCCACTTCGGAATATCCCACGTCCGTCGCAGCCAGAAGCTGGACCCCGACTCCACGCCGCAGCTGATCGGGGCGGTGGAGGCCCGCGCCGCCAAGCTCGCCACCTTGACCGGCCTGAGTCCCGTGCTCCTGGAGTCGCTGACCATCCTGGCCGCCGGATCGACCCGGTCCGCCTCCCTTCGCCGGGGCGCCGCCGGGGTCAAGGAGTTAACCAGGCTGATGGAGGTCAACCGCATCCGGCGCCTGCGGGCGGCGGGGTTCGACGCCGAAACCGCCCACCACCTCTCGGAGCTCCACACCCCGAATCTGATGTGACATATAGCGAAGACTTGAAAATCATATAGTAAAGGTCTAGCCTCATCCCATCCGGAACTTGATCAGGAAGGGATGAGCCCGTGGAATCCAGCGGTAACTTCGATGTGGCGGTGGTCGGCGGCAGCATTGCAGGTTCCACTGCGGCAACTCTTTACGCACGCAAGGGGCTGAAAGTCGCCCTGATCGAGGCCCGGGCCAACCCCGACGCCTATAAATCCCTGTGCACCCATTTCATCCAGCCCTGCGCCACGCCCACCATCGAGCGCCTGGGCGTTGCGGACGAGTTGGAGGCGGCCGGAGCGGTCCGCAACTCGCTGGAGATGTGGAACCGCTGGGGCTGGATCCGCCGGCCGGACGAAGCCGGGGCGGCGTACGGCTACAGCATCCGCCGGGAGAAGCTCGACCCCATCCTCCGTAATACCGCGGCCGCCACGCCCGGGGTCACCTACCTGCCGGGCAGAACGGCCACCGGGCTGGTTCGGGACGGCGAGCGGGTGATCGGCATCGAGATTCGGGACTCCGAGGGGAACCTGTCCACGGTCTCCGCCGCGCTGGTGGTCGCCGCCGACGGGCGCCACTCCAAGGTGGCCGGGCTGGCGGGGGTGGGGGCCCGGGAGATTCCGAACAAGCGTTCCGGCTACTTTGCCTACTTCGAGGGAATCCCCAACCCGGGAACAAACGCCGCCCGGACCTGGTTTCTGGACCCCGACGTCGCCTACGTGTTCCCCAACGAGGACGGCGTCAGTGTGCTGGCCTGCATGTTCGGCCGCAAGCAGAAGCTCGACTGGTTCCGCAAGGACCTCACCGGCAACCTCCGCCGCTCCTTTGAGCGCCTCCCCGACGGGCCGGATCTCACCAACGCTAAGCAGATCTCCAAAGTCATCGGCGCGGTCGACCTGCCCAACTTCTGGAGGAGCCCCGGGCCGGAGGGGCTGACGTTTGCCGGCGACGCCCTGGTGGCGTCCGACCCGCTGTTCGGGGTCGGCTGCGGCTGGGCGTTCCAGGAGGCCGAGTGGCTGGTCGAGAGTACCGCCGCGCACCTGGGCAACCGGGCTGAACTCAAGAAAGCCGTCGGGCGGTACCGGGCCGTCGTACGAAAGGAGATCCTGGCGCACTTCCTCATGACCAGCGAGTACAGCCTGAACCGGCGCTACAACCCGGCGGAGAAGCTGCTGTTCTCGGCGGCGGCGAGGGATCCCAAGCTGGCTAACGTGATCCACGATTTCGGCGGCCGAATAATCCCGGTGAAAAAGCTGATCTCGCCGGTGACGATGGGGCGAGCGGCGATGGTGAACCTGCGCTCGCGACCCGACCGGGACGAGATTCGCCGGAACCGCACCCTCGCCCGGCAGGTGATGACCCCGGCGGAGCCCATAGGTCTCAGGCGCAACAGCGTGGAGGTGGCGGGCATCGTTTCGCCCTACATCGAGTCCGGCCCCCAGGGCGCCCGTGAGGCCGTGGTTTTCGTCCACGGCAACCCCGGTTCGTCGGAGGACTTCGCCGGCCTGGTCGGCGAGGCGGGCAAGCTCACCAGAGCGGTGGCGCTCGACATGCCCGGGTTCGGCAGAGCCGGCAAGCCCGAAGGGTTCGACTACACGGTTGAGGGCTACGCCGCCCACCTGGGAAAGATGCTGGTGGAACTGGGGATCGACCGGGCCCACCTGGTCGCCCATGACTTCGGCGGACCGTGGGCGCTGGCGTGGGCCGCTGCAAACCCCGCCGCCTACGCCAGCGCCACCCTCATCAACACCGGCGTTCTGCTCGGCTACCGGTGGCACTACCTGGCGAAGATCTGGCAGACCCCGGTTGTGGGGGAGCTGTTCAACGCCGCTTCCACTGCTCCGGCGTTCCGGCTGTTGCTGCGGCACGGCAACTCCGGTGGTCTCCCCCGGGACTTCCTTGACCGCATGTACGCCGACTTTGACGCCCGCACCAAGCGGGCAGTCTTGAAGCTTTACCGGGCCAGCCGGCATCCGGAGGCGCAGTTTCAGCAGCTTCGTGCGGTTTTGAGCACGCTGGACCGGCCGGTGCTGGTGATCTGGGGCAAGAACGACCCCTACATCGGACACGAACAGGCAGACGGCCAGCGCAAAACCTTTCCGAACGCCAAGGTGGTGATGCTGGAGGGGAGCGGTCACTGGCCGTTCGTGGACAACCCGAAGGCGGTTCAGGAGGCGGTGATCCCGTTCCTTGCCGAAGCCGTGACCTCCCGGCAGCCCGCCTGACGGCGGGAGAGCCGGGCTTCGGGGAGCGGTCTACACTGCCCAGCTATGGGGAAGCGAACCTACGGACAGTTTGAAAGCCTTGCCCGCGCCCTGGATCTGGTCGGGGAGCGCTGGACGCTGCTACTGGTCAGAGAGTTGATGCTCGGCCCCCGGCGTTACAAAGACCTGCTCGACGGGCTCCCGGGGATCGGCACCAACCTTCTGGCGAAACGCCTTCAGGACCTGGAGGCCGAGGGGCTGGTGCAAAAGCGGCAGCTTCCGCCGCCCTCCGGGGCGGTCGTCTATGAGCTCACCGAGCGGGGGATCAAGCTCGAGCCGGCGCTTCTGGAGCTTGCCCGCTGGGGCATGGAGACCATGGATGCCCCGGCCGCGGAGGACGTTCTCCGGCCGGGCTGGGGGGTGCTTGCCATGCGGTCGACCTTCAACGCCCGGGCCGCCGCCGGGGTGAGGGAGATCTACGAGTTCCGCATCGACGAGGACACCTTTCAGCTCCGGGTCGAAGACGGAAGCCTCCACACCTACCAGGGTTCCGAGGGCCGCCCGGACCTGGTGATCTCGACCGACGTGGAGACCCTGATGGCGATGGGTGCCCGCCAGGTCAGCCCCATGGAGGCGGCCGCCCAGGGCAAGGCGGTGGTGCAGGGCAGTGAGGAGGCGGCGCTGCGGTGTGTCGAGATCTTCGGCTTTCCCAGGCCGATGCCCGAGGAGTCCGAGGGCCCCCGGGCGCCGGGATGGGCGGCTCTGGCGATGCGGGCAACCTTCCGTCCCGAGCTGGCCCGCGGCGTCGGTGAGACCTACCAGATGGTCATCGACGGCGATGCATTCAACGTCACGGTCACCGGTGAGCAGGTGCAGACTGCCCAGGGCTGGGCTCCCGACCCGGCGTTCACTCTGACGACCGACGTCAGGACCTTCCTGGCGATAGCCGCCGGGCAGGCGAACCCGCTGGACGTGATCGTTTCGGGGGTAGCCCGGGTGGAGGGCAACATCGCGGCTGCCATCCGTTGTATCGAAATCTTCGGGTTCTCCAACCGGGACCCGGGCGGCGGCTGACGGAACCCCCGAGGGGTTAGCATCCGTCCAACAGCCATGAAAACTCTTCGTGCCCTCACCGTGGGGCTGCTCACGCCGATGCTGGTAGCCGCCTTCCCGGCTGCCGCCGTGGCTTCGTGTGCGGTGCAGCTTCCCCTGACCGAAAGCCTGGCCGCCTCCAGCACCGTATTCACCGGGACCGTCGTGGCCGTCGACGGCGGCGACCGGATAGCCACCGTTCTGGTCGACGAGGTGTGGAAGGGCGGGCCGCTGCCCGAGCAGGTGGAGGTCCGGGGAGGACCGGGCGATCCCCAGAGCATCACCTCGGTGGACCGGTCGTTCGGCCGCGGCGACAAGTACCTGTTCGTGCCGATCAACGACACGCCGCCGTTCCAGGACAATGCATGCACCGCCACCCGGGAGTACTCCCCCGAGCTGGAGGAGTCCCGCCCTCTGGACGTCTCGGGGGCGGAAGGAAAGGGTGGGCAGGCCCCGGACGCCGGCGACCCGGTCGCGCAGGCGGACGAGGGGCCGAGCCAGGCTACCAAGGGCCTGCT
>JAJCYF010000026.1 GCA_029263035.1 Actinomycetes bacterium
CTGCCAGGAGGCCTGCAAGTCCCATCAACGACGCGAAGAAGGCATCGGTCAGGTCCGGGCTGCCACCCAGCCGCTCGATGATCTGTCTCAGCTGCGGGTTGTCGTCGAAAAGGCTTCCAATGCTTTCGGCAATCGCACCGAAGGCCAGCCCCAGGATCGCCAGCCCGACCGTCCAGGTGGACAGGGTCGCTAGCTGCAGGCGCCAGGCCAGGCCGAAGGCGGTCCCCAGTGCCGGCTTGCCCGCGGCGGGTCCGGGGCGGGGGGGAATCAGCCCGGCCCCCAGGTCCCGGCGTGCGGTGACGGCGTAGGCCGCGGCGACCGCAACCGCGCATACGGCCAGTGACAGGCCCAAAACCTCCCATCGCTCACCGGCGAAGGGCCGGACCCGCTGACTCCAGCCGATCGGCGACAGCCAGGACATCCACTCCAGATTCGGTGGGCTGTCGCCGACTGCCCGCAAGCCGAACGACAGTCCCAGCAGGGCACCGGCAAAGCCGCTGGCGGCTCTACTCGACTGGGTCAGCTGGGCGACGAACGCGGCCAGGCCACAGAACAGCCACCCGGCGGCGGCGAAGGAGAGCCCGAGCGCCGCTGCTCCTGCCGGGTCCTCACCCAGCGACGCCAGGCCGGCGGCCACCATGACGCCGACGGTTGCGGTGGCCCCCAGGGCCACCGCGAGCGCGGCGGTCAGAGGGGCCAGCCTGCCGACCGGCGCCGCGCAAATAAGCTCAACCCGCCCGCTCTCCTCCTCCGCCCGGGTATGCCGGACCACGGTGAAGATTCCGAGCATTGCCAGCATCACCGGGCCGAATCCGCCGATCCTCCATGCGGTCAGACCGCCGATCGTTGTCAGGTCGAACGGCGGGCCGGTCAACGCAACCAGCGCCGGGGCGCCGGCCAGGGTGGCGGCGAAACCGGTGCGGGACTCTACCGTCGGGTAGAGCTCCCGGAAAGCCGAGGCCGTGAAGTAGGTGAGCGCCCCGACCCCCACGACCCAAAGCGCAAGTCGCAGCCGGTCGAGCCGCAGCCCCAGCCGGATCAGCTTTCCCGTCCCGGCGAACCGGCTCATTGCGGGGCGGGTTCGATCGAGTAGTGCCTGAGGAACAGCTCCTCCAGCGTCGCCGGCCGGCTGATCAGGCTCACCACTCCCAGGCGAGTAAGCTCCCCCAGCAGCTTGTCCAGGTGGCCGGGGTCCACCTCCAGCTCCACCCGGTGGCCTTGTGCCGACACGTTGTGCACCCCCGGTAGAAGCGCCAGCCCAACCGGTGGGTGGACCGTCTCGGCGCTGACCGTCGTGCGGGAGAGATGGCGAAGCTCGGTCAGCGTGCCGCTCTCCACCGTGCGGCCGTTCCGGATGATGCTGACCCGGTCGCAGAGCGCCTCCACCTCCGCCAGGATGTGGCTTGAGAGCAGCACTGTGCGGCCCAGCCGACGCTCCTCAAGGATGCAGTCCCGGAACTGCTCCTCCATCAGCGGGTCCAGGCCGGCGGTGGGCTCATCCAGCATCAGCAGCTCGACGTTGGAGGCCAGAGCTGCAATCAGCGCCACCTTCTGCCGGTTGCCCTTGGAATAGGTGCGGGACTTTTTGGTCAGGTCCAGGTCGAACTGGGCGACCAGCTGCGCCTTGCGGCCGGAATCCAGGCCGCCCCGCAGGCGTCCCAGAAGATCGATGACCTCGCCGCCGGTAAGGCCCGGCCACAAGTTGACGTCGCCCGGCACGTACGCCAGCCTGCTGTGCAACGGCACGGTGTCGCGCCACGGATCCATGCCCAGCACCACGGCCTGGCCGGCGTCGGCCCGGATCAGACCCAACAGGATCCGCAGGGTGGTGGACTTGCCGGAGCCGTTCGGTCCGAGAAAGCCGTGCACCTCTCCGGCCGCAACCGAAAGGTCCAGCTTGTCGAGCGCCCGGACTGCGCCGAAGGACTTCGAAATACCCGTGATGTCGATGACCGCGCTCATCGCGCCAAGCTACAACTTTCTCGCAGCGGCTGAATCACTTTCCCGGGCCGGGCCGTATTGAGGTCAATTCCTGACCGCATTCCGCCCTACCCTTCAGACACTTGATTCGGAGGACAGCATTTTCGCAACCGCAGAAACGCCGGCCCTGAGCAACCGGGAGCTGAACCGGGCCACCCTGGCCCGGCAAATGCTTCTGGAACGGGTGGAGCGCCCGGTGCTGGAGGTGATCGACCACCTGGTGGGCATGCAAGCACAGGAGCCGTTGGACCCCTACCTGGGGCTCTGGTCGCGGATCGAAGGCTTCGACCCGAACGAGCTGGCAGCCCTCCTGTGGGACCGCAGTGCGGTGCGGGGCACGCTGTTCCGAGGAACTATTCACCTGGCGGGCGCCGGTGACTTCGGTGCGTTGCGCCCTCTGGTGCAGCCGTTGCTGGACCGCACCTTTCTAAATGGCCGGTCGTTTGGTGCCGGGGTCACCGGCGACCTGCTGGAGGAGGTCCGGCAGGCCTGCATCTCGGCACTTCAGGAGGAGCCGCGCACTCGTGGGGAACTGCGCCGGATCCTCCAGGAGCGCTGGCCGGAGAAGGACGCCGACGCCATGTCGTTCCTGCTTTACACCATTCCCCTGATCCAGGTTCCGCCCCGCGGGGTGTGGGGCAGAACAGGCCCCGCCCGCTGGGCGCCTGCCGGTTATCTCACGCCGGCTACCGTCGATCAGATGGTCCTGCGCTATCTGGCAGCCTTCGGCCCGGCTGCGGTCGCGGACGCGCGGACCTGGTCCGGCGTGAGCGGCCTCAAGGAGGTGTTCGAGCGGCTTCGGCCCCGTCTGGTGAGCTTTCGGGATTACGCCGGCCGGGAGTTGTTCGACCTGCCGGACGCGCCCAGGCCCGATGCCGGCACGCCGGCACCGCCCCGGTTTCTCCCGGAGTTCGACAACCTGCTGTTGTCCCATGAGGACCGGTCTCGCATGACTCCCGAACAGCTCGGCGCCGGGGTCACCAACGTATGGAACACCGCCGGCCGAAGCGGGAAGGCCGTCAGCTGGTCGATGTTCACGGTGGACGGGTTCGCCGCCGGCACATGGAAGGTGGGAAGGAGCCCCGAGAGCGCGGTCCTGCTTCTCCGGCCCATTGTGGAACTGCCGGACACCCAGACGCAGGCGCTGGTCGACGAAGGTCTAAGACTGCTGGGTTTCCTGGCAGCGGATTCGGACCCTGCGGGCCGCGAGGTGAGGTTGTTGCCGGCCGACTGAACGATCGGTTAGCATACTGTACATGTGTTCAGTACAGGCGACTCCCCCCGTGCTGCGCCCGGATGTGACCGCCCGGGCGCGCATCCGGGATGCCGCGATCACCCTGTTCGGTGATCGGGGGTTCGACGGAACCGGCATGCGGGCGATCGCCGCCGCCGCAGGAGTCTCCCCGGCCCTGGTGGTCCATCACTTCGGCTCCAAAGCCGGCCTGCGTCAGGTCTGCGACGAGCACGTCGCCGCCGTGGTCCGGGCGACCAAGCAGGAGGCAATGACCGCAGGTCCCCCGGACCCTCTGGAGTTGTTGCGAACCGCAGACGAAACCCAGCCGCTGCTGCGCTACGTCGCCCGGATGCTTGTCGACGGCTCCCCCGGGGTGGAGGCCCTGGTGGACACGATTGTGGCCGACGCCGTGGACTACATGGAGGAGGGGGTGGAGGCGGGAACCCTCAGGCCCTCGGAGATGCCCTACGAGCGAGCGGTCCTGCTGTGCATCTGGCAGCTCGGATCGATAGCCCTGCACTCCCATGTCAAGCGCCTCATGGGGGTGGACCTGCTGGGGGACCGGGCCGCGATCCTAAAGTGGGGCAGGCCGGCGCTGGAGGTGTTCACCCATGGACTATTTGCCGACGACCGCTGGGAGAAGGCGGTGGCCGGGCTGGACGAAGACCAATTGAAGGATTGTAATGACAGGAGGAGCTGATGAGCGGCGAGCCGGCCCTACGGGCGGAGGAACTGGTCAAGGACTACGGCAAGACCCGGGCGCTCTCCGGGGTGACCCTGCAGGTAGAGCCCGGCGAGGTGTTCGGCTTCATCGGCCCCAACGGCGCCGGTAAGTCGACCACGATCCGGATAATGCTCGACCTGCTGCGTCCCACCTCCGGAACGGTGGAGGTCCTGGGCCGGCGTCCCCGGAAAGGGGGACCGGATCTGCGCCGGCGCATCGGTTACCTGCCGGGGGAGCTGGTCCTGCCGCCAAAGCGCAAGGCGGGAGAGTACCTGGCGCACCTGGCGAAGCTGCGCGCCGGAGCGGGGGCGGATCTCATCGAGCCGCTGGCGAAGCGCTTCGGGCTGGACCTGGACAAACCCATCAAGAGCCTTTCGAAGGGGAACAAGCAGAAGGTGGGCGTCACCCAGGCGTTCATGCACCGCCCGGAGCTTTTGATCCTTGACGAGCCGACCAGCGGGCTGGACCCGCTGTTGCAGCAGGAGGTGATGGCGCTGGTTCACGAGGCGGTCGCCGGGGGATCGACGGTTTTCATGTCCTCCCACGTGTTGAGCGAGGTGGAGGAGATCGCCGGCCGGGTCGGGATCCTGCGGGCCGGCAAGATGGTGGACATCTCTTCGATCGACGACCTGCGCAGCCGGGCGGGTCAGTGGGTGGAGCTGCGCTTTGCCTCCCCTGTGTCTGCAGAGGAGTTCACCCGCCTTCCGGGGCTGAGCGAGGTTGAGGTGACCGACCACCGGGTCACCTGCCTGTTGCAGGGCGAGCCCAACGCCCTGCTGAAGACCGCCGCCCGCCACCACGTGGTGGGCTGGTCGGCGAAGGACCGTGATCTGGAGGAGCTGTTCCTGGACTTCTACCGCACCGAGGAGGCAACCGATGTCCGCTGACGTTATGCCGGTTCTGACCGGGGTCCTGAAAGAGCAGCGGCGGTCGCTGCTGGTCTGGGGCGGCGCCCTGTTTGCCGTCTCCGCGTTCTACATCAGCTTCTACCCCTCAATCGGCTCCAGCCCGGCGATGCAGGAGGTAATCGACAGCATGCCGGCCGGGGTGGCGGAGGCGCTGGGCTACGACCAGATCACCAGCGCGGCCGGCTACGTCGGAGCGACGGTGTTCGGCCTGCTGGCGCCGATCCTGCTGCTGGTCTTCGGCATCTCCACCGGGGCGCGCCTTATCGCCGGCGAGGAGGAGGCGGGTTCGCTGGAGCTGGAGCTGGCTCACCCGATCGGCCGGATGCGCCTGGTGGGGGAGCGCTGGCTGGCCGTGGCAATAGACCTGGTGCTGCTGGTGATCCCGGTGGTGGCGGCTTCGCTGCTGCTGATTTTCGCCCTGGATCTGGATGTGGAGCTCGGTAACCTGCTGGCGATGAGTGTGGGGCTGCTGCTGTTCGCCATGGCGTTCGGCTCGGTGGCGTTCGCCGTCGGCGCCGCCACCGGACGGCGGGCGGTGGCGCTGGGCAGCACGGCGGCCCTGGCGGTGATCGCCTACATGGCCCACGCCATAGGCCCCCAGATTCAGGGGGGAGAGTGGATGGCGGACCTGTCTCCTTTCGCCTGGTACCTGGGCAACAAGCCGCTGATGAACGGCTGGGATGTGGGCGGCGTCGGGCTGCTGGCGGCCGTGGTGGTGCTGGCGGTGCCGGTAGCGCTGGCGACCTTCGCCAACCGGGACTTCGGAACCTAAGGGAGGCAGACCATGGCAGATGACGGCACGCCCGATCCGGATGACGACGGGGATCCCGGGAACCAGAAGATGGGGTCCGGGATCGCCATCGGTGTCGCCATCGGGGCGGCGCTCGGGATTGCGCTGGACAACCTTGCGATGGGTATGGGTCTCGGGATCACGATCGGTATCGTCTTCGGTGCCGCCATGGGCCGTAAAGGCAGTTGAGTTAGACCCAGGGGCTGCGGGATGGCTTCCCGGCCCTACCCCTTCCGGTAGAGCCGGGTGGTGAGCGGGGCGAAGACTGCGGTCAACCCCACTGCCACTGCCAGCACCACCAGGATGTCGCTTCCTTCGGCGTTGCCGTGCATGAGGCCCCGGCTGGCCGACGACAGGATGGAGATCGGGTTGACGTGTACAAACGCCTCCAGCCAGCCGGGCAGCGTCGAGGGATCTACGAAGACGTTCGAGATGAAGGTGAGCGGGAAGATGCCCATGAACCCGGCGTTGAGCACCGCGCTCGGGGTCCGAAGGAGAAGTCCCAGCGTGGTGAAGACCCAGGAGAGCGCGAAGGAGAAGGTGACCACCAGAGCCAGCGCCGCCGCCATCCCGCCCAGGCCGGCGTCGGGGCGAAAGCCCAGTACCAGGCCGACGATGGAGATCACCAGGCCGGCCAGCACGTAGCGGACGCTGTCGCCCAACAGGGCCCCCACCAGGGGAGCCGGCCGCCAGATGGGCAGCGAGCGGAAGCGGTCTCCGACACCCTTGGTCACATCGGTGTTGAGGGCCACCCCGGAGTAGACCGTGGTGAACAGCACGGACATCACCAGGATCCCGGGCAGGATGTAGTCCAGGTACTCGGCGGTCGATCCGGCCACCGCGCCGCCGAACAGGTAGGTGAACATCAGCACGAACATCACCGGGGTGATGGTGACGTCCATCAGCTGCTCGGGGACGTGCTTGATCTTGAGCATCCCCCGCCAGCCGAAGGTCAGCGCGGCGGAAAGGGAGGTGGCTCTCGCCGGGCGGACCGTGGAGGAGATGGCCTTGCGGACTGCCGCCTCATCGGTGGTCCCGGCGTCGGCCCTATCGGTCTCGACGGCCATCAGGCGGCTCCGGCGGGGGCGGCTTCGGGTTCCGCCGGGTGACCGGTCAGGGCCAGGAACACCTCATCCAGGCTCGGCTGGCCGAGCGAGAAGTCGGCGACCTCAATCCCGGAGCGGGAGACGCCGGCGATGGCGGCGGACGCCCGGTGGGCATCCGAGCAGGCAACCGTCAGGGACGCGGGGTCGGCCTGCAGGGTGACCGGACCGAGCAGCCGGGTCAGCAGCTCGGCGGCCTCCGGGCGCTGTTCGGGCTTGAACAGCCGGACCTGCAGAGTCCCGGCGCCGACCGACGACTTGAGCTGGGCCGGGGTGCCCTCGGCGATGACCCGTCCGTGGTCCACGACCGCTATGCCGCCGGCCAGCTGGTCCGCCTCCTCCAGGTACTGGGTGCACAGCAGGATGGTGGTTCCCCCGGCTACCAGGGCCCGGATGATCTCCCAGACCTGGTTGCGGGAGCGGGGATCCAGGCCGGTGGTCGGTTCGTCCAGGAACATCAGCTCCGGGGTCACGACCACGCTGGCGGCGATGTC
>JAJCYF010000027.1 GCA_029263035.1 Actinomycetes bacterium
GAGCTGCAGCGAGAGCAGGAGTTCATCGAGTACAACATCGAGGCGACCAGAACCGCCTACGGGTTGGATGCGATGAAGGTGCAGGAGTTCCCGATCGAACCGGGGCTGAGCGCCGAAAGCGTGGCGGAGAACCAGACCACCCTCAACAACGTCCGTCTCTGGGACCCTGAAACGCTGATGAGGGCGTTCCGCCAGCTCCAGGAGATTCGGACCTACTACAAGTTCCAGGACGTCGATGTGGACCGGTACAACCTGGGACCCGACCGGCGGCAGCTCATGCTGGCGCTGCGGGAGCTGGACGTCACGAGCCTGCAGAACCGCTCCTGGTTGAACGACCACCTTGTCTACACCCATGGTTTCGGCGCAGTCGCCAGCCCGACCAACGAAAGCACCGGCGAAGGGGCGCCAGCGCTGCTCCTCCGGGACATCCCTCCGGTTACCGACGCCCCCGAGTTGGAGCTGACGCAGCCGGGCATCTACTTTGGTGAGGGGCCCGCCACCTACTCGGTTATCAACACCGACCAGCGGGAGCTGGACTACACCGCCCCCGCCGGCAACGAGACCACCGTCTACGACGGCGAGGCGGGGGTTCGCCTGGAGCACCTGTTCCGCCGGCTCGCGTTCGCCTGGAGGTTCCGGGACGTCAACCTGGCCATCAGCGGACTGATCGACGGGGACTCCCGGGTGATCTTCAACCGTGACATCCGCGAGCGCGTGAACAAGGCCGCGCCGTTCCTGGAACTGGACGGTGACCCCTATGCCGTGGTCTCCGAGGGCAAGATCATGTGGATTGTGGATGCCTACACGGTTTCCAACATGTATCCCTACTCCCAGAGCGTGAACCTGAGCGAGAGGACCCGGATCCGAGGGGGAGCCAGCGAGGGCGACCCCAGCATCCTGGGGACTGAGAACTACATGCGTAACTCGGTGAAGGTAACCATGGACGCCTATGACGGAACAATGAGGTTCTACGTCTGGGACGAGACGGATCCACTCATCCAGGCGTGGGGCAAGGCCTTTCCGTCGCTCCTGACCGACAAGGACGAGATGCCGGCCGACCTGCAGGCGCACGTCAGGTACCCGGAGGACATGTTCCGGGTCCAGGCGAGCGTTTACCAGAGGTATCACATGATCGACCCGACCGAGTTCTACCAGCGGGAGGACGAGTGGGTGATCCCTGAGAACCCCATGCGCGGTACCGGCGGCGCCGGCAACGCCACCCAGGAGCTGGAGCCGTACTACGTGCTGATGCGCCTGCCGGACACCGACCGCGAGGAGTACGTAATGATCCTGCCGATGAACCCGCGGAACCGGCCGAATATGGTGTCGTTGCTGGCGGCCAAGTCGGACCAGGAACAGTACGGCGAGCTGGTCGACTTCAGGTTCCCCAGCGGCGTCCAGACCGGCGGCGTCGGGCAGATCCACTCGCGGATCAACGCCAATGAAGAGATCTCCCGCACCATCACCCTGCTCGAGCAGAGCGGCAGCGACGTCATTCTGGGCAACCTGCTGGTGATACCGGTGGGCAACTCGATCATGTACTCGCAGCCGCTGTTCCTGCAGGCCAGCAACAACGCAATTCCCGAGTTGAAGTACGTAATCCTCGCCACCAACGACGATGTCAAAATGGCGCCGACACTGGAGGATGCGCTGGCCGCCCTGCTGGAGGGCAGGCCGACCGTGACTCCGGCTCCGGACTTGCCTGTAGATCCGGCCGCCCCTCCCGCACCGGCTCCAGCACCGCCGGCGGCACCGCCCGCCACTCCTGCAGACCCGGGGACGCAGTCAAGGGACGAGCTGTTGCAGCAGGCATCGGATGCCTTAAACGCCGCCGAGACGGCTGCCCGCAACGGCGATTGGGCGACCTACGGATCCGAGCTGGAGCGGGCAAAGGAAGCGCTCGAGAGGGCCCGGAGCCAGGAGTAGGACGCTCACCCGGAAGCCGTTGTCCGGCCTTGTGCTAACCTAGTTGGGCGAGGTGGAGCAGTCTGGTAGCTCGTCGGGCTCATAACCCGAAGGTCATAGGTTCAAATCCTATCCTCGCAACCATCTGAGAGACCCCCGGCATTGCCGGGGGTCTTTTGTGTACGCCCGGCATCGGGCAGACCGGGCAAAGTCAGCCGAGGTCATGAGGCAGGCGGTGGCGCAATAGGTACAAAAGAGCCGGCTCCCGAAGGGGAGCCGGCTCGAATTATTGCTAAGGACCATCGACCTCAAGGATCACTATCTGAGCAGATCGTCTCGGCTGCTTCCCGGTCCTCTGCCTGGAGTACGAAGTCATCGACATGACCGAGGTGTCCCGGAGGTACGTCGTCCGGGGAGTCGAAGGGACCAAGGACGGCCCTTTGGTCCCCGGGGACTTGAGCGTGATGGCAAAGCCAGAAGGGGTTGCCTCCGCCTCCGCCGCCGTCACCGGCACAATCGCCGGTAAGAAGAAAGGCGCACGAGTCGCCACCGGATCCTGCATCGCCGCTGGCCCTGCCGTCACCGGCGTCGCCGGAAGCACCGCCAGAGCCGCCTGCTCCGGCGTCACCAGAGACCCCCTCGCCGCCGTTGCCACGACCGCCGTTGCCGGCGGTTGCGTTGCCGCCGGACCCGCCGTCGCATCCGGCGCTGTCGGTCCCGCTGCCGTCGCACGCGCCGTCGCCTCCCTGCCCGCCGGCCCCGCCGCCTCCGTCACCGTCTCCAGTGGTGGCACCGGCAAAGGCACCGCTGCCTCCGGCAGCACCCCCTCCTCCGCCGTTGCCGCCGTTGCTGCCGCCCGAGCCACCGGCGCCGGCCACTGCGTTGCCGCCGGACCCGCCGTTGCCGCTGCCGCCGGTTCCGTCTCCACTCTCCCCGCCGGCACCGCCTCTGCCGCCAGTTCCGCTTTCCCCGCCGTCTCCACCGTTGCCGCTGGAGCCGCCTTCACCTCCGTCCCTCGCGACTACGTCCACACCCAGGGTGAGGTCCACATTCGCACAGGTGATTCCTCCTACGCCATTTTCTTCACAAACAACCTCCGCCGCAGCGGTCGGTACCATCAGCAAGGCAAGTAGAAGCATCATTAGAGGGATCGTTACAAAATTGCGCTTCTCCATTTGGCCCCCACTCGGTCCCAGTCAGGCACTGGACGTGATCTGGTCATTTGCTCAATCAAACAGTCGGCCGATCCTACAGGTTCTTAGGTCCAGCGACGGTTACCGGGTTCCTCCCGGTTCGTGCGAGGGGCATGTCTGCCGAGGTTGTCTGCTGGAGAAGACGGCTCACTCTGCGGGAACCCGGGGCTCAAGGATGACCACCGCCGTCTCGTGCGGGCGGCGTGCAGCGTATCCGTCCAGGTTCCTGTCCAGCTCGCGCCAGCGCTGCCACAGACGTGCACGTTCCTCGCCCACGGCAGCCCTCCCGAGCACTTCGGTCCGGGTTCCGCCGGCCAGCTCGACGGACGCTTCAGGGTGGGCCTGCAGGTTCAGCCACCAGGCCGGCTCGGCCGGGCCCCAGCCGTTCATTGCCATTGAAACCAGGTTCGGCCCATCCTCGTAGTAGCCGATGATCACGCTTCTGGGATCGCCGCTGCGGCGGCCGCGGGTAGTCAGCCGCAGTGCGCCCCACTTACCGGGACGGGGGGGCCACAACCCCTTACGCCCGCCGCTCGACCGGACGATCGCCCGGTGCGTGTGCCACGCGGTCACCACGAACCACCGCGGCGGCAAACGCGCCTTGCCTCCGGCCATGACTGCTCCCGTTCCTACGACGAACCGTACAAATAGTAGCGTCCTCGGGCCTCCCCGCTCGGTTGGGGTCCGAGCCGACCGGGACGGCCGGGGATTTTCGGCGATTACATCAGCGCCTACGACATCTAGCGGGCAACTTAGTTGACGGGACGTTGGCCGGCGGTGCTGCCCGCTATGGAGTGGCGAAACCACCTCATAGACATCCTAGGACGGCACCCGGCCTAGGATGGACAATGAGCGTGCCCAAGCTGAGCGTGCTGGACCAGTCGCCCATACCCTCCGGATCCACGGGGAGCCAGGCGCTGGCGAACACCGTCGAACTGGCGCAGCTGGCCGAAAGTCTCGGCTACCACCGCTACTGGGTGGCGGAGCATCATGGGACGCCTACGCTGGCCGGGGCCTCTCCGGAGGCGCTGATAGCAACCATAGCGGCCCGCACCTCCCGGATCCGGGTGGGAAGCGGAGGCGTGATGCTTCCGCACTATAGCCCGCTCAAGGTGGCGGAGACCTTCAGCATCCTCAGCGGTATGAATCCGGGCCGGATCGACCTGGGCATTGGAAGGGCATCCGGAACCAATCCGATCACCACGCTGGCTCTCCAGCGTGACCGGACCCGGGCGGCGCCCGACGACTTTCCTGAGCAGCTCGCCGAACTGGTCGCATATCTTCACGGCTTTGGTGAGCCCCACCCCTTCGATAAGATCCCGGCCCTTCCCGGTTGGCCGGAGCTTCCCGAACTGTGGCTGCTCGGCTCTTCCCCGCAGAGCGCGCTGTGGGCCGGGGAGCTCGGAATGCCCTACGCCTTTGCCGATTTCATCAATCCGGAAGGAAAGTTCATCGCCGACCTCTACCGGGAGAGGTTTGTGCCGTCGGCCAGGTTGGAGATGCCCGAGGTATGTGTCGCCGTCTCGGCGATCTGCGCCGGGACCGACGAGGAGGCGGAACAGCTCGCCTCCAGCTACCGGGCGCTTTGGATCCAGATAACCAGGGGGGCATCCAAAGAGGTGCCTTCGGTTGAGGATGCTCTGGAGTTTCTCGCGGTCCAGGAGCCGGCGGGAAGGCGGCCGCCCCGGCGATTACTGGTCGGCTCCCCCGAAAAGGTAGCGGCGGGCCTGCAGGAGGTGGGCGCGGAATACGGAGCGGACGAGGTGATGGTGGTGACCATCACCCACGACCACCGGGCACGGATGCGCTCCTACGAGCTGATTGCGGGGATCTTCGCATAGGTCGATTCCACCTGCTGTAGGTTTTCATCGAAATGAGGCGGATCACCTACTTCTTCTTTTATGCCTATGTGCTTACTCTCGTCCTGGCCGGCGCGGCGGGAGTGATGTTGTCGCCCCTGGACCTGAGGCTGCTCTCCGGGTTGAATCCGGACACGCTGCCTCCGGACGTTGCCACGAACCTGATGAGCCAGATGCGATTCCTGAGAGCGATCGAGTTTGGCTTCGGCGCCTTCGCCCTGTACTTCCGCCGGGAGATCTTCACCGATACGCGATTTCGCCGGATCTTCCTGATGGGGATGGGTGCCGGGATTGCCGGCCGTCTCATCGGGATGGTCTCGGACGGCTCCCCCAGCGGGTTCATCTGGTTCCTCTGGCTGTTCGAGGTGGCGGGGATCGTCCTTGTCTCTCTGTACACGCGTCGCACAATCCCGGCCCAACGGTCGCACGAAAACGGTTGACCTCCGGCAGATGATCTACCCGGCGGTACCGGACGCCTCCTGGGGCTGGCCGAAGTTGACCATCCAGCCGGTCCCGAACTTGTCCTTCAAGCTGCCGAAGTAGTCGCCCCAGGCCTGATCGGCCATCGGCATCTCGACCTGTGCTCCGTCGGAAAGGCCGTTGAAGATCCTGTCGGCTTCCTCCCTGGAATCCGGGTGGACCGAGATGTAGATGTTGTTGCCCTGCGTAATCTGCTGACCGAGCGACTCCAGCGCATCGGTTCCCATCAGCACAAAGTCGTCTCCGATGGGCAGGGAGATGTGCATGAGCTTTTGTGCGTCGGACTCGGGAATCGGATCACCCTCCATCGGCATGTCGCCGAACCGGACCAGGTAGGTGAACTCCCCGCCGAATACCGATTTGTAGAAGTTGAATGCCTCCTCGGTATTGCCGAGGAAGTTCAGGTAGGTGTTGACCTTGGTCATGGGTTTCTCCTTAACTCGCCGGTCCCGGCGTAGGCTTTCCAGCTCCGACAGGTGGAATTCTCGCATTGCATGTGTGCCCTGGTACATCGAATCCGGACGCCTGATCGAAAGATCCCGACGATTCGTGGTAGCCATTAGGCATGAGCCTGTTCGCCGGCGTGGCTGCTGCTTCGGTTGAGGTAGCCCAGACAAGTTCCAGGTCGGCAAAGTCTGCGACCCTGGCAAAGCTGCTGCAGGCACTGGATGCCGGGGAGATAGCCATCGCCGTAGGGTTTTTGGCCGGGGTTCCCCGCCAGGGACGGGTGGGAATCGGATGGTCGATGTCGTACGGCGTGGAAGCTCCGGCGGCGGTCGTACCGTCGCTCACCATCATGGATGTCGACCGTGCGATCAGCGAGATCCAGCAGAGCACCGGTGCCGGGTCGGCGGGCAGGCGCAGGGAGATCCTCGGCGAGCTGTTCGGCCGGGCGACCGGACCGGAGGCGCAGTTTCTTCGTCGCCTGTTCACCGGGGAGCTGAGGCAGGGATCCCTGGCCGGGGTGATGGTAGAAGCAATCGCGAAGGCGTCGGTGGTTCCGGCGGATGTGGTCCGGCGAGCCCTGATGCTGTCGGGCGACCTTCCGGGCACGGCAGCCATCGCGATGACCTCGGGCGAGCCGGGGCTGCGCCAGGTGGGCTTTGAGATGTTCCGGCCGATCATGCCCATGCTCGCCTCCACCTCCGCCGGCGTGGAGGACGCAGTGACCGGCTTCGAGCGCTCGTCGGTCGAGTGGAAGCTCGATGGGATCCGGATCCAGATTCACCGCCGGGGCGAAGAGGTCCGGATCTACACCCGCGGCCTGAACGACATCACAACCGCACTGCCTGGGATTGTCGAGGTGGTCCGCCGCCTGGAGGTCACCCAGGTCGTGCTGGACGGGGAAGCGCTGTGGATGAACGATGCCGGTCCCGCCGCCTTTCAGGAGACGGTGTCGCAGATCGACGCTGGAGCTCCGCCCGAGGGGATCGTCACGTTCCTGTTCGACCTGCTGCATCTGGACGGCGAGGATCTGCTCGACACGCCGCTGGAGGAGCGGTCGGCCCGCCTGCTGGGTATCGCCCCTCATCTGAAGGTGCCCGCCGTGATCACCTCGGACCCCCAGGAGGCGCAAGGGGTCCTGGATGATGCAATCGCCGCCGGTCACGAGGGGGTGGTGGTGAAGGACGTGGCGTCGCTTTACGCCGCAGGAAGGCGGGGCAAGGCCTGGCGCAAGGTGAAG
>JAJCYF010000028.1 GCA_029263035.1 Actinomycetes bacterium
TAGCGGCGGTCGTGGTCCGGCCGGTCGTAACCGGTCATCTGGACCGCGTCGGTAGGCAGCCCAAGGTAACCGGCCAGCCATTTCGCCAGCGACAGGTTGGTGATCTCCGGATCGTGCACGGGTCCGATGTTGTACGCCTCGCCGTTTTCCCCTTTCTCCAGGACCAGCGCCACCGCCCGGGCGAAGTCCTCGGCGTAGAGCCACTGGCGGATGTAGAGACCGTCTCCCCACACCAGCATCGGCTCGGACCTCAGGCCGCGGGTGACCCAGCGGGGAAAAACCTTCTCGGGAAACTGCCAGGGACCGAAGGCGTTGGTCGGACGGACCACCACGACCTCGAGCCGGTCGGAGTAGGAGCGCGCAAGATCGTCGGCGAGCGCCTTCGACTTTGAGTACGGACTGGCGGCGTTGCCGGTGCCCTCCGGCTTGTCGGACTCTTTGAATGCTCCCTCGAGAATCGACCCGTAGACCTCGTCGGTCGACACATGGACGAATCGGGGCACCCCGGCTGCGACTGCCGCATCGAGCAGCACCCGGGTTCCCTCCACGTTGGTGCGGTAGAAGCGGTCGGGATCGTTCTCGGAACGGGTGACGTGGGATTCCGCCGCGTAGTGGACGATGGCCCGAGGCCGGCTCTCTGCGACCAGGTCGCGGATCGGCCCCTCGTCGGCGATGTCCAGCTTTGCGAACCGGTAGTCCTCACGGCCGGCGACATCGGCGAGCCGCCGCTGGTCACCGGCATAGGTGAGACAGTCGACGTTGGTCACCGAGCAGGAGCCCTCGTTCAGCTTCAGCCGGACGAAGTGGCTTCCCAGGAAACCGGCACCGCCGGTGACCAGAATGTTGGATTTCATGCCGACTACTCTATTCGACCGCGGCGAAACCACATTTTGGAGACGGGTTACTCGTCGCAGGCATGGACCAGCGGCCTGGTCTCCTCCGGCGCCGAAGGTGGAGGGGGCGGCGCGTCGGCCGCCGGGGTGGCGCCGGGGGATGGCGACACCTGCGAGTGGCCGGCGGCGAAGTCCTGGCCCAGCACGACCGCTACCTGACCCGTGGCCTCAATGGTCTCCGGCAGCTCTTTGAGCTCGCCGCCGTAGGTGTTGGCCAGCAGCCGGCCCTGGTCCTGAAACCCCTCGGCGTAATAGACGGTGGTCAGCGGATGGGGCGTGGTATTGCCGGTTTCCAGCACCTGAAACCCTTTGGCTTTCAGCAGCTCGCCCTCGTTGAACGCCAGCTTGTCAACCTCGGTGCCGTTGAGCAGGCTCACCTGGACGTCCTCAGGGTCTATCGCGCTGACGCCGGTTCGCCCGTAGTCGGGCAACGGCTGGCGGGAGGCCAGTGCGGTGAACAGCGCCTTGGTCTGCATTTCGTTGGCCACCACGTAGGAAACACCGTCCAGCCGAGCTCCCGCCGAGGGCACCACCCGCATGTCCAGATTGCCCGAGTTGAAGGTGCGAAGCCGAAGGCCGATGGTCTTGATGTCGTTGAGGGAAAGTTCGGCGTCGTATCGCACCGCCCGCGAGAAGACGTTGACCAGCGAGATCACCCGGTCCGGGCGCAGCACAACCCCCGGGGTAGCTATCTTGTCGACCATCAGCTTCATGAACAGCTGCTGGCGCTGAATGCGCCCGAAGTCGTCGTCGATCTTGCGGGCGCGCACGAAGGCCAGCGCCTGGTCCCCTTCGATGGTGACGCAACCTTGCGGCTGATCGAGGCCCGAGTCCGGGTCCCGCACCGCCCGTTCGAAGAAGACCTCCACGCCTCCGACGCTGTCGGCGATGTCGTTGAAGCCGTTGAAGTCGATCTCCAGGTAGTGGTGGATGGGCATACCCGCGAACTCGGAGACGGTTTCGACCATGGCGTCGGGCCCGAGCCCGTAGATGCTGTTGATCTTCACCGGATCCCCATCCGGGTCCTCAACTCTGAGGTCCCTAGGAAAGTGGATCAGGACCGCCTTCTCCCGCTCCTCGTCGAGGTGCAGCAGCATGATGGTGTCCGCCCGCCTCCCGGGCACCACCTCGGTGTCGCCGAACTCGGTTTGCTGCTCGCTGGTCAGGTTCTCCCGCGAATCCGAACCAAGAACCAGGACGTTCATGGGCTCGTTGGCAGGCTTGGGGGCTACCTCCACCTGCTCCTGGTTTCCCTTCACCTTGATGTTGGCGTAAATCAAAACCCCCCCTACGGATAGGGCGACCAGAGCTACCAGGACCCCCAGGGCGATGAGGCTTCGGATCAGGCCGCGGGGCGCGTGGCCGTGGCGGCTGCTGCGGCCGGATCTGAGGATTGGTGACAAACCGCCGGGCGACCGGGGGCGATTACGGCGACCCATGGGCACCAAGTATTGCTTATGACTCGGGTGAACCGTCCTAGGCGGATGTCAAGAATCTGCGAAAACTACGTCCGGTCTGCCGCGGGTGCTGCCAATCTCGCTCCGGTCACCGGCCGGCTGGGCCGGCAGGCCCAGGGGTGGTCGCGAACCTTGCGTGCCGATTGAGTTGTCCAGCCGCGGGAAGTGAACGCCTTAGACTTTGGGTGAAACGACCGGCGCCAACCCTTGTTTCTCCCCGGGCGATTCGATCCGGCGTGAGCGTGAGTAGGAAACCAATGGCCGGAGCCTTAGGATCGCTATACCGACGCCGATTGAGATGTTTATTGGACAATGAGACCATGCTGACCGACCTGACACTGGTAATACCCACATTCAACGAAGAGTCACGCCTTCCCCGCACCATGGAGGAGTTGGAGAGGTTTACCCGGACCTCCGGCATCTCCCTCCAGGTGATCGTGTCGGACGACGGAAGCACCGACGGCACCGCTGCTGTCGTCGCTGACTGGGCAGAGCGTGCACTGCCCAGGATGACCGTGGAGCTGGTGAGGGGTGTCCATCGCGGCAAAGGGGCCGCGGTGCGCGAGGGCATGCGCCGCGCGGTCTCACCGGTAGTCGGCTCCTTTGATGCCGACCTGAGCCCGGGAACCGATGCGGTCGAGGAGTTGTACCGCGCCATCCTCGAAGGTCCGGACATGGTCATGGCATCCCGGGCCCTGCCCGGATCGGTGATCGAAGTGCGTCCGGCCTGGTACCGGGAGCTGGCGGGACGGGTATTCAACCTTTACCTGCGCCGGTTGGCCGATATTCCGTTTCGCGACACGCAATGCGGGCTCAAGTTGTGGAGGCGGGAGGTCGCCCGTCACATCTTCAAACATCAGCGTCTGGACGGATTCGCTTTCGATGCCGAGCTGGCTGTGCTCGCTACCCGGCTGGGCTACCGGGTTGAGGAGATCCCGGTTCGGTGGGCCCACTCCGATGGCAGCAGCCTTTCGATGTCCAGAGACGCCTGGAGGATGTCACGAGATGTCCTGAAAATCGTCCGTCAGCTAGGAAAAGGTGACATCCACGCTCCGGGGATACCCAGTACACCTGCCATGGAGATCATGAACAGCGCCGAGGATCTCCATTGGTGGTACGTCGCCAAGCGCCGGGTAGTGGCCGGCACCCTCGATAAGTTCGGCAACGGCGGCCGCTGTCTGGACATTGGGTGTGGCGGCGGAGCGATGTTGCTGGAAACCGGACTGTCGGTACCCGCATTCGGTGTGGACCTTTCGGACCACGCCCTGGACCACGCCTATGCCCGGGGTCTAAAGGGTTTGGTCAAGGCGGAGGCCGCCTCCCTGCCGTTCGCCCGCAACTGCTTCGGCAGCGTCCTGTTGCTGGATGTTCTCGAGCACCATGCGCAACCCGAACTGCTGCTGAGGGAGATTCGCGAGGTTCTGGACCCCGAGGGGATTCTGGTGGTGACCGTCCCTGCCTTCCAATGGATGTGGAGCTACGCCGACCACGTGCTGGGCCACTACCGCCGGTACACCAGAGCCGGGCTGGCGGCCGAGCTGACGGCGAACGGCTTTGTGCTGGAGCGCATCAGCTATTTCCACTCCTGGCTGTTGCCCGTGGCCTGGTCGTTCCGCAAGCTCCGTTCCCTGCTGCGCAAAACGAACTCAGCGGACGACTTCTCGGTACCTGCTCCCCTCAACCGGCTCCTGCTCGGCTTTGCACTGGCTGAGAGCAAACTGCTCAAGCGGTTCGATCTGCCGTTTGGCCTTTCGGTTCTCGGCGTTGCCCGGCCCGCGGACCGGGTGGAGCCGTCCGGGGTTTCGGCTCAGGCTGGTACCACCAGACAGGTGGCAACCGCTTGAAGCGGGACGGTCAAGGAGTCGAGGCCCACAATGAGTTCCAGCGTTCCTACTTTGAGCGAGCCGACCATCGAACGCTCCGCCGATCCGGCTCGGTGTACCTTCGCCGGCACGTCGAGCGGATGATGAAGTATGCCGTTATCGAGCCGGGGATGAGGGTCCTCGAGGTCGGTTGCGGCCTAGGACGCTACACATTCATCCTGGCAGAGCTCGGGGTTCAGGTGGAGGGCCTCGACCTATCGCCGCAGCTGCTGGACCAGCTGCAAACGATCAATGCCGGCAAGTACGACATCCCCACGCACGGCTTTGACCTGGTGGATGCCCCTGCCGAAATGTTCGAGACCTTCGATGCGGTGATCGGCTTCTTTGTCCTCCACCACGTCCACCAGCTGGACCCATGCATGCAGATGGCGGCCAACCTGGTCAAGACCAATGGGTCGGTCTGCTTCTTGGAGCCCAACCCGCTCAACCCCTTGTACTGGGCACAGATCACCCTCACCCCCGAGATGCGCTGGGAAGGTGAAAAAGGAATCTGGAAGATGTATCCGGACGTGATTTTCCCGTCGATGGAGCGCGCCGGCCTGCGTCCCCAGGATGTGGAGCGTTTTGGGTTCTTCCCTCCTTTTGTGACCAATCTGCCCGTTGGTCCCCCGCTCGAGTCCGCCATGGAGAGGGTGTTTTGGAACCGGGCACTGCCGTTCCAGCTTTTTGGGAGCCGCTCCAAGGTCTAGGACCTGTCCGAAACCCGGCGCCTAATCTCGAAGGGCCCTATCGTGCTCTCCAGGACGTAGTCGGTCTGGATGATCTCGTTAAAGGCATCATATGAATCGGCCAGAACAGAATCCGCCCTCTGGCCGTACCCGAACGAATATAGCGGCCACAACTCGTAGGTGGCGTCAGTTTCCCCCTTCTTGCGGGTAAGCACGTAATCGACCGGATGGTCTTCCAGCTCCTGCACCGCCCGGGCAAGCTGTTCCTTGCTCCGGAGACTCACGAACAGCCGGGAGTACCGCCCCCACGGGGGGGTGTCGCTGGCCAAGTAGACCATCGCTCCCGTCTCCTCGATGGCGGCGATTGTTTGACCTTTTGAGTGGATCTCCTGCAAACGTTCGGCGAGTTGCCGGAACTGCACGGCCGTGTCCTCCAGCCTGGCGGGGATGCCGCAGATGTCCCTCGGTTCTTCCAGAAGGCAGAGCGGCTCATCTTTCACAGGGTTGATTAGGTGGCTGAGTGCGTTGGGATACTCCCGGAAGGGCTGGACGACGTAGCTGTCGGGGGCGGCTACCAGTACCGCGAGACCTGCGAAAGCAAACAGGGCTGGTCCGGCCAGAAGCGTCCTGACCTTCGGAGTACCGGCCCAACGCTCACGAAGCCGGCCGGCGACGGCTCCCGAGAACCGGTCGAGAAGGCAGATCGCTACGATCCCCAGCGGTATCCATAGCCGGAAGACGGTGTAGTCACCCGAACGGCCAATGAAATGCATGAAGCAGAGCAAACCGTACAGGCCAAGGAACCCGATCAGGGCATCCATGGGCGTTGCCCGGCGGTACATGGCCTTCACTAGGGCGTAGCAGGTGAACGCAAGGCCGGAAAAGGCAAAGGCTGCGAAGGCAATCAGAGTCGGGATGTTGGGAACCGTCGCCAGCGGAAGCATGCCAAATCCTCCGGCGAACTCCAGCACCGTCTCTACGTAGTGGCTCCAGAAGTCGAATCCGAAGATGGTTCCGCGCGACGCGATGCCGGTGAACACCACGAATACCACGACTCCTACCGCAACCGCCCGCAGAAACCACGGCTTTTGATTCCGCGCCTCGGGAACCCCCAGCGTGCATAGCCAGTAAAATGCGAATCCGGCGGCCAGGTACAGGCCCGTGTCGAGGACGAAAACCAGCGCCAGACCCACTGCCGCCCCGGCCGCGACCGCCCACGCGCGCTTACCGGTCTTGTAGTGGAGCACCACGGCGATAAAGCACCAAACATCCATCGGCCAGCGCAGCAGTGATACCGACGGAAGCCTCCACAGGCTGATCTCGCCCATTCCCAGGATCAGATGCAAAAGCAGCACGACAGCACCCAAGGCCGCCGCCGCCGGGCGAACCAGCAGCCGAAGAAGGGCGTAGAGCCCAATGAAGTAAATGCAGGCGTAAGCCGATCCCAGCTGGATCAGCCGGCCCCACGATAGGGGGACGAGGTGGGACAGATAGCCGAAGAAGAGCGGCCAACCGACGCCGTAGGTGGAATGAACCTCACCCAGGGCAACCCCGTGACGAACAGACAGCGCCGGCCCCATGGCAAAGTAGTCCCAATGCACCAGGCTCTCCTCCAGCCAGAAACGGCCGGCAAGGATGCTCGAGTCCACAACGTAAACCAGGCCGACGATCACCACCGGGATGATGAGGTCCCATGGCGACAGCTTGCGGGAGGATCGGTCGGCTACTCGCGCCATTAGCGACGAAAGCCACTCCGATACCCTATTGTCGGGCTTGTCGGGCTTGCCGATCAAGGTAGCCCCAATTGACAGCAGAGCTACGGCCACGAACCCAATCAAGAACCTGGACGGCACCGGCTCGCTCCGCGCAGCGTAAGTCCGGGCGTAGATGTACTGAGCACCGAAGGCGCCTGTCGCCAGCACAGCGGTGAACATCAGCCGGATCCCAACCCCAAAAAGGAAGCGGTCCGAGACTATTCCGGCGGCGAAGACGCGCATCTGCCACAGCCCGGCGCCGGCAACAGTCAGCGCCAGGGTCAACAGGATCCCCAAGAGATAGATGTGGATGTCGTACTCGGGAAGCCACAGGGTCGCCCCGTACAGCGTGTACTGCTCGACGTGGCGGGCCGGGGGTTTGACCAGGAGCATGGCCGTCAGGATCGCCTGTATCCCCAAGCCGGCACTGATCATGGCCATCCCGGCCAGAGCGCTGAAGAAGGCCGCCGGGTTGACGCCTTCCGGAACTCTGAAGGTTCCGGCCAACCGGTTGCGCCCAGTCCTCATTCCGGGGGACAGGTGAACGTTGCGGAGCGCAGACAGGGCGGAGCGAATGTGGCGGCGACATCGTAGTCGAACACGAAGACCTTCAGGCTACCGAACTCACGCACCGCCGACGGACTGCCGAGTTCGGCGGGGGGACCCGGTGCGATGAATGGCGCGGCCCCGGTGTCCTGGAGGATGAACGACTTGATCCCCTCCTCCGGCTCATACCAGGCGGTACGGCTGTTGACTGAGAATGGGCAGAGGCGGTCCGACTCAGGCTGGTGGCAGGCAATGATCGGGTAGGAAGACACCTCAAGGTCCGACATCAATGTCAACTGGTGAGAGGTGAAGTAGCCTCCATATCCTTTGGTCGCTCCCTGGTTCTGCACAAAGTCGATTATCGCCGGGCCCTCGTCAAAGAGCGCCTTGAAGCCCGCTACCCTCTCGTAGGCGAAGACCTCCTCCCGGCTCGCGATGCTCAGGACACAAAACACCAGGGCCCCCGCCGTCACTGCCAATCGGCCCCAGTCCCGGTTCCGGCCCATAACAGGAGCCACCGCTGCCAGGGCAAAAAAGACGGGAATCACATAACGGGAACTGTCTGAGGGCCCGGCCGGGAAGGTGCTGACCGTGAACGCGACCAGGGTTCCCGCAGCACTCAGCAGCCAAAAGCTCACGTAGAGAACCAGCGTGAAATCGACCCCTGCGGTAGTTTTCGCGCGAAACACCAACCGGACGAACAGAGCAAGACCGTAACCGGCGGCCGCCACGGCGACGACCGCCATGACTATCCGGGCAGACGTAAACTACAGGCCCGGTTGGTTGAAGACGTAGCCATTGGTCAACCCGAACAGATGGTTGGTGAACTCCCGAACGTTCAGGATCATCTGCTCATAGGGGGCGAACTCGTAACCCTCCGTCAGGTAGTTTTTCCGGAAACCGGCCGAGCTCATTGCCCTCCACGCTAGGTTGGAGACGACCGCCGCCCCGGCGGCGCTCGCCACGGCACCCAATGCCAGGTTGCGGATACTCCGACTGCGGTCGACCAGCCAGGCCAACACCGGCGCCCCAGCCATCGGCCCCAGGCCCACTGCAAGAAATAGAGGGTCGGAGGCCAGGGTCAGCCCGGCGACCAGAACCACCGCGGCCCACATCCCGCCTCTCTTCAGGCGGGCGGCGTCGCTCTGCGCCAGCCAGACCAGGGCAAAGGCCAGGAAGGAGACGGCGAAGAACGTGTTGCCGCGGATGCCCTGGGCCATAACGGTCAACAGCACAGTAGCCGTAGCAGAGGCCCCCAGGGCGAGGGTTAGCATGGCAGGCCAGAGTCCGGCAACCCGCTTGCAAGCCCACGCCGTAAGGCCGAGCCCGGCCAAGAATGTCAGGTAGGGTGCCCAATCCCAAAGAACATCACGGAATGGGAGCGACCGGGTCAACATCAAAAACCACATAGTTGTCAGATGGCCGGCCTCGCCGACGAAGATGATGCCCCCCGAAGTGCCTTTCGCCATATCGGCGACCAGCACGGGCGCCCAGGCCGCGTCCGGGTTCACGTGGATGACCCGCATCACACGATCGAATTGTGAGACCAGCCAACCGGTGTACCCGATGGCCAGGACCATGGGCAGCCAGGTCAGCAGCCAGGCGGGCGAACCTCCTCGCTTGCCGGCTTCAGCGGATGCGGGCGCGGGAGCGAGTGGCCGGACCATGTCGATGAACTTTGGGTCTACCGGGCTTTGATGCAGACCGCAACGACATCCAAGGCGTTCTTGAGATTCTGAGTGCTCAACTCGAAGTCCTCCAGCGTAAAGGCGGAGGCCGGACTATCACCGCTCGACCGTGCCCGGCTCAGCTTGTAATCGTAAAGGGACTGCTTGAGCCTGCGGGGAAGCAGTTTGCGCAGCTTCAACGGGTCCTTGCGCAACAAAGCCGTGAGCTGCCGGCGTTCATCGTCGAAGAACTGCATGTAGCGGGACGAGCCGAAGACTCCGTAGGACTCGATGCGCTCGAAAAACGGGCGGCATAGATCGTCCAGCTGGTAGGTGTCGAACTCGATGAAATGGTAGGGATCGATAATCTCATCCGGCCGGCCGAAGGTCAGCCTGTTGGGCGTAACAAACACTGCAACCGCGCCCGGCTGCAGCACACGTGCCACCTCCGCCACCACAGTCTCAGGATCCGGCACGTGTTCGACGGCATGAATGCACATGACCGAACCGAAACTTTCGTCGGAGAGGGGGAGCCGGCGCATGTCTGCCCGGAGCGCGGGACGGCTCTGGGCGACCAGCGACTCGTGATCCAGGTCCACTCCTACGCTTGCCCGCGGAGCAAGGTGGCCTGCGGCGTGGCCGGTGCCACAGCCGAGGTCCAGAACCGTCCCCGGGCCGAGGAAGGGGGCTGAGAGGGCGTAGCAGGCGGAGTGACGCTGCCAGCTGGCGTTGAATCCCCCCACCGGGGTGACGATCCGCTCGCCCGTTACCTTAAGGTATGTTTCGTTCATGGCTCAGTTACCGCAGTCCGATCAGGTAGGCGAGGCCGTCTCTCAGCTGGATAAGCGCACAGTCCTCGTAGTCATGCCAGCCTACAATGCCGCCCGAACACTGTCCGATACCTGGGAAGCGATCCCCAAGGACACGGTGGACGAGGTGCTGCTAGTGGACGATGGCAGCAACGACGCCACGATGGACATCGCCCGCAAACTCCCGATCAGAACCATCTCGCTCCCCCACAACGTCGGTTACGGGGGAAACCAGAAAATCTGCTACCTGGAGGCCCTGAGGCTGGAGTTCGACGTAGTCGTCATGCTTCATCCCGACGGCCAGTACGACCCGTTGCTGCTCCCTCAGCTCATCGCCCCCATTGTCCGAGGCCAGGCCGACCTGGTTCTCGGTAGCCGGATGATGGACAAGGGAAGCGCCCGAGAAGGAGGTATGCCGCTCTATCGCTTCGTAGCCAACAAGGCGCTGACTGCGGTGGAGAACTTGGCCCTCGAACAGCACTTTAGCGAACTGCACACCGGCTATCGAGCCTACAGCAGGGCCTTTCTGCAAACCGTGCCATTCATGAGGAACTCGGACAATTTTGTGTTCGACACCCAGATGATCACGCAGGGAATAGCATTCAAGCAGCGGGTGGTTGAGGTGCCCATCCACACCCGATACCACGCCGATGCCTCCTCCACTTCCATGCAGGCCAATATCGTGTACGGGCTTTCCACCCTGGGCGTGATGGTCCGCTGGCGCCTGCACAAGCTGGGGCTGCTGAAGAGCCGGCTCTTCGCCTCCTAGCTCCCGCGCCTTCGCAGGGTAGCGATCAGCACGAATGCCGCAACTCCCAGCATTGTGACGGTCGTTATTCCGGTGCCCAGCGGCAGCCAGGCCGGGCGAAACCTGAACTCAACCGTGTGGGAACCCGAAGGCAGCTTGACCGCCCGGAAGATTCCGTCTGCCTTCAGCACCGGGACCTCTTCACCGTCAACGGTTGCCTCCCATCCGGCGAACCACTGGTCGGTCAATACCAGCATGGACGCCTCGGAGTCATCGGTGCTGAGCACCACGCGTTCCGGCTCGTAAACCCGAATCTGCGCCGCGGAGGATCCGGTGCACTCTTCCCGGCTCGAGGACCTGACCGACCCATGCGGCTGGACGATTACGGTGGACCCGAGTTGCTCGGTGCTCATTTGCCTCAGCCGGGTCAAGGTCCGATCCTCCGGGAGCACCTCCCAGCATCGAGTGGTGAAGGCCGCCGGGAGCGCTTCCTCGTTCTGTTCGATGATGAAGGGAATCGTAAATGGGCCGCCTTGGAGGTTGGACTCGCCGGATGGCAGCAGGAAGGCCCGCACCCCCAGCAGGTCCATGACCGGAGAGTTCACGGTCTCCGGCTGTAGGGGCGCCACCAGATTGATTTGGTTCACGGACCTTTGGTCTTCCGCCACTGTGAGCAGTTCTATGAAAGCATCCGGCAGGAACGGGTCGTATCCCTGGAGCCCATAGAGTTCGTGCACCGGGGTCGCGTTGAACGGGAGGATGAACGATCCCACCTGAGCAATCCGGGGCCGGTCTCCCGGCAACTGCTTGAGGGTCTCAAGCTGCGGCGTGGAACGGTACAGCTCGCGGGGGGCCTGAAATGGGTGATAACGAAACCCGAAGACCCATAGGTCGGCGGCAACCAGGGTCACCAGCAGTAGTGCCAGGATCTCGGCCCGGCCGGGATAACGCAGCATCGCCCGGACCAGCCCGGCCCCGATCAGCAAGAACAACATTGCCCCGAACAAGCGGGGCGCCAGGTAGGAGGGTTCGGCCTTCGTCCAGACCCGGCTGACCCCAAAGCCGACCAGTCCCGCCGCAGACACCCCGCAGGGCACTGCCCAGTGAAGGGTTTGGACACGCTTCCGGTCCTGAAGGAGTCGATGGAGCCCTACCGCGGCCAGTCCGGAAATCGCAAAGCTGATGAAGAGGGTGAATCGAGCGATGTGGGTGGTACGGGAAAGTCCCGGCACAAGGAAATAGAGCACCCGGTAGAACGGTGTCCCAAGCGCGGCAAGGATTCCCACGGCGCCCAGGATCGCGAAATACGCCGTAGCACGGCCCGGCCGCTTGAACAGTCCGACCACCGCCAGCAGAAGGGTTGCCATCCCCATGTAGAGGACGAGCTGGGTGTAATTTATGCCGGGTCCCGAGTAGTTGAGATCGACCGGGTTCCCAAAGTAATCGGGAATCAACAACGTGGGCAGGTGGCGGTAGGGCAAGGCGGTTTTCAGGACGGCGGCGTACGTTTCTGTCCGGCGGAAGATGTGCTGTGAGAACTCGGCCACCCCCAGGAGCTGAACCGCACAGAGGCCCGCGGCGACCGAGAACGAAGCGGCCACCCCGCCTGCGAATGGGCCGACCCTGCGTAGCACCTCCCGGGGCCCGCCGGCCCGGGCGGCGCGACCGTCGAAAAACATCGAAACCGCTGCCCACAGACCGGCGGCCATCCAAACGTAAATCGAGAACTGGACGTGGCCCGCCAGGAGACTTAGAGCCAGCGACGCAGCAGTGACGGGCAACCCAAGCCGGGACCGGCCCCGGCGTTGGAGCTCAGTTCCCGCCAGGGCCAACGGCAGCCAAATCACGGCGTTGACCACCGGGTCATGGGCTCCCCATCCGGTCAGGAACCCTGAGAAAGCAAAGGTGACGGCCCCCAGTCCCGAGGCATACGGGTGCAGCCGGAGGAGAGAGAAGAACCAGAAGGCCCCCAGGAGAGCGA
>JAJCYF010000029.1 GCA_029263035.1 Actinomycetes bacterium
CGGGACCGGCTGATGCTGCTGGCTCAAGCGGGCGACCACGATGCCCTGGGCCAGCTAACCAACCATGTCCGCGCCCGCGAGATGGTGTTCGAAGGAGCGTCGGTGGCCCAGATCATGGTCGACAGCACCGGCCTCCTGGTGCTTGCCAACGCCCGGGCACGTGAAATTTTCGGCCTGCAACCCACCGATGTCGGCCGGCCCTTCCAGGACCTCGAGCTGTCCTGGAGACCTGCTCAGCTTCAGCCGCTGGTGGAGGAAGCACAGCGGGACCAGAAAAGGCTTTCCCTGAGAGGGGTCGAGTGGTCGGCGCTGGGCGAGCACATGTACCTCGATATCGACATTGTGCCGCTCCACGACAACGGCAGCCGGGTGCTTGGGATAGGGATCCACTTCTTCGACGTCAGCCGGGAACGCAGCCTGCGGGACGAGCTTCAGCAGTCCAACGCCGAGCTCGAAACCGCCATTGAGGAGCTTCACTCCACCAATGAGGAGATGGAGACGACCAATGAGGAGCTCCAGTCGACCAACGAGGAGCTGGAGACCACCAACGAGGAGCTTCAGGCCACCAACGAGGAGCTGGAGACCATGAACGAGGAGCTCCAGTCGACCAACGAGGAGCTGGAGGCGACCAATGCCGAGCTCCGCAGCCGGACTTCCGAGCTCAACCACCTCAACCGCTTCCTGGAGAGGATGATGGCGAGCGTCCGTTCCTCCGTGATCGTCGTGGACTCCACCCTGAAGGTGAAGTTGTGGAACCGGCACAGCGAGGAGTTGTGGGGCCTGCGCCGTGAGGAGGTCCTGGGGTCCTCCCTTCTCGGCCTGGACTCCGGCCTTCCGATGGAGGGTCTGGCGCCGTTGCTGACGGCATCCCTGCGCGGGGCCACCGACCACTCGGAGACCGTTCTGGACGCAGTGGACCGCAGAGGCAGGACTTTTCGCTGCCGAGCCTCGGTGACTTCTATGAGGGTCGATTCGGAGCAGGCTTCGGGGGCAGTTTTGATGCTTGAGCGGGTGGAGCGGGGGGATTCGCAGGGCGAGTAACGGGCGGGGCCGGAATCCGGTAATGCGCAGGCCTCCAACCGGCGTTGGCGGACCCCGGACGGCACTCCGATTTTTTCACGTTCTAGGCGCCTAAAGCGTCAATTTAGTCTTGACAAGTAGTCACGCTTGGTGACTCCTAAGCACGCTCAGTAGCGGGAAGTAACGTATCGATCAGTACGCTGGCCTCGGGATCCGGGACTCCCGGCGTGATGGATCACATACGTTTAGCCGGAATTACTGGATTCGGCCCCAGCACTTCAAATAGCATGACGGCACCAACGGCGACATAACGCATTTTCCCAAAGCAAGGAGACCACCCCACATGTCCAGGAACAAAACGATGGGACGCAGATTCGGAGCGTTAATCACGCTTTCGGCTCTCGCCCTGATGCTGGCGCCGCCGGCCGGCGCAGCGGTGCCTTTCAAGGACGCTGCGTTCTCCGGTTACGCATCCGGCACCTACCTCCACGTGGACGCACTGACTATCGGCACCACGCCGACGGTCGGAGTCGACGCGGGGTTTGCGGCCGCCTCAGTCAACTCGAAGGGCCTAACGGCCGTTTCGGACGAGCTCGGACGCCCGGTTTCGGCCGCGGTTGCGGGCAAGAACAGCTACGGCGCAGGCTTCGGCCTCGACGCAAGCCTTCTGGGCGGAGATCTGCTCGGCCAGCAACAGGCCGCAGCAGCGGCTCCCCCCAGCACCGACCTGATCAGCAAGCGGCTGGTCGGCCCCCTCACGGTTCCCGGCGTGCTTTCTGCCGGCGTGCTCGAGGGCCACGCGCAGGCCAGGTATGACGCCAACACCTGCATCCTCGGCGCCGACATGAGCTACGGGCAGGGCAACGTTGCCGACGCAACGCTGCTGGGAGGCCCGATCGCCTCCCTGACCAGCGCATTGATCGGTACGGACCCGGGCAACCAGGACCAGGGTGCGGTTCGCACCTCGACCCGGACCCGGCTGGTGCCTCAGACCAACGAGGCCGGTGCCGTCATCGGCGACAAGCTCGCCCTGATGACCGAGGTCAAGCAGACCCTGGCGCCGATCGTCCTGTTCAAGGGCATCCCGGGCGCAGAGATCACCATCAGCCTTCTGGGCGAGTGGACGATGCGCACGGTCGCCACCGGAATCCCGGGCCAGGCATACGTGCAGTACATGCCCGGCACCGCCGGCAACACTCCCATCCTGTCGATCACACAATCCCTCCCGGTAGTCGGCCCGGTTGTCGACTCGGTTCTGCTGACGCTGAACCAGCTGCTGGGTGTCGACGACATCGTCACCGGCCTGCTGGGCGGCGACGGCGGTCTTCTGGGCCTCGGCCTGGTGGACCTGGAGCTGAACCCCGCCCCGACAATGGTCGAGAACCCCGACGGAACCTCCGCCAAGGCCTCGGTCGACGTGGTCAAGCTCACGCTGCTTCCCTCCGCCGAGGGCGTCCTCGGGGGATTGACCAACTCGCTTATCCCCGGCCTGGAGCTTGCAGACGTCCGGGTGGGTCACATGGAGGCTGAGGCCAACGTTCCGGCCGGCGGCATCTCGTGCCCCGACATCAACGTGGCCAAGTCCGCCAACCCGGACCCCGTGAACGCCGGAAGCGACTTCGTCTACACCATCGACATCAACAACCCGTACGACTGCACCCTGACCGACGTCAAGGTTGTCGACACCATCGAGGTCTCCAACCCCAAGATCAAGTACACGATCAAGGGTCAGGAGCCGGCTGCCAGCTCTGTCTCCGCAGACAGCAAGGTGTTGACATGGAACGACGTGGGACCGATAGATCCAAGGGGCAGTAAACCGCTGAAGATAACGGTCAACGTGGATAAGGACTCCCCGGCCGGTAACTTCATCGATACTGCGGCCGTCACGGCCAACTGCGGCCTGGACACTGCGCAGGGAGGGGCCAAGATCAACCTGGCTCTGAACGGCGGAGTCAAGGTCAACGTTCCCAAGGTCCAGCCGCAGGTAGCCGCTCCCCTGCCCCGGACCGGTGGCAACAACGTCCTGTTCGTGGGCTCGGCGGTAGGCCTCGGCCTGCTCTCCCTGCTCTCGGCAGCCGGCTACCGCAAGCTGCGTCGGGCGGACGGCACCCCCTAACAACCGAGCGCATCGAACACGAAATGGCTCGGTCCCCAAAAAGGACCGAGCCATTTCAGCAACACCAGATAGAATTGTTCCCCCTCTTCCCCGGAGCCGGCTCTACAGCGAGCTGTTACCAATCCCGGGGACGGGACGGCTTGAGGTGAGAGATTGGCATTGACTTTGAAGGGCCGGCGGTACGTGGCCCTCGGCCTGGCGTCCCTGGCGGTCGTCACCGCGATCGGCGCGGCCGGATTCGTGGCCTACCCGTTCTACACCGACTGGCGCGCCGGCAACACCCAGGAGGACCTGCGCGCAGCGTTCGCCAGCTCGAGCATCAAGGACGCTTACGAAAAGGGTCAGATCGGCGACTCCCAGCCGCTTACCAGGATCATCATTCCGGCGATGGGGACCGATACCATCGTGGTTGAAGGGACCTCCAACAAGGCCCTTAACACCGGGGCCGGCCACTACCCGAACACTCCCCTGCCGGGAGAGCCGGGCAACGTAGCCATCGCCGGACATCGCACCACCTACGGCAAGCCGTTCAGCAACCTCGAAGTTTTGAAGCAGGGAGACAAGGTGATCCTGGAAACTCCGTTCGCCAAGCACACCTATGAGGTGATCGGTGGTTTTGAAGGTCACCAGAACCCCTGGGTGGTTGCCGCCAACGACTGGTCGGTTGTAGAGCAGGTTCCGGAGTCCATGCTGACTCTGACCACCTGCCACCCCCGCGGCAGCGACAGCCAGCGGTTGGTGGCCCGGGCAAAATTGATCAACACGGAGGCAATCTGATGGTCAGGTTCAGGCAAAGGTTCGGCGCCGCCCTGTGCGGCGTGCTTCTTGCCGCGATCTGGGCCGGCCCCGCCGCCGCAATGACTGGAACCCGGTTCACCTCGCCCTCCGCCTCCCAAGGTGTGGACGGCACCACCACCATCCGGGTCGAGTCGACGCCGGAAGGCCTGCTCGGCGAGAACATCTCCGTTTCGGTCACCATTACACCCCCTTCCGGCGGCGGCTCGGCAACCACGATGGCCCTTGCCAAGAAGGGCGACAACGTGTTCGAGGGCACGTGGAGCGCCGGCTCGGCTCCCCTCAACGGGGCCTACCGTTTGGACGCGGTAGCCACCTCTTCAGGCATCCTCGGCGGCAGGAGGGAAGAGGCCTCCATGACCGCCCTGGTCAACAATGCCCCCAAGGCCCCGACGGGCGTGAAGGCGGTTCTCAAGGACGGCGTTCCCACCATCACCTGGGCCGCCAACTCCGAAAAGGACGTCACGGCCTACAAGGTTGTGCGCTCGGTCGCCGGCGGAAGCCCAAGCCAGGTGTACGCCGGCCCGGCCACGTCGGCCACCGACTCATCGGCCCCCCACTCGAAGGCTTTGACCTACAAGGTCACCGCGGTTAGGAAAAGCCCGGTGACCACCGTGATCGAATCCACCTCGGCAGCAACCTCCCCGGTCACGGTGCCGGCTCCTCCTGAGCCTGAGACGCCGCCGGCGGGAGCGCCGGGGGCTGAGGCCGACCCTAACAAGCCGACCATCCCCGGCACCAACATCGTCACCGGCAAGGAAACCCCCAAGGCGGCGATTGCTCCTTCGAACAAGAACTTCGGCAAGGCCATCGCTCCTATCGTCAAGTCGGCCCCCGCCGGGACCGCCTTCGACGAGACCCTTCCCTACAGCGGAGTGCCGCCGGAGCAGTTCGAAGCGGCCTCCGGGAGCGACCCCTCCCCACTGGATGCAATGGCGGACTCGGCCGGCGTGACGGTCACCAATCCGGTCAAGTTCATCGTCGGCGGAATCCTGCTGCTGGTGGCGGCGTTCTTTATGTGGCGCAAGTCCCGGCAGATGCTCCGCGGAACCCGTCCCCAGGATCAGGTCGCCCCGACGAGAGTCAACTTCCCGAACTTCCGAATCAACCGGGGCTGAGGCCGGGCGAAAAGGCCCTGAAGCCTTTTGCAGGATCCGGGAATTTCTAAAACCCCTCGAACGTTAGACTGGTCGAATGGAAACCTCACTGGTCACAGGCGTGGAAAAGCACTCCTCCGGAGTCACCGACACCTTCGGGAGGCCCTTGCGCGACCTGCGCATCTCCGTCGCCGACCGGTGCAACTTCCGCTGCATCTACTGCATGCCGAAGGAGATCTTCGGCAGCGACTACCAGTTCCTCGACCGCAAGGAGCTCCTCACCTTCGAGGAGATCGAGCGGCTGGCCCGGGTGTTCGTGGGCCACGGCATCGAGAAGATCCGGCTCACCGGCGGCGAGCCCCTGGTGCGGCGCAACCTCGAGAACCTCATCGAGATGCTGGCCGCCATCCCCGGGCTCGACCTGACCCTCACCACCAACGGCTCCATGCTGGCCCGCAAGGCCGAGGCGCTGAAGGCGGCCGGCCTGAACCGCGTGACGGTCAGCCTGGACTCTCTGGACAACGAGATTTTCAAAGCGATGAACGACGTGGGCTTCCCGGTCGAGAAGGTGCTCGCCGGAATCGACGAAGCCGCCCGGGTGGGGCTGAACCCCATCAAGGTCAACATGGTCGTCAAGCGGGGCGTCAACGAGCAGTCCATCCTGCCAATGGCCCGGTACTTCCGGGAGGCCGGACACATCCTTCGGTTCATCGAGTACATGGACGTCGGGCACAGCAACGGCTGGAAGCTGGACGAGGTGGTTCCCGCGTCCGAGATCGTCGAGATCATCAACGCCGAGATGCCGCTGGAGCAGATCCCTCCGAACTACCCGGGAGAGGTGGCCAACCGCTGGAGGTACGCCGGGGACACCGGCGAGGTTGGGATCATCGCCTCGGTCACCAAGCCTTTCTGCGGCGGGTGCACCCGCGCTCGCATCTCGGCCGAGGGCAAGCTCTACACCTGCCTGTTCGCCGTCGCCGGACAGGACCTGCGCCAGATCATGCGCGACGGGGTTTCGGATGCCGAGCTGGCGGATGCGGTGGGCCGGACCTGGGCCGCCCGCAAGGACCGCTACTCGGAGATCCGCTCCTCCCTCACCGAGGGCCTGCCCAAAGTGGAGATGTCCTACATCGGGGGCTGATCCCCCAACTCCCACGCCCGCATTGCCCTATCGTTGAGGCTATGCCCAACAACCGGAACCCATGATCCGGGCCTACGTGGCCAACACCCTGGCTCAGGCCCACCTCATCAAGGGCTTTCTCGACGCCGAGGGCATCTTCGCCGTAGTGCGGGGAGAGCATCTGGTGGGCATTTCGGGAGAGATCCCGATCACCTTCGATACCCTTCCTTCGATCTGGGTCGGCGAGGAGGACCGGGACACTGCACGGGTACTGATCGACAAGGCACTCCGAAACGAGATCGTCTTCGAGGACTGGACCTGCCCGGAGTGCGGCGAGGCCGTGGAGGGCCAGTTCACCGAGTGCTGGCAATGCGGCTCCGCCCGGTCCCCGGTCTAGTCAGGGCGTAGAGACAAGCAAAGAGGCGCCGCATATGCGGCGCCTCTTTGATGCTGCGGGGAGGTGCGTCGGCTACGGCCGGGAGTAGCTCGGAACTCCTGCCCGGTACCTGAGGGTCTCGTAGGTGTCAACCCTGCCTTCCACGATCCGCCTCTCCGCCAGGGCGAAGATGAGGATCCAGGAGACCAGCACGAACAGGATCTCGGTGAAGGCAACCACCGACGGCCAGGCCGGACCGTTGAAGGCAAGCGTCTCCCGAAGCGTGATGTCGGTGATAACGCCGAACTTCTCAGTCCGTTCGTCCAGCGCCGGTACCGCCGGGGCGCCGAACTCCGGGTCGGCCGGCAGGTACACCGGGGCCGCCATGACCTCGTTGCCCCTGAACAGCGCCACCGAGGTCTTCCAGTCACCGGACACCGGGTGCCGGTTTTCCGACACGTAGTGCCCTTCCTCACCCTGAGGGATCAGCCGGGAGGAGACCACCGGGTCTCCGCCCTGGTTGGAGCCGACACCGAAGACGGTGTAGTTCTCCGCTGCGTCCGGCGGGTTCAGCGTGACGTCGACCCGGGCGGTGTCGCCCTGACGGTCGACCAGGCGGATCGTCGCCTCCACGTCGCCGGCCTGCCGGGGCAGTGGGATGGCCAGCGCCACGATCACTGCCACGATCGCCGCCGGAATGACTCCCTTGGGCAGCGTGGCCCTCTGGGGGTCGTCCGTCGGGTCGAACACCCTACCGAACCTGGCACCGATCAGAGAGGCTGCAATTGCCGCCAGGAAGGCCAGCGGAACCGCCTTGGGCAGAAGCGCCGGGGTGACCTCCATCCAGCCGGACAGAGGCATCCAGGCCAGCTCGGCGGCCAGTCCGACGGTACCGAGCAGAGCGCCTGCGGTCAGAGCAAACTTCAGCCTGTTCTCAGGCTTGGCGATGAACGCTGCGCCCTCGACACAGAGTGCGGGAACCAGGTAGGTGGCGAATCCAACCATGGTGTGGTTCAGAGCGCCGGAGACGATCCAGATGAGGAAGCCTCGAACGCCCAGGTAGAACAGCGTGGTCTTGAGGGCGCCCCACGGTCCCAAAGCGATCCTCGCCGCCACCAGCACGAATCCGGCGGACAGCATGACCAGGATCGGGTAGTACGCCATCTGGAATTGCAGGACCAGGTACTCGAACTCGCCCTGGAAGATGGTGATACCCATCAAACACGCGCCGGCGGCCATGATGTGGATGAACCGGCCGGTCTTGGTGGGGGTGTACCCCCGGGCGCCTTCCGCGATCATCATCCAGACTGCGATGGTGGCGAAACCGCCGCCGCCCAGAAGCTGAAGGTGGGTCGGGCTCCACAGGGTGACGTCGATGCCGTAGGCACGGTGCCACAGCTCATCGAACGGGAACGAGGCAACTCCGCCCAGTCCGAGAGCGAAGAGTGCTACTGCCGACCACGGAATGACCAGGCTCTTGTACTTGATTCCGGTGTCCGCCTTATCAAGGGAGGCGAACGTCGTAGCAATGGCGGCCGCGTACATCAGGCCGCCCAGACCCAGAAGAATCATGGTGTGTGACGGGTTCAAAAGGAGCTCATCACGACCCAGGTCCACGTGCCACGCGACGTCCCAGTACAGACCCATCGCTGCGACCAAGAGGACCAGCAAACCACTTAATGCTCCTGCCATCGCCCAGCCGGGATACCCGGTGGCGCGGTGCAGGCTGTTGGAGATCCTGTCGAAGAACTGCGGCAGGATGTTCTTCTTTTCGCTGCGGCCCATGGCACACAGGACATAGACCACCGCCAGGTAGAACAAGAAGGGAGCGACCACGTAGAACCAGTCGTTCCATACAGCCATGCGTCCTGTCATACGACCCTCCCCGTAACAATGCGATCCGATTTCGCATTAACACTGCTGAATGATACATTGTTGACTGTCACGTTGCAAACTGTTCCGTGAGGTATCCTGGAGGCACGATGACCGACAAGATGACCATTGACGAACTGGCTCGAGAGGCCGGAACCACCACTCGGAACGTCCGGGCCTACCAGACCCGCGGCGTCCTTAACCCTCCGCAAATTATCGGTCGAATCGGTTATTACACCGACGAGCACCTTACCCGCCTGAAACTGATTTCACGCCTACAGCAGCGGGGCTTCGGCCTTCAGGCCATCAACGACCTGCTGTCGGCCCACGACACCGGGTCGTCGCTCGGCGACGTGCTCGGGTTCAGCGACGCTTTGATGGCTCCCTGGACCGACGAGGTGCCGGAGTCGGTCACCCGCGAGCAGCTGGAGGAGATGTTTCCGGAGATCAGGGCGGACGGCTCCCTCATCACAAAGGCGGTGGACCTGGACCTGCTGAGCCCGGAGGGAGACGGCTGGACCATCCCCAGTCCCCGCCTGATGCGGGTGGGTGCCGAGCTGGTGTCGGTGGGCATCCCGCTGGCCGTGGTGCTCAAACAGGCCGAGCTGATGAAGGCGGATATCGACAGCCTCTCCTGGCGCCTGGTGGCCATGTTCGGCATGTATATCTGGGACCCCTTTGTAAGCGGCCAGACCCCCGATCGGGAGCTGGCCGACATCACGCGGATCCTGCAGGACCTCCGGCCCCTGGCGGCCGAGGCGGTCAGCGTATTTCTTGCCCGGTCGATGCAAAACGCGACCGAAGCCGCCACCATGCTCGACCTGGAAGGGTTGTCCGGCCCCAAGAACGGCTGATCCTGGACTCCTAAGGGAGTCCTGAGGACGAACAACGCCTATGATCAGGCGGCGATGACCGAACGGGACACCGGCACCGGCTACGAGGCATTCCGGTACCACGAGATCACCAAACACAGCCCTAAGTCGGTGCGCTCCGGCACGCATCGCATCGACTGGATGGACCAGCCGGAGCCCTTCAAGAACTACCCGGACCTCTCCCCCATCCCGCTTCCCGAACGGGCCCCCGACACAAAGTTCCCCATCTTCCGGGCGGTCAGCGGGCAGCTCGGCGAACCCCGGGAGCTCAACCTGGCGGAGATCGCCCGGCTGGTGGTGCTGTCCGCCGGGGTCAAGAGCTCCAAATCGCAGCCCGGCGGCAAGCCGGTCCACCTGCGGTACTACGCCTGCGCCGGGGCGCTCTACCCGATCGAGGTGTACCTGGCGTGTTCCGGCATCGAAGGCCTGGACGACGGCGTCTACCACTACAGTCCGGAACAGGACGCTCTCCGGATGGTTCGGCCGGGTGATCCCCGGCCCTACCTGGTGCGCGGCTGCGGGGGCCGGCCGAGCCTGGGGCAGGCGCCGGTCACGGTCCTTCTGACCGGAATCCCATGGCGCACCAACTGGAAGTACCAGGCCCGGGGCTACCGCCACCTCTACTGGGACTCCGGCATGATCGTAGCCAACCTGCTGGCCCTGAGCGCCTCCGGCGGGCACTCCTGTGAGGTGGTCCTCGGCTTTGCCGACGACGAGCTCGACGTACTGATAGGGATCGACGGCCGCAACGAGATGTCCATCTGCATGGTCCCGATCGGGTTCACGGAGTCGGGCCGGGACCCGGTAGCACCCGCTTCCGCTCCCGCCGAGCCGGTCGAACACGCCGTCGGCAAGCTTTCGTACCGCCAGAGGGAGTACGACGAGGTTCTCGAAGCCCATCTCCAAACGAGCCTTCGAAGCCCGGCGGAGGCCGGGATCTGGCAGCAAGACCCCTACCCGAACCAGGCTCCCCGGCCGCCGGAGATCAGCTTCAGCGGAGTCGAGCGCGTCATCCGCAAACGCGGTTCGAAACGCCAGTTCGTCCTTGACGACATCTCAAAGGAGGAGCTCGAAGGCATTGTCGCGTCCTCGACCTACGACCTGGCCTGCGACTGGGGACAGGACCTCACGCAGGTGGCGGTCGTTGCCAATGCGGTGGAGGGCGTCGAGCCCGGCGCCTACTCGATGGTGTGGGGGCTGCAGCAGATCGCCTTCGGCGAACTTCGGGAGAAGGCCCGCTTCTTGTGCCTCGAACAGGACCTCGGAGGTGATGGCGCTGCGACCTTCTTCCTGCTCACCGACCTGGAGGACGCCTTCGCTGCACTGGGCTCCCGCAGCTACCGGGCTGCCCAGCTGAACGCCGGAATTGTCGGGGGGCGAATCTATCTCTGCTCCTACGCCTGCGGGATCGGGGCCACCGGGCTCACCTTCTACGACGACGAGGTTCGTGCGTTCTTCCAGACCCAGGCTGAGCCGATGCTGGCGGTTGCGATAGGCCGCTGAGGCTCCAAACATCGTGGGAAACCCGGGAGTCTAAGCCGGCGGAGCGTGCTTCGAGGGCAGATTGAGCCACAGAACGGTCGCAGCCGCGGATACAACGTGGGCTACGTCCACCGCACGGTTGGAGTTGATGACGTTCATACCGGGCCGGGAATCGAACAGGTAGAGGGCCAGCATACCGAGGAGCCCCAGCACCGCCGCCGCCGCCCAGGCCGCCGTGCGCGCCCGTTCGTCACTCCTCTGGCCCGAACTCACCAGCCACCATCCCAGGGACAGGTGGATCAGGTTCTGGAGAGGGTTGACCTCGAATATCGTCAGCGTGTCTCCCCGGGTGGCGGCAAAGCCGTCAAATCCGGAAACGGCGAACCCCACGGTTCCGAGGACCGCGTAGATCAGCCCCAGGACGGTAGCCACCTGCCGTCCCCGGCTGAGCGGGGCAAATCCGCTAAGCACCGGCTTCGGCCGCCGGCTTGCTGGATTTTGGCTTCACGCCACGCTCGAACCGCCCGAAGATCACCACCAGAACCGCCAGGACGATTGATAGGCAGAGCACCCACAACGGTCTCACGGCCCACCAGGTCCCGGTCCCGGTCTCAGGCTGAGGAAATCCCAGCGGGTACAGCGCGCCCACCGTGATCAAAACCGCAGTCTGGTGCCACAGAAACATGGTCATGATCATCGCGTTCAGTGCGATGACCTTCGCCCAGGTCCGGTTGCGCGCCAACCTGCGGTTGAACGGCTCCCTCAGTAGCATCGCCAGGCCGACCTGCCAGATGGTCAGCAGCAGAATGCAGATCGTCGGGGGGTTGGTGTTGGACCGCTCGTTGACCAGGCCCACCATGCTCGAGGAGTACGGACCGGCGGCCGTCGCCAGTACCAGCAGAGCAAGTCCGCCGGTCGCCATCGCAGCGAAGTACCTGGAACCCAGCTTCACCAGACTGCCGTCGGCGTAGAAAAAGCCGAGCTGGTGGGCGAACAGCCAGACGAAGAAGTAGTTGAAGTTGCCGGCGAAGGGCATATCCAGGCCGAACTGCACCAGGTCGACAACCAGCGCCCCGACCGCCAGGCCGGCCAGAGCCTTAAAACCGAAGCTGCGGTGCAGCTTCAACATGGCCGGAGCCAGGCCGATCATGATCAGGTATACGCCCAGGAACCACAGGGGCCGGGTCAGCAGTTCGAACGCCAGCTCCAGCTCCCGGTCGCTGAAGCCGCTGAACAGGTCGATGAGAATGGCGATCGGTATCCACACGGCAAGGAAAATTGCGGTCGGCCGGAGCAGCCGGTCGACGCGCGAGGAGATGAAGCCGGCGTAGTCGCCCCCCTTGCGGGCGAGGGAGTCCAGAGTCACCAGGTTGGCGAAGCCGCCGACGAAGAAGAACAGCGGCATCACCTGCAGGACCCAGGTCGCCACCCATATTCCGGGGATGACGTGGAGGGCATTCACACCCCCCACCTCTCCATCGCGCAGATAGACGCTGGCGATCAGCCAGTGACCCAGAACGACCACACAGATGCTGAAGGCCCGTAGAAAGTCGACGTAGCGGTCCCGGCTGGCCGGTGTCTTTTCGGCCAGGGCCAAAAACGGCCGGCGGCGCCCGCTGGGGCGTGAAGAATCCGGTAGGGAGCTCACTGGAAGTATCATAGGTGGCGCCGGATGTGATGCGGGCATCCACTCAGTCGTTACCAATTACGGTTTATGGGAGGTACTTTTTGGACGTTACCGAGATGATGGAGTCCATGCAGGAACTCCTGGAGAAGAACGCCCCCGAGGAGATGGAGCGGCCGGGCAACATAGTCACCGCCGGCATCATCGTTGCCGAGGACGCGGTCAAGAAGGGGCTGGTCAGCGGCCCCCTCTGGGACGAGTGCGGCAGCCACCTGCTGGCCGCACATTACGCCTACTTCAAGAACATCCCGGTCGGCACCTTCACCGCCCCCTTCATCGGGATGAAGTTCCGGGAGATGCAAAAGGCCAAAGGGGAAACTCCGCTAAGCCCGCCCTGCCAGCTCTAGCTCTCAGACGTTGCAGGCGGCTGGATCAGCAGGCTGAGGCCCAGGCCCGCCAGCGCCGACCATAAAATTACCCCGCTCCACAGCTCGGGTGCCCAGCCAACTCCATCGGTCACCGCGACGGTCAGAACGTACACTCCCCAAAGCGCCGCCGGCGCCAGCCCTGAGAAGATCCTGAGTTCGGTCGGCCTGGCGGGCGACGGCTTCAGCCAGACGGCGGCTGCGTCGGCCAGCAGCCCTCCGCCTATTGCGGCGGCAATCAGCTCCGGAGCCGCAAACGCGTTGACTCCCTGAACTACGGTGGCGACGAGACCGAAAACGAAGGCGCAGGAACCGAACGGCAGCCTCCACCGGCGCAGGATCAGCAGCAGCGGTGAGATGACGACCACGCTGGTCACCAGCACCGACGCGACGCCGGACCTCTGGTTCATGAAGTGAAGGAATCCGGCCTCCGGGTTGCCGGCCATCCATTCCGTCTGGGAACGAGCCATGTCGGCCTCGAACACCGGTGACAGGTACATCAACATGAAGGCCGTGAACCCCGCGGCCAGCCCGGCCGAAAGCAGCACTGGACTGAATGCCTTGAAACCCGGCTGGTCGCTCCGGCGCCATGCCGCCCTGAAGGGGCTGGTCACAATGAGAAAGACGCCTGCGTAAAGCAACAGATGGGTGGGACTGAGCAGCGCATCGACCCCTACCTCAATCCCGAAAACCTCGTGCCAGATCATGTCCCCTACCCCGCCCAGCCCGAACAGGACCAGGC
>JAJCYF010000030.1 GCA_029263035.1 Actinomycetes bacterium
GGGTCGGAGCGGGAGGGGCCGTCGGCGCCATCATGATCGTGCTGGCCCTGTTCTCGCTGTCGGTGCTTCCGGTTAATGTCGCAGGACTGCTGCTGCTGCTGGTTGCGGCGGCCCTGTTTGCTGCCGAGCTATTCGCACCTGGAGTGGGCATTGCGGCGGCGGGAGGCTCGATCGCGTTGCTGCTCAGCGGGATCTTTCTGTTCCGGGACTCCACCGGCCTGAGCGTCAGCCTGGGGGTCATCCTTCCGGTGACGCTGATGGTCGGGGTGGGGGTGGTGCTGGCCGGGCGCCTGGTGGTGCGCAGCCAGATGCAGACCTCGAAGATCACCGGGGAGCAGCAGTACATAGGGAAGGTGGTGACCGTCAAGCAGTCGGGCGGCAGCCGGGGTCAGGCCCTGGTGGACGGTGCCTGGTGGAACATCCGAAGTGACGGCGCGGAGCTGAAGGTGGGTGAGCAGGTGTTGGTTACCGGGTACGACGGCCTTGACCTGCTGGTCGGTCCGGTTCAGCCGGCCGCCACGCCCCCCGCAAATCCCGAAGTCCAACCTTAAAGGAGATAGCCAATGGGTCAAGAGTCACTGCTCGGGATAGGCGCCGCTCTACTGCTTGCCCTGTTCATTCTGGTCAAGGCCGTACGGATCGTGGCGGAGTACGAGCGGGGAGTGATCTTCCGCCTGGGCCGGGTGGTCGGCGCCAAGGGCCCCGGGTTGTTCTTCATCATCCCGATCATCGACAAGATGGTGAAGGTCAACCTGCAGACGGTCACCGCCGATATTCCCCCGCAGGACGTGATCACCAAGGACAACGTCACCCTCAAGGTCAACGCGGTGACCTACTTCAACGTGGTGGACCCGGTGAAGGCGATTGTCGTGATCCAGGACTACATGTTCGCGACCTCGCAGGTGGCCCAGACCACGCTGCGCAGCATCCTGGGACAGGTGGAGCTGGACGACCTGCTTCTCAAGCGGGACGAGATCAACTCCCAGCTCCAGGCGATCATCGACGACCTGACCAACCCGTGGGGAATCAAGGTGACGCTGGTGGAGATCAAGGACGTCGAGCTGCCGGAGGCAATGCGCCGGGCGATGGGTCGCCAGGCGGAGGCCGAGCGGGAACGCCGCTCCAAGGTCATCCACGCTGAAGGTGAGCTGGAGGCGGCCAAGTCGCTCGGCAAGGCTGCCGGAGTCCTGGAAGAACACCCGGCGGCGCTTCAGCTGCGGCTGCTGTCGACGATGGTCGAGGTATCGGCAGAGAAGAACTCAACCTTGATCTTCCCGGTTCCGGTGGAGTTGCTGCGCTTCTTCGATGCGGTGGCCAAGCCCGGTCAAGAGGAGGGATCGGCGTCATAGACCGGATGGCCGTGGACCGCGGGGACCTGCCCACCGACACCATCAACGAGCTCGGCCGGCAGGCGGCAGAGTGGGCGCCCCGGGTTCTGCTGGCGGCAGGGATCCTGCTTCTTGGTTACCTTCTGGCGCGGCTGCTGCGGCTGGTCACCGCCAAGATGTTCGGCTCATGGACCAAGCGGCTCACCCCCCGCATCGCCCGGCTGATGGGGAACTCGGAGATCCGGGCGGGTCTGCAGAGCACCTCGACCAACCGTTCGGTCGCCCGGGGCGCCGAGATGCTGGTGTTCTGGATCGTCTTTCTGGTCTTTGTGACCATAGCCACCGAGTCGCTCGGCCTGGACGTGGTCTCCGGGTGGCTGACCGGTGTCGTCCGCTTCGTCCCCCGGATTCTGGGGGCGCTGTTCGTCGTTTTCCTGGGAACGTTGATTGCCTCGGCGGTCCGCACGGCAGTGACCGCTGCGGCGGCTTCCGCCGGATTCTCCTACTCCCAGGCGGTTGGGCGGATGGCCCGGTTCGGGATCCTGCTGATCTCGGTGATCGTCGCCCTGGACCAGGTCGGACTGGATGTTGCCTTCCTGATCGTGCTTGCGGCGGTGGCGGCCGGGGCCATGCTGGGCGGCGCGGCTCTGGCCTTCGGCCTCGGCGCCCGGACATCGGTGAGCAACATCCTGGCTTCGCACTACCTCGTCGATACCTTCAAGGTCGGCCACCGGATCCGGATCGGCGATGTCGAAGGCAAAATCCTGGAGATAACGCCGACCTCGGTCATCGTCGAGGCCGACCGGGGCCGGACGGTTATCCCGGCCAGCCAGTTCAATGAGCAGGTGGCAACCCTGCTGAGCGAGTGACCGGTTCCGGGGTGTCCGCAGCTGCAGCCGGGCTGGTTCGGCGCTGCATCGACGCCCACCCGGTGGAGGCGGCCCGGGTGATGGAGAGGTTTGCGGGCGAGGCTTCCTCCGAGGTGCTCCGGGACGTCCCGCTGAACCGGTTGGTGCCGGTGATAGCCGCGATGTCCGACCACGTCGCAGCCGAGTGTGTCGCCGCCATGGAACCGGCACGGACCGGGGCGGTTCTGGAGGTGCTGGATCTGGACCAGGCTTCGGCACTGCTCCGGCGTATCTCCGGGCCGCAGCGGGATCTGATCCTGGACGTGGTGTCCCCCGACCGGGTGGCGCAGCTGCGGCGGGTCCTGGCGTTTGCCCCGGGCAGCGCCGGGGCGCTGATGGACCCCAAGGTGCTGTCGGTGCCCGAGACACTAACGGCCGCCGAGGCGCTGGAGCACGTGCGGGCGGCGCCCCACCTGGCCATCTACTACCTGTACATCTACGACGAGAACAGCCGGCTCTGCGGGGTGGTGAACCTGCGGGAGCTGATGCTGGCGGAACCCGCAACCCCACTGACTGAGATCATGGCCACCGGCGTCGACCGGCTGCAGGCAACCGCCGACCGAAAGGCGATCCTGGTTCACCCCGGCTGGACCGAGTACCACGCACTGCCGGTCGTCGACTCAGGGGGCCGATTCGTGGGCGCCCTTAGGTACGAGACCCTCCGGCGACTGGAGGGGCAGGCCCGGACCGAGGTGCCGTCGGCATCGCTGGCCGCCTCGCTCGGGGAGCTGTACTGGGTGGGGCTGTCGGGCATCCTGCGGGGCATGGGCCACGTCGCCGCCCCCGGGCCGTTCAAGCCTGCCGAGGAGGAACAGGATGCCGGTTAACGCAACCGCCGGCGATCTGGTGGAGGCGCTCGGGGCCGATTTCATCCGGCGTCACCCCGGGGAGGCGGCGCGGCTGCTCGAAGAGATCGACGTGAAAGATGCGGCGGACTTTTTGGCCGCCCAGCCGGATGGGGCCGGCGCCGGTCTGATCGAACGGACCAATCCGGACCGGGCGGTGGAACTCTTGCTGCAAATGGATCCGGAGGCGGTGGGCCGGGTCGCCGGACGGCTCGACCTGCAGCTTCTGGCCGGGCTGCTGGCCCGCATGAAACCCGAAGATCAGGAGGCCCAGCTCGAGGCACTGGGCGGCACCATTGCCTCCGAGCTCAAGGACCTGATGTCTTACCCCGAGGGTTCCGCCGGATCTCTGATGGATCCCCGTACGGTGGTGTTTCGGGAGGACCAATCGGCCGACGAGGTCCTGGCCGCCCTGCGCCGCCCCGGCCGGGAGGTGGACGGCGATGTCCAGGTGATCGATTCCGAGGGAAGGCTGCTGGGCCGCCTGGCCATCCAGTCGCTGATATCGGCCGACCACGACGCGCCGGTGGGAACCCTGGCGAAACCCCCGGTGGCGGTGCCCTCCACCGCCAACCTGGACGAGGTGCTGGAGGTGGGGCTGGGAGCGCGGGCCGGGATCAGCGTGGTGGACGTGGACGGCAAGCTGCTCGGGGTGATCCGCCGCAACCGGCTGACCTCCGCAGCCGAGCAGGAGGCCAGCACCGACCTGCAGGCCATGGTGGGTGTCGGCCGTGAAGAACGGGCGCTCAGCAAGCCGATCTTCTCGGTGCGCAAGCGGCTGCCCTGGCTGTTCATCAACCTGGTCACCGCCTTTTTGGCGGCCGCCGTGGTGGGTATCTTCGAGGGGACCATCGCCCAGGTGACCGCACTGGCCGTTCTGCTGCCGGTGGTGGCCGGCCAGTCGGGCAACAGCGGAAGCCAGGCGCTGGCGGTCACGATGCGCGGCCTGGCGCTGCGTGAGGTGAGGATCTCCCAGTGGCGGAGGCTGGGGACCAAGGAGTTGATGGTGGGTCTGGTCAACGGTGCAGCGATAGCGGTGGTCACCGCGCTGGGGGTTGTCGTCTGGAGCGGCTCGCCCGGCCTGGGTCTGGTCATCGCGGTTGCGATGGTGATCTCCATGGCAATGGCCGGGCTGGCGGGGGCCGGCATCCCGCTGGCGCTCAAGGCCTTCGGGCAGGACCCGGCGCAGTCCTCTTCGATCTTCCTGACCACCGTTACCGACATCGTGGGGTTCGTAAGCTTTTTGGGTCTGGCGACCCTCTTCGCAGATAGGCTTTAGAAATGAGCGAAGCAGCAGAGGAGTTCGTGGCAGCGGCGCCATCCGACCGCCGTGAGTTGCTCGGGGCGGTGCACGACACCATCACATCGGCCGCCCCCGGGCTGGACCAATGGATCTGGCGGGGCAAGATGTGGGGAGGCACCGACCAGACGATCCTGGGCTGCGGTCACTTCGACTACGTGAACTCCTCCAAGGAGAAGGTCGAGTGGTTTCTGATCGGGCTGGCGAACCAGAAGGCGCACGTCAGCCTGTACGTGAACGCGGTGCGGGGCAAGGAGTACCTGGGCAAGGTCTACGCCGAGAGGCTGGGCAAGGTGAAGCTGGGCTCGGCATCCATCAGCTTCAAAAAGCTTCTGGACATTGACCTTCAGGTGCTGGCTGAGATGGTGGCGGAGGCGGCGAAGAACCCTACCGGATGACCGCCAGGGGAGTGGGGTCGAACAGCCGGTCGACTATGGCTGCGGCGCCCGCCTGATCCTGAATCGCCTCGATGGCGTCCAGGCACTCCTGTTCGCCGTCGTAACCGCAGGGGGACTCGGCGACGATCACCCCATTGTTCGCGACGAACTTCCAATGGTGTTGGCCATTGGACTGGTAGACCAGGAACTGCTGGCGCGCATGCATCCTGAAGCAAAGAATACTCCGCCGCAGGCACAAAGTCGCGAAAAGATTCCCAATTTAGCTCAACGTGTGGGCTGGAGCGGCGATTTGCGCGACATTTGCGCGACAACGTTCGCGACAACGTTCGCGACAATCCGGACGAGGTTCATGAGGATTGGTCGGCGTGGAGCTTGGGCTCAGCGGCCCAGTATCGGCAGGTCGTACAGGTGGAGCTTCGGATCTTCGGTCACCAGCGTCAGGCCTTCGGTCCGAGCCTGAGCAATCAGCATGCGATCGAACGGATCGGAATGATGGTCCGGAAGCTCACCGACGGCAAGAGCGTGATCGATGGTGATGTTTAGCAGCTCGAAACGAGTTGCCTTGACCTGCGCCTTGAGATCCGCTGGTGCCCGCAGCTTTCCCAGGCGCTGTTTAATCGCAACCTCCCAGGCGCTGGCGGTACTGACGAACACCCGGGTCCTGCCGTCTCTTATTACCTCCCGGTGTTTTTCGGGTATTCGCACTTCGTCGACCAGCCACCAAAGCAGGATGTGGGTGTCCAGCAGAAGACGCAATCAGTTCCCCTCGAAAGCGGCCTGGATTTCCGGTGGCAAGGGTTCGTCGAAATCCTCTGCGATCCAAACGCCCTGGTCCTTCCATCCCCCCGCAACCCTGGGCCCGGGGTCTTCCTTGAATGCAGCGAGGACCGCTACCGGCCGGCCGGCGTTGGCGATTACGACCCGATCACCGCTCTGTACCTCCTCGATAAGTCGAGAGAGTTGGGCCTTGGCTTCACTGATGTTGACGGTGTGAGTCATCTGGTCATTTTATCAGACCAGACTAGACCAGACCAGATTTCTCCTGGGTTCGGACGCTAGTCGATGTAGGCAGCGGTAATCGGCGCCGGCAGGTTGGCGGGTACGTCGCCGTTCAGTCCGTAGCTGACCGTGAGCAGGTTGCGGACGAACCACTGCCCGCTGGATTGACGGAATACGGCGATCTCGTCGCTGGCCGAGATGTCGAAGTTGCCCGGCACGGGGAGGTCGCCCGGGAGTCCCCAGCTGACCACCGCCTGTCCCTGGATGAACCACTGCCCGCTCGACGGCCGCCAAACCGCGATGTCGGCCGTGCCGTTGCCGTCGTAGTCTGCGGGTACGGGCACGTCGTCCGGCAGCCCCCAGCTGACCGCCGACCGGTTGTGGATGAACCACTGCCCGCTCGCAGGCCGCCACACGGCGATATCTGTCCTCCCGTTGCTGTCGTAATCCGCCGGTACCGGAATGTCGCCGGCGATGCCCCAGGTATGGGTGGCCTGGTTGCGGATGTACCACCTGCGGGACGACGGGCGGTAGACCGCCGGGTCGACGGTTCCGTTACTGCCGTAGTCGGCAGCCACCGGGATGTCACCCGGAAGCCCCCAGTTGATCGTGAACTGGTCCCGGACGAACCACTGGCCGGAGCCGGGCCGCCAGATCGCCACGTCGGTGGTGCGGTTCCCGTCGAAATCGCCCGGGACGGGGTCGGCAACAAATGCGATCCGGCGAACCTGCCCGCCGCCGGTGTAGTTGGTGTAGTAGAGGGCCCCGTCCGGTCCGAACTCCAGGTGGACGGCCGCGCCGAGGCCGGTGGCAAAGTCCCGGACACCGCTGCCGTCGAGCAGAAAGATCTTGCCGCAGCCGAAATCGGCGAACAGGTAGGTGTCGTCGTACCGGGCGGGCCACTGTCCCGGCGGGACGAAGGCGGCTCCGGTGATGGAGATGCAGCCGGCGCTGCGGTCGTAATCGTGGATCGGTTCGGTGGCCGTAGGCAGGGTGCAGCCGGGCAGCGACGGGTTGGCGATCCGGCCCTCACGGCAGTTCCACCCGTAGTCGGCGCCGGCCAGGCCCAGATCGACCTCCTCCCGCGCCGACTGTCCGACGTCGTTGATGTGCATCGCGCCGTCGGAGCGGAAGGCAAAGCGGAACGGGTTTCGCAGTCCCCAGGCCCAGGTCTCGCTGCACAGCAGGGCGGTCCCGGGGTTGGTGTCCCCTGCGGGATGGCCGCAGCGCCGGGTGCTGGTGGCGGCGTAGGGGTTGTCGGCCGGCACCGTGCCGTCGGTGTTCAGGCGCAGGATCTTGCCGAGCAGGTGCTGGCGGGACCGGGCGTTGTTGTTGTTGCCCGCGCAGCCGCTGCCGGTGAGGCTGCACCCGCCGTCGCCGACCGACACGTAGAGCTTGCCGTCGGGACCCAGGTTCAGGTCGCCGGCGTTGTGGTTGGTGGCCGGGGTTGGCATCCAGTCGAGCAGGATCACCTCGCCGGTCAAAAGGTTGTTGGCGCCCAGGGTGAAGCGGGAGACCCGGTTCCAGCAGTCGCCGTTGTGGTTGGAGGTGTAGTAGAGGAACACCTCGTTGGTATCGGACACGGCCGACCCGAGAAGCCCCTGTTCGCCGGAGCTGCAGACCCCGGAGAGGGTGAGCGCGGGCGTTTCCTGCAGGACCCCGTCGACGAACACGCGGACGGCACCGCTTTGGGTGGTTACCAGCATCCGCCCGCCGGAGGCAAAGGAGATCGATGTCGGGGAGGCGACGCTGCCGACCAGGGAGTCGGTGAAGCCGGTGTCGTTGGGGAATGCGGCCCCGGCGGACGGCACCGGGAGAACGACGAGCGTCGACACCAGAACCGTCAGGCAGATAAGACGACGCATTGGAGAATTATGCTCCACCGCCGGCTGGGTTGTTAGGCCAATTCCGGTGTTCGCCTCCCCGCACGAAAGGAAGGGTTCCAAGACGCAAAGCAGCCCGAGGGACTGTTCGCCGGACCGTCAATGGTTTTGTCCAGCGAATAGTTCTCGGGCTGCGTACTCAGCTGAATCTAGCCCCGCACGCTCGCTTCGTAGTCGATCGGCTTGGACTCGAAAAAGTTGATCAGCTCCGGCATGTCGTTCTGCGTGATCAGCCACTTCGCCGGGTTCTTGTCGCCGTAGATCTTTTCGAAGCCGATCTTCTGCAGGCGCCGGTCGGCGATGTAGCGGCAGTACTGGCCGTAGACGCTCTTGTTCAGGCCCAGGATCCCGTCGGGCATGGCCACCTCGGCGTACGCCGTCTCCAGCTCCACCGCAGTGCGGATGAGGCCGGTGATCTCCTCCCGGAACTCGGGGGTCATGACCTGCGGGTTCTCGGCGACGATGGCCGAGATCAGGTCGACGCCGAACGCCAGGTGGATCGACTCGTCCTTCAGGACGTAGCGGATCAGCGTGCCCAGGCCCTTCAGCAGCCGGCGGCGCTCGAACGAGAGGCCGACCATGAAGCCGGTGTAGAAGAAGATGCCCTCCATGATCACGTAGTAGCCGACCAGGTTGCGGATGAGGTGACGGATCCGGTCGTCCTCGTCGACGAAGTTGCCCTCGATCAGTGCCCGGGTCAGCTCGGTCTCGAACTTCTCTTTGGCCGCCATCTCCGGACAGGTGGCGTGCATCTTGAAAATGGCCTCCCGGTCCAGGTTCAGGGTCTTGATCACGTAGTCGAAGGTGACGGTGTGGTTCATCTCCTCGTAGGCCTGGCGGCCGAGGTACAGCCGGGCCTCGGGGATGGGCAGCTGCGGGTACAGCGCCATGACCAGGTTGTTGGCCACCAGCGACTCGGAGGTGCAGAAGAACCCGAGCATCCAGGTGACGTAGTGGCGCTCGACGTCGGTGAGCGCGGTGTTCCACTGCTCGACGTCCTCGGAGAGCGGGATCTCCTTGGGGAACCAGGTGTTGGCGCAGCCCTGGTCGAAGTACTCAAGGGCGAACGGGTACTTGATCTCGCCCAGCTCCACTGCATCGTAGGTGGAGGTCCAGCTGGCTGCGGGTCGGCGGTCAGTCAGGGAAGTAACCGGCCTAAGGTCGTCGATGTCCTCGCTTTTGGTGGCCATTTCTCGCTCCTTCTCCCGACGTCGCCGGGAATTGCATATGTCTAGTTTACCCCAACCAGTAGGGGTTGGGTAGCGCATCCACACCACATCTTGGGGACGGGAGCTAATTACATACGGGTACTTACATAGCTGTCAAGTGCGGGAAGAAAGATTTACGAAATGAGTAATTCTGGAAAGAGTCTTGACAGGGGACGAACATATGTTCGAGTCTAACACCCCGTTGTTGGAGCCAAGGAGGAAAGACATTGAACGGTGTCGCACAGAACCCCTGCACCGATCTCGAAGAGGCATATGAAGACGCGGTCGAGGTCGTTCGGGCGTGGGTAGCGCTCGACAAAGACCTAAGCGGACGAATCGGCCGGGCCGGAATGATCAACGACCTGAAGAAGTTCACGAACTCAGACCGGTTCGGCCTCTTCTGGAGGCATCCCGCCCGTATCGAAGGGCGACTGCTCGAGCTCATGATGGCTGCGGCTGGACCCGAGGAGCTAACTGACCCACTATTCCGCTGCCTTGTCAGCGAGCACCCTAGGCAGGCCATGGCCATGCACCTAATCAACCGGTTCGGCTGGGACCACAATGACGTCGAGGCTTTGAGGTCCATTCACGCTATGAACACTCGCATTCTGCCAGAACTGGCGCCGGCCAAGCAGTGGGTCAGGCTGTCGGGCGTCGTAGGTTTCTTTACCGGCACTCTGGCTGCTTTGCTGTCCGGGTGGTCGCCGGCCCTCGCCTTGCCGCTGCGGTGGGCATGCTTAGCCGCCTTGGCCTCGACTGTCCTCTATGCGGCCTTCTACCGCCGGATGTGTTCCACCAACGATGCGCTGCTGGCTTTGGTTGGGGAGACGTTGGAGTACGCCGACGCTCTTAACAAGCATTCAGCCGGCAGAGGTTGAGGGTGAATGTAGCGAAGGGAAGTGCTGGCCAATTAGCGACGCCGGCGGGGTGACCGGCCGGCTTCAACTGCTGAGGCGGTCTCAGATCCCTCTCTCTATGGTTTGAACTCCTTGCAGGAGTAGTCCGCCCTGATCGTGCCGCGGACCAGCTTGCACGTCCCGATAGCCGTCTTCGGCAGCATGAAGCGGCAGTTTCGGCATTCGTGGGTGGGAGAGGGTGAGGGACCGTAGTCGGCATCGGCCTTGGATAGTCCCCAGACCTTTTCTCGAGTTCTGCTCATCGAGTTGCTCCTTTTGGTAAGGGGGGCGGACACCCCTACTCCGAGGGCCCGGAGTAGGGGTGGCCTAATCGCTGGCTACGGAGTGGCCGGCGAATCCTTGTTGGTGAACTCAAAATCTCTTGCTTTTGAAAGGTGTTCGCTCTCCTACGCCCCTTGGATTGGGCGCGCCGAAAAGGACTTGCGAACTGAAGGCGCTAGAGGCCGGCGGGCGACGGGGCGGGGGCCGAGACCGTCAGCTTCGCCCGGTTGGTTGGGGGCATCGGACCGAAGTTCTGTGGATGCGGCGGGCCGCCCTGGATGTGGGTGACGCCGACCTCGTAGAAATACTCTCCCGGAGCAGTTGAGGGACCGATGGGGAAGTTGATGCTGAAGTTGGCGACTCCGTTTCGGACGCTCACCGTTGATGTGGAGAGCACGGCCTGTGGAGCGCCGGCTCCGCCGCCCGATATCGAAAGGTAGAGCGGGGCGTGGAACTTAGACCCCTGCTGCATGACGAAGCAGTCGACCGAAGCATTGCCTCCCGGATTGCCGGAGGCTCCGGCGAAGTTGCAGCTGGCCATGTAGGCAGGTTTCTCGACCATCACCGTTATCTGAGACTGCGGCTGGTGAAATTTCGAGCTGGAGCCCGCGACCGACCCGGTTAGAACGACCTGCTGCATATCGAAAGCACTGGTGTCGGGGAGCGCGGTGATCCTGACGGCTACCGTCACTCCTCCCGGGTCCCCGGGAACCGGGTTGCGCGGTGATACCTGGTTGGGAGTGACTTCACAGGCCATCCCGGCGGGCGCACTACAGACCAGTGCGATCGTTCCGCTGAAGCCGTGATTGGCCCCGACGCTGCACTCCGCCTGCGTCGACTTCCCGGGGTGAATGTATAGGTCGACGAGTGACATGCAGGTGATTCCGGTCACTCCGCCGGATGGGTGGACGGAGGCGCCGCGGGGCGAATGCTTTGCGGAGCCCGCTGGGGCGACCTTGGGCCCCTCAGGTGCCGGTTGCGGTGCGGATTCTTGCAAAGGCGATGGTGATGGATCCGCCGGTTCAGGCCGATCCCCGAGGCTGACGGTCACCGACCGGCCGGCCGCCGGAGCGGCGGTGGGCTCATCTGAAACGGAGACGGCGTGGAGTCCGGCGCCTGCAAGAGCGAATACAACTGCCAAGCCACCGAGGCTCAGATATAGGCGACCCACTGACCAGCTTCTGACCACATCGAAAACTCTCCCCAGACGCATACTCACCTATCGGTCGAACCGGGCGAGATGTTAAGGCAAGTCTTCGTGGAGCTCGCAGTTGTCGTTTTGCGAGTCGTCGCATCCGTTCCCGGAGTCTCCGCTGCGACCGCTGACGGCTCCCCGGCCGCCGTCGCCGGAGTCGCCGGCCTCCTCGGCCTCCCCGCCTCCACCGGACTCGGCGTCGCCTCCACCGCCGTTGCCGCCTTCGCCACCCGCCCCTGTGCTGGTTGATGAGATCACCGCGCAGCCGTCACACGAACCGCCACCTCCTCCGCCGCCCGAGCCTCCGCCACCTGCGCCATCGTTGGTGGTAGCGCCGGAGTAGGGCCCCTCCCCACCGGCATCGCCCCCGTCGCCCCCGTCGCCTCCGTTTCCGCTGCCCCCCGGAACCGTTCCGCCGGTGCTTGGTCCACCGCCTCCGCCGCTCCCTCGCCCGCCGCTAGCGGCTCCACTGGTCCCGCCGTTCGCTGCGTCACCCGCGGGACCGGAGTCCCCGCCCGACGCCCCGCTTCCGGTGGTTGCCGGGATGCCCGTCTTCGTGACAGTGGAGATCTCCTGCTCACAGTCCGCGGAATCGTTTCCTTGAGTGGATCCGTCGCAGGTGCTGCGGGCGGAGGAGGTGCCGGCGACGAGCGCGGCAATGAGAGCCACTGCCGGTACCAGCCACAAAGCTCGATGTTTGATCACTTCAGAACTCCGCCGCGTGAATGCGGGTTTGAATCTAGTCCTCGCCCCAACTCAAGGGCCGGATTTCCCCAGGAGGCGTCGAGAGGCGACAATCGTCGGGTGACCAAACGCTGGCAACCATCCCTGTGGGCCTCCCCCAAGCCGTTCGGCATAGGTGAGGGCCGACCCAACAACTACCTGGAGATTCTGAAGGCGGTCAAGGAGAACCGAAAGGAGCTTCCCTACGCCTGGCGGATCCTGAACCAGGGGGTCTGCGACGGATGCGCCTTGGGAACCAAGGGAATGCGCGACTGGACGGTGGACGAGGTCCACCTGTGCAACGTCCGGCTCCGCCTGCTGAGCCTGAACACCATGGGCGCGCTGGACTCCGGGCTGCTGGAGGACGTGCGCCGGTTGGCCGGGCGCCGCAGCGCCGCCCTGCGCAACCTGGGCCGGCTGCCCTACCCGATGGCCCGCCGCAGGGGCGACCTCGGGTTCACCCGCATCACCTGGGATGAGGCGCTGGACCGCATCGCCGCCCGCGTCCGGGCCACCGAGCCGCAGCGCACCGCCTTCTACCTGACCTCCCGGGGGATGCCGAACGAGAGCTACTACGCCGCCGGCAAAGCGGTGCGGGCGATGGGGACCAACTCCATCGACAACGCCGCCCGGGTCTGCCACGCCCCGTCGACGCTGGCGCTGAAGGAAGGCCTGGGGGTGGGCGCCACCACCTGTTCGTACTCCGACTGGATCGGCTCCGACCTGGTGGTTTTCATCGGCTCCAACCCGGCCAACAACCAGCCGGTGGCGATGAAGTACCTGTACCACGCCCGCAAAGAGGGGACCAAGGTGGTCTGCGTCAACCCCTACCGGGAGCCCGGGATGGAGCGGTACTGGGTCCCCAGCAATCCCGAGTCGGCGCTGTTTGGGACCAGGATCACCGACCGCTTCTTCCAAATCAACTCCGGCGGCGACACCGGCTTTCTGAACGGGACCCTCAAGCACATGATCGAGGCGGGCCTGGTCGACCGGTCGTTCGTCGACGGGCACACCACCGGGTTCGATGAGCTGGCGGAGCAGCTGGCCGGCCAGCCGTGGGAGGAACTGGAGAGGCTGGCCGGCCTTCCCCGGGCCGAGATGCAGGCGTTCGCCGAGATGCTGGGCGCCGCCCGGACCTGTGTCCTGGTGTGGAGCATGGGGGCGACCCAGCATGCCTACGGCGAGGACAACGTCCGGGCGATAGTGAACCTGGGCCTGGCGAAGGGGTTCGTGGGCCGGCCCGGATGCGGGCTGATGCCCATCCGGGGCCACTCGGGGGTCCAGGGCGGGGCGGAGATGGGGGCCTACTCGACCGTTTTCCCCGGCGGGGTGCCGGTCACGCGGGAGTCTGCGGCGGCCCTGGGCGAACAGTGGGGCGTGCCGGTCCCCTCCGCCCCCGGCCTGGTGGCGCCGGAGATGATCGACGCCGCCCACGCCGGCGACCTCGACGTGCTGTTCAGCGCCGGAGGCAACTTCCTGGAGGTGATGCCCGATCCCAGGTTCGTCGAGGAGGCTTTGGGCCGGGTGCCGCTGCGGGTCCACATGGATATCGTGGTGTCGACGCAGATGCTGGTCGATCCGGCGGAGGAGGTGATCCTGCTCCCGGCCGCCACCCGCTACGAGACCCCCGGAGGGGTCACCGAGACCTCGACCGAGCGGCGGATCATCTTCTCGCCCGAGGTCGAAGGCCGGCGGATAGACGAGGCCCGGGCCGAGTGGGAGGTGTTCCTGGACCTGGCCCGCCGGGTGGTCCCCGAACATGCGGCGGCGCTCACCTACTCCGGGACCCCGGCTCTGCGGGAGGAGATCGCCCGGGTGGTGCCGCTCTACGAAGGGATCCAGGACCTGCGGCAGGCGGGGGATTCGATCCAGTACGGAGGACCTCACCTGTGCGCCGGGTGGGAGTTTCCCACGCCGGACGGCAAGGCCAGTTTCTCCCCCGTTCCGCTGCCTTCGGTTGACGTCCCCGCAGGCTCGTTCATCTGCACCACCCGCCGGGGCAAGCAGTTCAACAGCATGGTCCACGAGGCGCGCGACCCGTTAACCGGCGCCGGGCGCGAGGCTGTGTATATGAACGCACAGGATGCAGCCGTGATGGAACTGGGCGAAGGGGACCCGGTGGTGCTCACCAGCCCCACCGGCGAGTACGCCGGCCGGGTGTTCCTGTCGCAGGTGGCACCGGGCAACCTGCAGGTGCACTGGCCGGAGGGGTCGGTGCTGATCGATCGGGCCCACCGGTCGAAGGAGTCCAAGATTCCCGACTACAACGCGGTGGTCACGCTGACCAGGGCGGCGCCGTGAACGACCGGCCGGCGGCCTCTAGGAACGGCGTGGTCCGGCAGTTCCGCCGTGAGGGGCTGGTGCGTCCCCGATCCGAGGTGCT
>JAJCYF010000031.1 GCA_029263035.1 Actinomycetes bacterium
AACGTTGCCGCTCGGGAAATCGCTGCGGGAGGGCAGGTCGGGGGGTCCGCACGGCTGGCCGGCCAGGACGTGACGGTTTCCGGCAACATTGCCGGGGATCTGCTGGCGGCAGGCCAGTCGGTCGCCGTCGGCGACCAGGGAGTCGTCGGCAGGGATCTGGTCCTGGCTGCCCGGACGGTCCACGTTCAGGGCCGGGTGAACGGCCGGATCACCGGGACGGCCGAGACGCTGACGATCTCCGGGATCGTTTCGGGCGTCGAGGTATCTGCCGGCCGGCTGGTTTTGGAGGAGGGCGCCCGGGTGGACGGGGACCTGGTGTACACCTCAGAGACCAGAGCCCGGGTTGCAGACGGGGCGGTGGTGACCGGCAGGCTGGTACAGCGAAGACCCGCCGAAGGCTCCGGCGGCTCGCCGGCGCTGGGGGTGCTCGTCTCGATAATCGGGGCGCTGGTGCTGGGTCTGGGGGTGTTATGGCTTCTTCCGCCGCTCCTTCCCGCTGCGGCCCGGGCTTTGCGGGAGTCACCCGGGGCGGTGGCCGGCGGGGCCGTCGCCGGCCTGGTGCTCATTCCGTTCGCCGCCCTCGGGCTGATGGCCGGCGCCTTGTTGACGGGCGTGGGGCTGTCCCTGGCTGCTCTTATTGCCGGCGGTTTCGGCATGTTGCTCGTGCTGGCCAAAGTCATTGCCGGGTTCGCTCTGGGGACGGCCGTCCTGCGCAAGGCGGACGTAGATCCGCGGACGGACTTGCGGGGGACCCTGCTCTGCCTTTTCGTGGGAGTCGTAATCATTGGTATGTTGAGCGCGGTTCCCTACCTGGGCGGGGTAATACTTGGGGTGACGGCTTTTGCCGGGTTCGGGGCGGGCCTTGTAGCCTTCCTGCGCTGGCGTCGAAGAGCACGGTCGGTGAGTATCACCGGCAGCAGCATCTCTTACTGAGGGTAAGGAGCGCCATGTCCAAGGCAACTCGAAACCGAACTGTGGGCGACATCATGAGCTCGCCCGTGGTAACTGCGGTGCCGACCCAAACGGTCCAGCAGGCGGCCCGGATGATGAACAACGCCGGGGTCGGCTCGGTGGTGGTCGTGGATGGCGACAGGCCCATCGGAATGTTGACCGAGCGCGACATGATCCGCTACGCGTCGTCCGGTTCCGCTGCCACTTTCGGCCGGGTCAGTGACTGGATGGCCCCCGACCCGCTGACCGTCGGCGAGGACGTCGACATCGACACTGCGCTGAACATGCTCACCGAGAGGGGATTTCGCCACCTGCCGGTGGTGGCCGAAGGCAAGCTGGTCGGCGTGCTGTCGATCCGGGATCTGCTCAGGGCCGCCGAGGTTCGTGCGTTCGGTACTCCGGCGATCGAGGTTCCCAAAGGATTGAAGGGGGTGGTGGTCGCCGAAACCCGGGTGGGAGATGTCCGCGGCAAAGAGGGTTTCTACCACTACCGGGAGTACAGCGCGATCGACCTCGCGGAGCAATGCACCCTGGAGGAGGTCTGGCATCTGCTCTACGAGGGACACCTGCCCGACCGCACCGAGCTGGAGGAGTTCACCGCCCGGATCCGCTCGATGCGGGTTCTACCGGATGACCTGCTGGCCGTCCTGCCCTCGGTGGCATCGATGGGGACCGAGTTCGTACCCCTGGAGGCGCTGCGGTCGGCTCTGTCGCTGCTGTGCTCAAGCTGGGGATTCCGGCCCTGGATAGACTCCTCTCCCGAGGTTCACAAGGAGCAGGCCCTGCGGGTCTGTGCGGTCATCCCCACCCTGATCATGGCCCTGCACCGGTTGAACCAGGGCCAGGAGCCGGTCGAACCCCGGCCCGATCTGGGCTATGCCGCGAACTACCTGTACATGTGGTCGGGGACCGAGGCGCCCCAGGCCCACTCCCGGGCGATCGAGCAGTACCTGACCGGCACCATCGACCACGGATTCAACGCTTCAACCTTCACTGCCCGCGTGGTGACCTCCACCGGCGCCGACCTGGGAGCGGCCGTGGTTGCCGCCCTGGGATCGCTGTCGGGGCCGCTCCACGGCGGCGCCCCCAGCCGGGCTTTGGAGATGCTCGATGCGATCAAGAAGCCGGAGGACGCGGATGACTGGATCCGGTCGGCGGTCAACGAGGGCCGCCGCATCATGGGGTTCGGCCACCCCGTCTACCAGACCGACGACCCCCGCTCCCTTATGCTGCGCGGCATTGCGGAGCACCTCGGCGGCGACCGCGTGGCGTTCGCCAAGTACATCGAGTCCCGGGTGGTCGAGATTCTGAAGGAGCTGAAGCCGGGCCGGCAGCTGTACGCCAACGTCGAGTATTACGCCTCGATAGTCATGGAAACCGTCGGCCTACCCTCCGACCTGTTCACGCCCACCTTCGCCTGCAGCCGGGCCATCGGCTGGACCACCCACATCCTCGAGCAGGCCTCCGACAACCGGATCATCCGTCCGAGCGGACGCTACATCGGGACGGCGCCCCCCACCCCGGTGCCGCCGCTGGACCAGAGGTAGGGCTCCGGGCTTGGCGCCCGGATAGGTATGGCCATCGACCCGCCGCAGGAATTCGGCAACCGCTATCGCATAGACGGCCTTATTGCCGAGGGCGGCATGGCCCGGGTCTACCAGGGGACCGATACGGTCCTCGGCCGCACGGTGGCCATCAAGGTCCTCTCGGCCAGCCTGGCAGTCGACCCGGCTTTCGTCGCCCGCTTTCAGCGTGAGGCCCAGTCGGTGGCTTCTCTCAACCACCCAAACCTGGTGGGGGTCTACGACATCGGCACCGAAGGGGACTTTCACTACATCGTCATGGAGTACGTGAAGGGCTCCACCCTCGACGCGGTGATCCGTGAGAGTGCCCCGCTGGAGCCCGGGCGGGTGGCGTCCATCGCAGCCAGCGTGTGCGAAGGCCTGGGTGCCGCCCACCACAAGGGAATCGTTCACCGTGACATCAAGCCGGCGAACATCATGATCGAGCCGGGCCAGCAGGTGAAGGTGATGGACTTCGGGATAGCCAAGACCAGCACCGACGGGCTGACGCAGGTTGGCGCGGTGCTGGGCACGGTGAAGTACCTCGCCCCCGAGCAGGCCTACGGCGACCCGGTCGACGAGCGGGCGGACATCTACGCCCTCGGTTGCGTGATGTACGAGATGTTGACCGGGCGCCCCCCGACGTCGGGGGAGAGCCTGATGGAGATTGCACACAAGCTGGCGACCGAGCAGCCGCCGCCGCCCTCGGCGCTCAATCCCGGGGTCCCGGCCTACCTGGACCGCATCGTGATGAAGGCGCTGAAAAAAGACCCTGCCGAACGCTATCCAAGCACGGCGGAGATGGCGCTGGACCTGCGCGACCGTACCGCCGCCCCGGCGGCCGCTGGGCCGTCGCCCACGGTCGTGCAAACCGCGGCCGGCCGCACGCAGGTGATGCAGCGCCCCGCCGCCCCGCCGCCCCGCCGGCTGGGCCTGCTGATTCCCGCCCTGGTGCTGCTGCTCGGCGGTGCCTGGCTCACCTTCGCCAACCTGCTGGGGGACCGCACACCTGCCCCCACCCCCCTGGAGCTGTCCGTGTCCCCGGCAGCCCCCACGCCTGCGCCGACCGCCGAAGACAGCCCCACCCCCAGCCCCACCCCGAGCCCCACGCCCTCACCGACTCCATCGGAGACGCCGGACGACGAACCGACCGACCCTCCGGTCGACCCCGCTCTGCGGAGTGCAGCCAACGCCATTGCGGGCTTGCTCAACTCGGGGGTCGCATCTGGGTCGATCTCCGAGCGTGCCTCACGCAACGTGGTCGACGAGGTCGAGGACGCAGTCTCGGAGGCAGAGAAGGGGGACCTCGACGACGCAGCCGCCAACGTGGTGGATGCCCGGGAAGAGGTGGAGAAATACCTCGAGCGCGAAGAGATGAGCCCCCAGGACGCCGCCGCAATCAACGCCCAGCTCAACCGGATGGCCTCCGCCCTTGGCTGATCGGCTTCCCCGGCGGGTGCCGGCACTCCTTCTCGTGATCCTGGGCCTCGCCGCGGTCGGTTATGCGGTGTACTCAGGCACCTCCGCCCCCGGAGAAACCGTTCAAAGCGCCGACGTCGTCCTCAGGGACGCCTACACGGACCTGTGCCGGACCCGGACGCTGGCCGGCTCCGATACCCGGCAAGCCCGGGACCTTTTCTACGGCAAGGTGCACTCACCGCTTCACGACATCGCCCGCAGCGCCGGCGATGCCGACCGGTCGGTTGCCGCCCGGATGCTGGAGGCCAAGAACGACGTCGAGCGTTCCTTCAACACCTCGGCGCCGGCCGCCCAGACCACAGCTGCCCTGGATCGTCTCCTGGCTAGCACCCGGGAGGCCTTAATATCGATAGGAGTGACCACATCCACCTGCACCCCCCGCTGACGAGCGTGACCCGGCTTCGAACGGCTCTCGCCGGCTTGCTCGCGCTCATGCTGGTCGCCGCCTGCGGCGGCTCGGGCACGCCTGAAGCCGAACCGGAGGCCTCCGGCCAGGGCGACCAGATAGCGGCCCAGATAGCCAGCTACGACCTGGCCGTCGGCACCCAGCGATTCACTCTCGGGCTGCTAACCCAGCAGAACGAGCTCATCGGGGGCGGCTCGGTCGACATGAAGTTTGCCTACCTGGGAACCCGGGAGGAGCAGACGAGGGGCGAGGTGGTGGCACAGGCTCAGGCTGAGTTTCTCCCGATCCCGGCATCGGCCGGGGGCCCGGAGCCCGACCTGCCCGAGCAGCCCTCCCTGCTCCCGTCGGAAGATGGATCCGGTGTCTACGCAACCGAGGCGACCTTCGACAAGCCCGGATTCTGGGGTGTCGTGGTCGAGGCGGACGTAGCGGGTGAGGGGCTGTGGACCGGCCGCGCGACCTTCGAGGTGTACGAAGCGCACCGGTTCCCGTGGATCGGCGAAGAAGCGCCGCGCAGCGAAAACCTAACGACGGCCTCCGCCGACGCCCCGCCCGCGGCCGTCGACTCCCGTGCCCGGGAGGGTCGTGAGGTTCCGGACCCCGGTTTGCACGACATGACGGTGGCGGAGAGCCTCGCCTCCGGCACCCCCACCCTGCTGGTGGTGTCGACTCCGACCTACTGCGTCAGCCGCTTTTGCGGACCTATCACCGACATGGTGCAGGGGCTCTCCGAGGACTATTCGGACCGGGCCAACTTCATTCACATCGAGGTCTGGCGGGACTTCGAGAACAAGGAGATCAACCGGGCCGCGGCCGAGTGGATGCTGCGGGGGGAATCGGCCCTGGAGCCGTGGGTGTTCCTCATCGGCGGCGACGGCAAGATAGCCGGGCGCTGGGACAACGTTGCCACCAAGGGAGAGATCGAGCCGGCGTTGAAGGCTCTGCCCACCTCGTGACCAAGAGGTCAGACCTTTGAATCGCACCTCCGAACGCAGCACCCGGCCCTCATCCGGCGGCAAGCCGCCGGCACGCGGGATGCTCGCTCCCAGCTTCACGCTCCTTCGGGTACGGGGAATCAGGATCGGCGCCCACTGGTCCTGGCTGGTGGTCTTCAGTCTGATTTCCATGTCTCTTGCCCGGGACGTGTTTCCGTTCACCTACCCGGGGCTCAGCGGGCGCACCTATCTGGTGATGGCGGTGATCTCGTGCCTGGCATTCTTCGTCTGCATCCTTCTGCATGAGCTGGGCCACGCGTTCCAGGCGCTCAAGGAGGGGATGAAGATCTCCGACATCACGCTGTGGCTGTTCGGCGGGGTTGCCCGCTTCGAGGGCCGGTTTCCATCGGCGGGCGCCGAGTTTCGGATAGCGGCAGCAGGCCCGCTGGTCTCGGTGATCCTGGCCGGGCTGCTCGCCCTGTCCACCTGGGGAGGTGCGCGGGCGGGCCTGCCGCTGCAGGTCGGGGGAGTGCTGGACTACCTCGCCCGCATCAACATCGCAGTGGTCATCTTCAACCTCATCCCGGCCCTTCCGCTGGACGGCGGACGCATCCTGAGGTCCTTTTTGTGGAACCGCCGGAAGGATTTCACGGCGGCCACTATCTCCGCAGCCAGGATCGCTCGGATGTTCGCCATCCTTCTGATGCTGGTCGGGGTCTTCTGGATCGCCGTGGATTCCGCGGTCACCGGCATCTGGTCGATCGTCATGGGCTGGTTCCTGCTGCAGGCGGCGCAGGCGGAAAAGAGCAACGCTCTGGTCCGGCGCACGTTCGAGAACCTGACCGTCCGTCACCTGATGACCCGCGATCTTGTCATGTTCCGCTCGGACACCACCGTGGAGGAGATGCTCAACCTGGTTCAGGCCCGGCCACACTCGGTATACCCGGTGGTGGACGACGGCAGCCTGAAGGGCATGGTCTCTCTGCGCGTTGCGTCGGCGGTCGCCGCCGACCGCCGGGCGCATACCCGGGTGCTGGACATAATGTCCGAACCGCTGGTAGTCGACGGCTCCAGCAGTGTAGAAGACGTCATAGAACTGATTCAGGTGTCTCCCGGCCGGGCCGCGGTCCTCGAGGACGGCCGGGTTGCCGGCATCCTCTCCATCTCCGACGTGGTCCGCACCCTCGAGTCCCGCCAGGGACTGCAGGGGGTGACCCGAAAGCGCAAGGGCCCGGGCTGGCGGCTGGTGCTCGGCGGCCTGGCCTTGTTGTTGCCCGTGGTGGCAACCCTCTATAAGCCGCCGGTGGCGATTATCTCGCCTGCGCCGGCGGTGGATGTCACCGGGGATGTCGAGATCGACGGGGTGCCTCTCACCGAGCTGAACGGCCGGTATCTGCTGGTAGCGGTGCACATCTCGCGTCCCAACGCCCTCAGGGCTGCCGCCTCCTACTTCAACGATGAGGTGAGCATGGTTCCGCTGACCCAGGTGCTGCCCCCGGGTATCTCCCAGGATGAGTACCTGCTGGGCCAGAGGCGGGTCTTCGAGGAGAGCCAGAAGGCCGCAGCGGCTGCGGCGGCTCAGGCCGCCGGCCTGGACGTTACGATCAGCGGTACCGGGGCCGAGGTCGTCGATGTCGTCCAGGACTCGCCGTCCGATGGGCAGATGCGGGTGGGCGATGTGGTTGTCGCCGTCGACGGCACCCCCATCAACCTGGTGTCGGATCTCGTCGGCTTCACGACGGTACGCCCGGCCGGAACCACTTTCGAGATGACCGTGCAGCGGGGGGACCGTACGCTCACGGTCCCGCTTACCAGTGCCCGCCTGGAGGGTTTCAACCCCACCAGCACAGGGGTGGGAATCATCACGACCACCAGGAACCTCGACGTCAGCCTGCCGTTCGAGGTGACTTTCACCGACCGCAACATAGGCGGCCCCTCGGCCGGGCTGATCTACGCCCTGATGATCGCCGACCTGTTGGATGCCGAAGACGTCGCCCAGAATCGGAGGATCGCTGCAAGCGGCACCATCCAGCTCGACGGAATGGTGGGCGCGGTCGGCGGCCTCAAGGAGAAGCGGCTGGCGGCCGGGGAGGCCGGCGTAGACGTGTTCCTGGTTCCCGAGAGCGAACTGGAGGACGTCAACCTGGCGGACGGCGAGAGCGATGTGCCCACGATCGGGGTGGATGACCTTGAAGACGCCCTGGGTGCGTTGAACGGCAGGGCGTGACGCGAAGGGACCCGAGCCACCGCCCGGGTCCTTTCGGCAAAGATCCGGCCCTACTCGGAGGCGCGTACCTCGATGCGCTGCGGCTTGGCCTGCTCCATCTTGGGGACCTCAATGGTCAGCAGCCCGCCTCTCATTGAGGCATCGATCTTGGTCGAGTCACACTTCGGAGGCAGCGCGATGCGCCTTCCGAACGGCCCGTAGAGTCTTTCAACCCTGCGATAGGTCTCCTTGTCCTGCGGCTCGGCGAACTTGCGCTCGCCCCGAAGCGTGAGGACGTCGTTCTCTACGGTGATATCGACGTCGGCAACGTTGATTCCGGGTAGCTCAACGATGATCTGGAACTTGTCCGGTGTCTCCAGGATGTCTGCTGCCGGCGACCAGGTGCCCTTCATTGCCGATTCCGCCGTCCCCAGCAGCCGGCTCACCTCGCTGCCCACCTGAAACAGGTCCTGCAGGGGATCCCACCTTCTTGCCACCGATGCTTCCATTGGCCCTCCTTTCGGGGAATAGTTGACTGTAATCGAAGATAAAACTTGATAGATATACTGTCAAGTTAGATGATGTGGGAACACGTATATTGAAACCGGCTTGCGGGCGGATGCCGGGTGCAGGAGGATGGTCGCAGTGGATGCTGTGCTGGAGTCCCCATCGCCGAGCCCGGTCGAAATCGGGGCCTTGCGGGCCGCCAGGGCCCTCGTCCTGGTGGGTTTTCCCCTGGTTCCCATGTTGGTCTACCTCAGCGGCCGGCATCCGGGGCTCGGTCGGGTCAGCGCGGCAGAGCAGATCAGCAACCTTGCTGCAGCCTCCGCCGATTGGGCACAGGTCCACTTCGTCCTCAGCATTGGAGGCTTCCTCGGGCTTGGCGCCATCCTGATCCTGCGCCGCGAGGTGGCCAAGAAGGCTCCGGAGCTGTGGACCGATGCCGCAGCGGCGGTCGGGGTGATCGGGGCCGTCATATTTACCGGGACCGTCCTGATGGAGGTGAGGGTGGTCCCTGCGCTGGCCCGGGCCTGTGTCGCCTCCGCCGGCTGCCGGTCCGCCGACAATGCCGTCTTCACCGATGCGCTGGCGGACGAGGGATGGAGGGTGCTTCCCGGCCTGACCGCCGGCGGCCGGACGATGATGATCGGCCTGGCCCTACTGGCCGTCATGGGGTTTTCCTACGGTGCTCTGCGCACCTGGGAGGCGGTTGCGCTGTTCGGCGGGACGGTACTGGAGATCGGGCTGAACACCGGCCTGCACCAGTGGGGCAACTTCAGCCCGGCGCAGGGCATGCCCGCGATGGCTGCGGTGGCCATCCTCGCCGGCGGCGCCGGCGTGGCGTTTCGGCTGATGAGGGGCGAGAGACCGGAGCCAGAGATCACCTCCACCGCCGAGCCGCCCGGGGGTTCCGAGGAGGCCGTCTAAGCGGTTTCGTACTCGTAGATACGGCGATCCAGCTCCCGGGGAGAGATCCCAAGCAGCTGGGAGGCTCTTTCAACGACATCGGTCAGCTCGGGGTCGGGGACCCTGCGCTGCATGGCGTCGCAGATGAAGCTGCGCAGGTGCGGCGCCGGTTTGATGGGTCCGCAGCCCTGCCGGGTGAGCATCGCCTCGTAGACCTGAAGGCTGAGGCCCTTGACCCGGCCCATAAAATCCCGGTAGGCACTGGTGCGAGCCCAGTGGTTCAAAAACTCCTGGTTGACCACGCCGCGCGCCTCGAAGTAGCGGATCAGGTTCCTCAGCTCGCCGACACGGCGAGCGGCCTTAAATCCCCATAGGGCGGAGCCGGCCGCAAGGTTGCCCTCGGGCGTGTCGGGATACCGGGCCAGGAATGCTTTCAGGCTTTCCAGGTCCCTGATCTCGTCCCACCAGCGGTCGCGGTAGCAAAGCAGAGCCGCCCTCACGTTCTCGGCCTTTGACTTGTAGTCCAGGACCGTCAGGAAAAGATTCGTGACGTAATCCGTCTGCACGTAAACGCCCCGTGCTGGAGGCAGGCCGCGGCAAAGATTTACGAAGTCGCGGATTTCTTCTTCGGATACACCCACAGC
>JAJCYF010000032.1 GCA_029263035.1 Actinomycetes bacterium
ATGAAGGCCTTGCGGATCCGTTGCCCTAGCTCGGTGCGGATGGGGATGTTCTGCAAATTTGGATTCTCCGAGCTCAGCCGCCCGGTGGTGGCCACAGTCTGGTTGAACCGGGTGTGCAGCCGGCCGGTGACGGGGTCGACCAGCTTCGGGAGGGCGTCGATGTAGGTGTTCTTCAGCTTGGAGATCTCGCGGTGGCGCAGGATGTTCTCGATGATCGGGTGCTCGTCGATCAACGACTCCAGCACCTTGGCGTCGGTCGAGAACCCGGTTTTGGTCTTCTTGCCCGGCTTGAGGCCCAGACGGTCGTAGAGAACGGCCCTCAGCTGGGGCGGCGAGCCGATGTTGAAGGGCCCGTCGGCCAGCTGGTAGATCCGATGCTCCACCGCATCCAGCTCCTTGGACAGGTGCAGTGACATCTCCTCCAGGTACTCGGTGTCCAGACGCACCCCGGCCCGCTCGACCTTGGCCAGAACGCCGGTCAGGGGAATCTCCAGGTCGGCGAACAGGTCCCAGACCCCTCGCTCTCTCAACTGCTTGCTGAGGACGTCCACCAGCTCGGCGGTGGCGATGGCCTCCAGGCCGGGGCCCGAAACGTGGTCGACGCCGTCGTCGTCCTCCATCAGCAGGGACTGCTGGCCCTGCTGATCGGCCGGGGGCGTGTCGTCCAGCTTCAGCTCCCGGTCCAGGTAGTGCCGGGCCAGCTCGTCCAGCCGGTAGGTCCCCCGCGCGGGGTCGACCAGGTAGGCGGCGATCTCGGTATCCATCGATATCTCGCCCGGGACGATGCCCACGATCGCCAGACGCTGCAGCGCGTCCTTGGCGCCGTGGGTGGCCAGGCCCCGGGTCTCGAAGGCCGGCCGGAGCGCCTCCCAGACTTCGTCGGCCGGGAGCGGACCGTCGTGCAGCCGGATCACCTGGGCGCCGGCGGGCGTGGCGAAGGAGACGGTCTCCGCCGCCTTGCGGCTGTTCGCCGGGTCCCCCAGCAGCCGTACGACAATCGCCTCCTGCAGGTCCAGCTCCTTGACCAGAGACTCCAGGTCCTCCATGGTGCCCACTTCGACCGCCGTTCCCTCGAAGCCGGTCGCCGCGGCCACCGCCTCCGGGTGATCGGCCGCCAGCCGGTCGTAGAGGACCCGGAACTCCAGCGAGTCGAACAGCTGACGGATCTGGTTGAAGTCCCAGTCGCCCATGGTCAGCTCGTCGAAGGTGGCATTCAGCGTCTCTTCATCGACTCCCTGCTCCTTCAGCTCATCGGGGCTGCGGAACCGGAAGAACGCCTTGTTCTCCAGCAGGCGCTGGGCAGCTTCCCCCAGGTTGGTCCGGATCTTGGGCGTGAGCTCGTCCAGGTGGTCCAGCACGTTCTCCAGGGTGCCGTAGGTCTGAATGAGCCTGGCGGCAGTCTTCTCCCCAACTCCCGGTACGCCGGCGATGTTGTCCGATGGGTCGCCCCGCAGCGCGGCATAGTCCAGGTACTGTGGCGGATCGAAGCCGTAGCGCTCCCGGAAGGCGGCTTCGTCGAACACGATGGTCTCGGAGATGCCGCGTACGTTGCGGATGACCGTGATTCCCGGCTGGACGATCTGGAAGAAGTCCCGGTCGGCCGTGAGGATGTTGACCTCCACCCCCTCGGCGGCCATCCGGGTGGCCAGCGCGGCAATGATGTCGTCCGCCTCCACCCCGGGGCTCTTGAAGATCGGGATGCTCAAGGTCATCAGCACCTCGTGGATGAGCCCGATCTGCGGGCGGAACTCGTCCGGCGCAGCGATCCGCTGCTGCTTGTACTCGGGCCGGATTGCGATGCGCTCTGCCGGCGCCCCCATGTCGAAAGCAGCTACGACGTGACGGGTGCCCAGCGTCTGCATCGCCTTGATCAGCATGGAGGTGAAACCGAACACCGCGTTGGTCGGCGTGCCGCTTTTTGTGCGCAGCTCGGCAGGGAGCGCGTAGAAGGCACGGTAGGCCAGCGAGTGGCCGTCCAGAAGGAGAACTTTGCGCTTGTTCCGGACCCCACTCACGATCTTCCGACTATAGTACGTAGAGATGTCGGCACAGGTTCCCCAAGGGGCTCAGGAGTATCTCGAATGTATATTCGAGATGGAAGAAGAGGGCGCCGTGATTCTCCAGGCTCGCCTTTCCGAAAGGCTCGGGGTGACACCGGCCACCGTTTCCCAGGCGGTTAAGAGACTGGTCTCCGAAGGCCTCATCGAGATCGAGGATCGCAAGATCTCACTCACCAAGACCGGTATCGATGTGGCCACTCCCCTGGTACGCCGCCACCGCCTGGCCGAACGGCTGCTCACCGACATCCTGGAGATCCCCTGGTACCGGGCCCACGAGGAAGCCCACGATTGGGAGCACGTCATCTCCCCTGAGGTGGAGCAGCGGATCCTGGCCAAGACCGGGGCCACCACCTGCCCCCACGGCAACCCGATCCCCGGAATGACCCCTCCCTACGAACGTTCCAAGCTGGTCCCTCTGACGGACATGGAGGTCGGCCAGTGGGGCACCCTGTGCCTGCTCAACGAGGACGTGGAGCTGGTCACCGGGATTCTGCAGTACTTCCAGGAGCACAACCTCATGCCGGGTGCCACCCTCAAAGTGACCGGCGTGGGACCCGACGGTACCCGCACCCTTTCGGTCGACGGTAAGACGGCCTCCCTGGGGCCCAGCCTGGCCGACAATCTATGGATCGAACCCGGCCACTAGGTCCGACGGTTCGGAGGGGCTTGACTCTCCCACCTTGCATTAGGTATAGCTAATCCCCAAAGTTAGCCGTCTCAAAGAACGTCGCGATCAAAGGGGGATCCACTGTCAGCCAACCTTTCCGGACCGCCGCCGGCCCGCAAGCGTCGACCCAAGCCCATCTTGTTGAGTCTCATCGCCCTTCTGCTGCTCATGGCCGCCGCCTGCGGCGAGGACGAGGGGGCCACGGTCCGCGATATCGGATCGCCCAACACCCGGGTCGGGGGTTCGGCGTCGGGCTCGGGATCGGGCTCGGGCTCGGCATCCGGTTCCGCCCCAGCATCGGGTTCGGCGTCGGGTTCCGCCTCAGAGGCCGCTCCCTCCCCCGCCTTCACCGAGGCCGAGGCGGACACCAGGGCGGACTACAACCTGGTTGACTACCGGTTTGAGGGCCCGACTGAGGCCGCAGGTCCGAAGGTGTGGTTCACCGCCAGGAACACCGGAGCCGAAAACCACGAGCTGGAGGTCCTGGATGCCTCCGGCGAAGCCCTGGGCGAGATAGTGGAGTTTGCTCCCAACGCCGACGCCGATCCGCTTGCCCTGGAGCTGCAGCCGGGTACCTACACCCTGCAATGCATCCTGGAGACTGCCGACGGCAGGGTCCACAAGGACCTCGGCATGGTTTCCACCCTGACCGTTACCTAAGAGGGCGCGTCCGGTCGCCGGAGGCCGCGAACGGTGGCCACAACCATAACCAGGGCCCCGGCGACCCAGGCCGCGTGCAGCAGCCAATCGCCGGTCGTCAGCCGGGCATAGTCGGGTAACAGGAGCGACCAGCCCCGGTACAGGGGGTTGGTCGTCCGGTAGAAGTCCACGATCATCGTGAGCTCCCTGCGCCACCCCTGAAAGAAGAGCCACCCCAGGTTGAAGATGCCGGCCGCTCCCAGGACGGCGGTGATCCAAAGCCGGCGGCCCGAGCCGGACCAGGCGGCGATCGCCAGAACCGCGGCCGGCAGCACCACCACCACCTGGCGCCCCGGCCACCACCAGCCGTGCATGGTGAGAGCCAGGTAGGTTGCGCCCAGCCAGCCGGCCGCCAGCGGGAGGACCAGCACCTCCCACCCGGCGGGACGGCGCCGGATGACCCACGCGACGGCGGGGATCAACAGCAGCCACGCCGGCTGCCAGGCTGCCAGACCGAAACTGCGGTCCACCAGCAGTCCGATCAGCCGGGTGGTGCGTGCGGCGAAGTCCGGCGTGACGCCCATCACGCTGAACTCACCGGTCTCGGCAAAGTGAGCCCCGGTGGCGTACACGGTGAGGCTCCCGTACCAGCGCAGGTGCCCCGCCAGGTAGCCCGCCCCCGCGAGTGCAAATACCCCCAACGCCACGGCCACCTCCCTTTGCCGGCCGGTCCGGTGGAGGCGCCAGAGCGCCACCAGTGACAGGACTGCGGCGACCGGGATGAACTTGGTCCCCAGCCACACCAACCCGATGACGCCGGCGATGAAGCCGGCCAGTCCCCCCCGGCCCATCGGCCCGGTGATGCAGGCGATCGCGGCGGTGACCGCCAGCGCGGCGGGGACCTCGGGGTAGATCTGGGTTCCGTAGACGGCGAAGGGAGCGGACACCGAAAAGATTCCGACCACGACTGCCGCCCTTAAGACCGGCACCCCGAAACGCCGGACCGCGGTCCACAACAGCAGCGCCGCCAGGAGCGCCCCAAACAGGGCGAGGTTCAGCTTGGCCCCCATCCACCCGCCGGCGATCGCGCCGGGAACCAGCAGAACCGGCAGCAGGGGGTCGTGGGGGCTGACCATCCGGCCCCCCTCGAGCACTCTCGCCTGTGGCTTGATCCGGATTTCGTGGAACGGCCGGTATCGCTCCTCGGCCAGCTCGTCGGAAATGTCCAGCGACCGGTCCGCCGCCAGGCTGAGCGCGGTCAAAAGGTACTCGGGCTCATCGGCGGTTATGCGGGCGCCGTAGGAGCTGCGGATGGGAGCACCGAGGGCCGCTGCCGCGTAGGCAAGGATGAAGACCAAAACCATCGCCCGGGCCAGCCGCCGCGACGCCCCGGGGGCTTTCCCTTGAGGGTCCATCAGGTTATCCTAAGCACCGAATGTAGGCGGACCTAAGTTCCGCCGTATTAAGAGAAACAGGCGTAGGTGAATTCGCTGCGCACCGGCAGGCAGCGGGCCAGGGCCCCGCAAGGAGGACTTTTGATCGGCAGAGCGCGGCTTGGAACACTTCTCATGACTTTAGCCCTGGTTGCCCAGGCGGCCTGCAGCACCGGGGGTGCCGAAGAAACCGTCCGCGTGTACTCCGGCCGGCACTACGGCGAAGAGGAAACCTTCAAGAAGTTCGCGGAGGAGACCAACATCAACGTGGAGTTTCTCTTCGGCAGCGACGCCGAGCTTCGGGAGCGGATTCGTGCCGAAGGCGAGAACACCCAGGCCGACGTGTACATGACCGTCGATGCCGGAAACCTCTATCTGGCGGCCGAGGAGGGCATCTTCCAGCCTTTGGAGTCCGACACGCTGACCGATGCAGTGCCGGAAAGCCTGCGCGATCCGGATGGACTGTGGTTCGGTCTGGGCGTCCGAGCCCGCACGATCGTTTACAACCCGGACGAGGTCAACCCCGACGAGCTGTCCACCTATGAGGCCCTGGCCGAACCACAGTGGAGGGGCCGGGTGTGCATGCGGGACTCCTCCAACGTCTACACCCAGTCATTGGTGGCCAGCCTGATCGCCCACCACGGATACGACGGAGCGGTCGGGATCCTTAGGGGCTGGGTCGAAAACGATACCGAGATCCTGGGCAGCGACGTACTGGTACTCGAGACCGTCGCCCAGGGCGGGTGCGACGTGGGCATCACCAATCACTACTACCTGGCGCAGCGGCTGGAGGAGGAGCCGGACTTCAATGTCCGACCGTTCTGGGCCAACCAGGACGACCGCGGGGTACACGTAAACGTCTCCGGAGCCGGGGTCACCGCCAACGCCGACCATCCCGAGCTGGCCCAGCGCCTCCTGGAGTGGCTGGCCACCGAGGGTCAGGACGACTTCACCAGCTCCAGCCACGAGTTCCCGGCCAACCCCGGCGTTCCTCCCGACGACCTGGTCCTGGAGGAGTTCGGCAACGACTTCACCCGGGACCCGCTCGGGGCGGCCGACTACGGCTCACGCAATGCCGACGCCATCCGGGCGATGGACGAGGCGGGCTACGAGTAGCCGCATGCACCTGCCCGTCCCGGTGCGCCGGGGCCGCCGGGGCTGGACCCTGGCGGTAAGCCTCATCGCCCTGCTGGCCGCGGCGCCGGTAGCCGTGATCGCCTGGAGCCTGCTCACCCCCAGCGTCGACATCTGGCGCCACCTGTGGGAGACCCGGCTCCCGGACATGCTGTTCTCCACCGTCTCGCTGCTTGGTCTGGTGATCGTCGGAACGCTCGTGCTGGGCGGGGGGCTGGCGTGGCTGGTGTCGGGATACGACTTCCCCGGCCGCAGGGCGCTCGCCTGGATGCTGGTGCTCCCCCTGGCGATGCCCGGCTACATCCTGGGTTTCGTCTTCATGTCGACCTTCGGGTTCACCGGCCCCATCCAGGGGGGCCTCAGGGCCGCTTTCGGCCCCGACGTCTGGGTGCCCGAGATCCGCTCGGTCTGGGGGGCAGCTCTGGTCTTTTCCCTGTGCCTCTATCCCTATGTCTACCTGCTGGCCCGGGCCGCGATGCGCGAACAGGCCACCGCCAGCTACGAGGTGGCCCGTAGCCTGGGCAACAGCCACCTTGAGGCGGCGTGGAAGGTGATTCTGCCCATGGCCCGGCCCTCGCTGGTAGCCGGGCTGACCCTGGTGACCCTCGAGACCCTGACCGACTTTGCCACCGTCATCTACTTCAACGTCCAGACCGTCTCGGTCGGCGTCTACCGGGTGTGGAAGGGGATGTTCGACCGGGATGCCGCCAGCGAGCTGGCGTCTCTGGTATTGATGTTCGCTCTGGGCCTGCTGGTGCTAGAGCGGGCACTGAGGGGCCGGGCGCGCTACACCCAGCAGGGCGGCGGGAGCCGGCGGCTGCCCTCGAAAAAGCTCTACGGCGCCCGGGGCTGGGCGGCGACCGGAACCTGCGTTGGAGTGCTGACCCTGGCCTTCTTCGCCCCGGTGGCTCAGCTTGCCGGCTGGGCGATCGAGCAGGCGGTGCGGGGCACCGGGGCGGTCGACTCCCGCTTTTTCTCCTACCTGAGCAACAGCGCCCTGCTTGCGGTAGCTGCCGCCGGGCTGGTGGCTCTCGTCGCCATCGCCGTCACCAACGCCCGCCGTTTTGCGGGCGGGCGCTACGTGAGGACGATGTCGCAGATGGCCACCGCCGGTTACGCCCTGCCGGGCCCGGTGATCGCCATCGGCGTCCTGCTGGTTCTGGCGTGGGTGGACGGGGTCCTGAACTCGCTGGGAATCGAGGTTCCGGGACTGCTGGTAACCGGGTCGCTGGCCGGGGTCGTGTACGCGTATGTCGTCCGCTTCATGGCGCTCGGCGTCAACGGCATAGACGCCAGCCTGCAGAAGGTGCCCGAGGAGCTGACGCTTTCGGCGCGCAGCCTGGGCGCAACCCCGGCGCAGGTGATGCGCAAGATCCACTTCCCCTTGACTAAGACCGGTGTGGCGGTAGCGTTGTTGTTGGTGGGCATCGACGCGCTCAAAGAGCTCCCGATGGTCCTGTTGCTCCGGCCGTTCGGGTTTGACACCCTGCCGGTGTGGGTCTGGCAGCTGGCGGCGGAGTCCCGGTGGGAGTCGGCAGCACTGCCATCGCTTACGATTATCGCCGCCTCCCTGGTGCCGGTGGCGCTGCTGACCCGAAGCCTGCGGGGCACCGAGTCCGAGGCGGCTCTGCTTCCCGCCACCGGTCGAAGGGTCCTGGAGGACGCACGGGTATGAGCAGCCGACGAGAGGGATTGATTTTGCAGGAACCGCCCGGCGAACGCAGCCCGGCCCAACCGGCCCCGGAAGTCCCGGCGGTTGAGGTGCGCGGCGCATCCAAGAAGTTCGGCTCCACCGTGGCGGTCGACGACGTCAGCATCACGCTGGGCCGCGGCGAGTTTCTCACCCTCGTCGGCCCGAGCGGCTGCGGCAAGTCGACCCTTCTCCGGATGATCGCCGGCTTGATGGAGCCGGACGCCGGCGAGATTCTGCTGGCGGGCAAAAGCGTCTCCTCCCCCGGTCGCTGGGTGCCGCCCGAGGACCGGGCGGTGGGGCTGGTCTTCCAGGAGAACACCCTGTTCCCCCACCTGTCGGTGTCCGGCAACATCGGATTCGGGCTGAGCCGCCGCTCCAAATCCCAGACGGCGAAGCGGGTGGCCGAGGTCCTGGAACTGGTGGAGCTTCCCGCCCACGCAGGTCGCTACCCCCACGAGCTGTCCGGCGGAGAACGCCAGCGGGTCGCCCTGGCCCGGGCGCTGGCGCCGGAGCCTACGGTGCTGCTGCTCGATGAGCCGTTCGCCAACCTGGACCCCAACCTTAGGGCGCAGGTCCGGGCGCACACGGTGGAGATCCTGCGCAAGGCCGGCGCCTCGGCGCTGTTCGTCACCCACGACCAGCAGGAGGCGATGTCGGTCGGCGACCGGGTGGCGGTCATGGGCCGCGGCCGGGTGGAGCAGATCGGGCCGCCGAAAACCGTCTTCCACCTGCCGCACAGCCACTTTGTGGCCTCCAGCCTTGGTGAGGCGTACTTCCTGCCGGCTACCTACTCGGGCAACGGATCACTGCATACCGAGGCGGGTCCCTGCGACTGCCCCCACGACGTGTCCGGGACCGAGATGGAGATCATGGTCCGCCCGCACGACGTCACGTTCGTGGAGGACGATGCCGGCGGCTCGGTGGTCACTGCAGTGGAGTTCCTCGGCGCCTTCCTGCTCTACGAGGTGCAGCTACCGTCGGGCCGCCGTTTGAGGTGCCTGATGCCGCACACCGTCGAGGTAGGCCCGGGGGCGAAGGTTCGGGTCCAGCTGGACCATGGCCACGTCCCGGTCGTGCTGCCTGTTCCACAGCCTTAGCCGGCAAGTTTTTCCCTGCGATGCCATTAGGTTAGGCTTCCTAACCATGTTAGGGCTACCTAAAGCCGGCGGATGATCCTCATCCGGCTTGCCGCAGTGTTCCGGCTGCGCATCCCCATGTGGCTGGCCTGGAGCATCGGGTTGGCATTCACCGCAGTAGCCGCCTGGTTTCTATCGTCGAGCTTCGACCCGTCCATCCTCGCGTCCAGCTGGGAGGCCATCAAGGAAGCTCCGCTTGCCATTCTGGCGGTTGCGGCGGTGTACTTTGCCGCCTTCGCCCTCCGGGCCCTTGTGTGGCGCAATGTCGTTCCGGGCCTCACCTTCGGGCATGCGCTCGCCGCCATCCACCTGGCCATCGCAGGCAACCATGTCCTGCCGCTTCGCCTGGGGGAAGCTCTGCGGGTCACCAGCGTTGTGAAGCGCACCTCACTCTCTCTGAAAGAGGCGACGGCATCCTCGCTCACTCTGCGGGCGGCCGATGCTCTGGCCCTGGCCGGTCTGCTGGTGGTCCTGGGACCCGGGCTGGCAGTCCCCCGCCTGGCCGGCGCATTCGGGGTTCTGAGCCTCGCCCTGCTGGCCGTTTTGGCCGGGGGGCTGTGGTGGATGAAGCAGCTTCGAAAATTACAGACCAGCGCCCTGCGCATGCCGGGGTCATTCGTCGCCCTCGGGTCGCTTGCGGCCTGGCTGCTGGAGTCGGTGGTCATCTGGCAGGCGGCGCACAGGGCCGGAATTCCGATCAGCGCCACCGAAGCGGTGCTCGTCACCGCAGCAACGATCTTCTCCCAGGTCCTGGCGGTGGCCCCCGGAGGTTTCGGGACCTACGAGGCGGCGGCGATGGGGACGCTGATCCTCCTCGGTGCCGAACCCGGTCCCGCCCTGGCCGCAGCCCTGGCCGCCCACGCACTCAAAACCGCCTACTCGCTGATCGCCGGAGCGGTGGCGCTCGTCACGCCGGCCCCCGGGCTGTTCGGACGCCTCCGATTGCCGAAGACCCCTGAACTGCCGCCCCCCGGTGCGCCCCCGGCGGGTGCTCCAATTGTTTTCTTTCTGCCCGCCCGCAACGAGGAGGCCAACGTTGCAGGGGTGATCGACAGAATGCCGCAGCAGGTCCGGGGGCACCCGGTGGAGTGCGTGGTTATCGACGACGGCTCTACCGACCGGACCGCCTGGGTGGCCGGGGCGGCAGGAGCACGGATTCTGGCCCTGGCCGAAGGTCACGGGCTCGGCGCCGGGGTTCGCCGGGGCCTGGCCGAGGGCGCCTCCCGCCGCGCCGCCGCCACGGTGTTCTGCGACGCCGATGGCGAATACGACCCGGCCGAGCTGGACAAGCTCGTGGCGCCAATTCTTTCCGGGGAGGCGGACTACGTCGCCGGCTCCCGCTTCGCCGGCGGAAGCCGGCGGATGAAGCCCCACCGCAACTTCGGCAACCGCCTGCTGTCGCTGGTCCTCTCGGTCGTTGCCCGGCGCCGGATATCGGACGGGCAGAGCGGCTATCGCGCCCTGTCCTACCGGGCGGCGGCAGCCGCCGAACTGGTCCACGACTACAACTACGCCCAGGTCCTTACGCTCGACCTGCTGGGGAAAGGTTTCCGCTATGCCGAGGTGCCCATCAACTACCGCTTCCGGACCGAGGGCAGGACCTTTGTGCGGCTGCTTCCCTACCTTCGGGCCGTGATCCCGGCGGTTCTAAAGGAGATCAATCAGTCCTCCACCACGTGCGAGGCGAAGCCTGCCACCGACCGGTTCCACGACGTCTCGTCGAACGATCCGTCCGGCGTCAAGGCCGAGGCGGCGGCCCAGCCCATCTCCAGGGCGTGATGCGAGTTGTTGTGGGCGAACAGACCGTGGCGGCCGAAGGTGAGCAGGCCGGGAACCGAGTCGGCCCACTGAAGCAGTGTTTCGAAGGAATCTGAGTACCCCAGGTCGTAGACCGGGTATGCCGCCGGTACCCGCCTGACCACCACCTCCACAGGGTCGGCCTCCGGCAGACCCATTCCCGTGAGAGCCTCCCGGACCATCGTCCCCAGATCGGCATCGGCCGCACTCCATACTTCGTCCCCGACCGCGCACGGCACCTCGGCGCACAGCACCGTCCGGTCGGGCGGGTCGTCGCCCGAGCGGTAGTTCTTCGGCTCGGATATCCGGGTCACCGGAGTGCCGGCGTCGGGCACGTAGTGGGCGTCGAACTCGGTGTACCGCGCCACCGGCAGAACCAGGTAGACCAGCACCATCGCGCGGGACCGCAGCCGGGAGGCAGCTTCGAGAACCACGTCCGGCGGAGCCGGGTCGAACAGGCGGGCGAGAACCGGCAGAGGGATGGTGGACCACAGCAGGGCGGAGTCGATGTCCTCCCCGCCGGCTGTGACCCGAAAGCCGCCGTCGAGGTTCTCCACCCGCTCCACGGCCGCCCCGAGACGGACCTCGGCTCCCTCGCCGCAAGCCGCCCCGGCCAGGCTCTCCCAGAGCTGGCCGAACCCCCTGCGCGGGTAGTAGAAAACCGCACCCGCCCTCCCGGATCCGGTGAGCTTGCGCAGCAGCTTTCCGGCAGCGTTCCCGCTGACCCGGCGGCGGGCCTGCTCGCCGTCGATGTCCTCCGGCTCCAGGCCCCACATCTTGCGGGCGTAGGGGAAGTAGACGCGCTCGCACATCGTGGGTCCCAGGCCGGCGAGCAGGAGATCGGCAAAGGTTTCGCCCTGCGCCCGGCGCAGGGGCGACAGCGCCGCATCCCGGCCCGCTGCCAGTCCGAAGCTCCGGGGCAGGTTTCGCACCAGGTCGGCTGCCTGAAGTGGGAACGCGATCCACCGTCCCTCCAGGTAGATCCTCCCGTGGCGCGGCCGCTCCTGCAGATCCCCGCCGAGCAGCCGGGAAAGCTCCGCCAGCAGGTACGGCGGTGTGGCAGGGTGGAGCCGGTGGCTGCCGTGGTCGACCCGCATCCCGCCGACGTCGAAGCTGCCGGCAAGCCCCCCGACCTGCTTCGAACGCTCCAGGATCGTTACGCGGTGGCCCGCCTTCGCCGCCCGGTACCCGCCGCCCAACCCGGCAGGTCCTGCGCCTAGAATGGTGAGGGTCCGGTTGGTCATCAACCCAACTTAACTTGCGGCAAAACTTCGGCTACACTTTGTACGATACAAATCAAGTTCTAAGAGCAACGGCGCTCGCTTTGGCGGGCGCTTTTTTTGTCCCCGAAGTGCGGACAGCCTCACCACCGGAATACACGAGAACTGCGGCCCGAGAAGACGGCTGCCGGAAAGGAGCCCTACGCTGAACGCCTCCCAGGGTCTGTACAACCCCCGCTACGAGCGCGACGCCTGCGGGATCGGCTTTGTCGCCGACGTCGAGGGCCGTACCAGCCGGTCGATCGTCGAGTCGGCGCTCTACTCCCTGTGCCGGGTCCGGCACCGCGGAGCGG
>JAJCYF010000033.1 GCA_029263035.1 Actinomycetes bacterium
CACCGATGGAACCATGTAGGGCAGGCCGGAGCTTTCCAGGGCGGGGGCAAGAGTTTGAACCTCAGGGAGGGAAAGTGGTCCGACAACGCCGATCAGCCGCTCGGTGTTGGCAATTGCACTCTCCCCCGCCCCCGCCTCACCAGGCTGGGGCTGGGTGTTGAACTCCTTGAGCTCTATGTCGTAGCGGGAATCCGGGTTGTCGTTGTACTCGCCGACCGCCTGTTCGACCCCGCGGATCATGCCCAGAACCTGCGGCTGATCGGACTCGGAGGTACCCAGGACGCCCAGGACAAGTATTTCGCGACCTGCCTCCGGGGCGGCGTCGGAGCCGCCGCAGGCTCCGAGGGTCAGCGCAAGTAGAACCGAAGCTGCGAGTTTTCTAAGTCTCACTTTTGCTGAGCAGCTGCTCGGCGACCTCGGCCATGCTCTTGCGCTGCTGCATGGCCAGCTTCTGGATGGAGCGGAACGAGTCCTGCTCACTGAGACCGTGCTGCTGCATCAAGACGCCCTTGGCCCGCTCAACCAGCTTTCGGGTCTTTAGGCGTTCCCCCAGGTCCCGGGACTCCCCTGCCAGCGCCTTTGCCTCGGCCCAGCGCGCCATCGCCACCTCGACCGCCGGAATGAGGTCGTGCTTGTCGAAAGGTTTCACCAGGTACGCCATGGCACCGGCCTTGTTCGCCTGGTCCACCAGGTCACGCTGGCTGTAGGCGGTGAGGATCAGAACCGCTGACAGCTCCTCCTCGTTGATCTTGGCGGCGGCAGTCAGGCCGTCCATCCCCGGCATCCGGATATCCAGTATCGCCAGGTCGGGACGCAGCTCCGCGGCGAGCTTGAGGGCGGTCTCTCCGTCGCCGGCCTCGCCCACAACGTCGTAGCCCTCCTCCTCCAGCATCTCGCGCAGATCCAAGCGAATGATCGCTTCGTCTTCGGCAATGAGGATTCGGGCTCGCGGCTGCACTACGGGAAAGATAACAGGCGAGGTTCGATCAGTGCGTCAACCGCCCATTGGTGAACGGGAATCGAGGCTAGAAAAAGCAGCGCAGCCACGCTTACGACGTTCCGCAAAATGTGCTTGATCTGGATAGGTTCGGACTCTCTTTTACACCCGCAGGGAATCTGTCTTCCCCGGATCAGGTTGACCCCCATGGCGATTGCAAAAACCACCAGCAGGACGGACCCGATCGCGGCTGCGAAGGGTATGCCGGCCCCCAGAATCAGCACGATCCCCAGGACGACCTCGGTCACCGCAACCAGCTTCGCGACCGCGCCGGCGGTGACTCCGGGGATGATGCGGTAGAGCCTGATGGCATCGGCAAACTCGCCCAGGTCCGAAAGCTTCGAGGCACCGGCGGCAAGGAACATGGTGCCGAAGGTGAAGCGGATCAACAGGCCAAGCGAGGTTTCCATGCGTGCTCCGGGGGTTCCTTGGGGAATGCTCAATTATCCCGCGGCACAGGCACAACGTTCTACGGGCTGCCCAGCTTGTCCACTATAGACAGGGCGGCGGGGCCGATAATCACCACGAACAGGGCCGGGAAGATGAACAGCATCATCGGGATCAGCAGCTTGACCGGCAGCTTGGCCGCCTTCTCCCGTGCGTCCTGGCGGCGGATCAGCCGCATGCGGGCGGAGTTGGACTGCAGAACCTCGGCGATCGGGCTGCCGATGGCATCGGCCTGAATCAGCGCCAGAGCAAACGACGACAGCTCCCGGACGTCGGTGCGGTCCCTGAGCTGGTGCAGCGCCTGCCGGCGGCTCGAACCCAGCTGGATCTCCTGGAGAAGCCGGTGGAGCTCGTCACCCAGCGGGCCCGGAACGCTTTGGGATGCCAGCTCGATGGCCGCCTCCAGGCCCATGCCGGCCTGGACCGAGATGGCCATCAGGTCGATGGTCTCCGGCAGATCTCGGCGAATCTCCTTCTGGCGTGTTTTTCCCAGCTTGGAGACCCAAAAACCCGGGACCAGGAAACCCACCCCGGCACCGGCTGCGGCAAACAGGACCACTCCCCCGAACTGCACCCCGAGCCCGGCCATGGCCAGGGGGACCAAAACCGCGCCGACCAGGGTGGCGATGGCCTTCGTGGCCAGGATCGCCTCGATGCCGCCGGAACCGATGCCGGCCAGCGTGGCGTGCCTGCGCATCTCCTCCATCTGCGAGCTGGGAGTGAATTTTCTACCCAACCTGCCCAGGCCGCCCCGGGCGGGTCCGAAAAGCCTCCGGCCCAGGGGAACCAGCGGCTGGGAGTCGAAGTCGACGATGTCATCGGCAATCTCGGCAAGCGGGCCCTCCAGGCTGCTGCGGGAGAGACGGTTCAAACCGGCGGTGACGGTGAGGATGCCCCCGGCTACCGCAAGCATGCTCAACAGCTGGATCAGGTCCATCAGCTACACCTCCACCTTGGAGAGCTTTTTCATCGTTACGTGCCCGAGCACCAGTCCCAGGCACGCTCCGCCGAGCATCACGTTGCCGGGACCGGTGGTGAACAGCGGCTGAACGTAGTCATACCGGGTCGTGTACAGGAATGCGGCGATGGATATGGGCATGAAGATCAGGATCTTGCCGGAGATGCGGGCTTCGGCGGAGAGTGCCCGGACCTCGCCCCTGACCTCCTGCCGGGAGTGCATGAAGTCCGCCAGAATCCGCAGGGTGTCGGCCAGACGGCCTCCGGTCTGGTGCTGGATCCGGATCGCCTTCACGGTCCATGCGATGTCCTTGGACCCGATCCGCTCGGCCATGGCATCCAGCGCCTCGAGCATCGGCCGTCCTACCGCGGATTCCGCAACCACCCGGGCAAGCTCGTCGGCCAGGGGCGCCTCGCCTTCGGAGCCGGCCAGCTCCATCCCGAGCAACAGCGAGGTCCCCGAATCCAGCGAGCCGGCGATGAGCTGGAGTGCCTCCGGCAGCTGGGACTCCAGCAGAGCCACCCGTTTGGCGGCCTTGGACTTGAGGCGCGACATCGCTATGAGGGGGATGACTATCAGTGCGGCGAGCCCCGGCCACGCAGAGCCGACGATCACAAACGCCAGCAGGGCTCCGACGACCGCCGCGAGACCGGTCATCGCCCCAAACTCGCCCGCCCTCAGGGTGGACCCCGACTGGGTAAGCCGGAAGCGCACCTTGCCGGCGGCGGGAGACTGTCCCATCGCCCGCTCGGCGAAGGCGCCGGCCCTTTCCATGAGCTCCGAGATGTCCTGGGGTGACCTCGTCGGTTCGTCCAGCTCGGTCTCCAGCAGCTCCTTCAGGGCGGCGTTGCGGTCGGCCAGGTGGCGAGAGTACCCGTAGGCGCCCAGCACGATACCGCCGCCGATGAGCAGCAGGGAAAGAATCTGGATCATCTGGACCGCTTTCCGTTGGTCGCGTTCACCAGCCGGGAGGAGGTGCCCCCGGAGGGGGGCTCGATCCGGGGACGGAACAGGCGGGCGGGGACCTCGATGCCTTTGTCCTGCAGCTTCTCGATGATCTTCGGGCGCAGCCCGGTGGGCTTCAACAACCCTGAGGAGGTCGCTGAGGCACTTCCGCCCTCGGCAAACGAGTACCGGAAGATGTCCTGGAGCGTGATGATGTCGCCCTCCATACCCTGGATCTCAGAGATGTGGGTAATACGCCGGGAGCCATCTCCGAACCGCTGGATCTGGATGACCACGTCCAGCGCGGCAGCGACCTGTTGACGGATCGCCCGCACCGGCAGGTCGTAGCCCGCCATCATCACCATCGTGTCCAGCCGGGTCAGGGCGTCACGCGGCGAGTTGGAGTGGATGGTGGTCAGACTACCCTCATGCCCGGTGTTCATGGCCTGGAGCATGTCCAGCGCCTCGCCTCCACGTACCTCACCGACGATGATCCGGTCGGGCCGCATACGAAGAGCGTTGCGAACCAGCTCACGGATGCCGATGTGACCGGCGCCCTCGATGTTGGCCGGCCGGGCCTCCATCCGGACCACGTGGGGCTGTGACAGGCGAATTTCAGCGGCATCCTCAATGGTGATGATCCGCTCGTCCGGCGGCACGAAGTCGCCCAGGATGTTCAACAGAGTGGTCTTACCGGTGCCGGTACCCCCGGAAACAACCATGTTGAGCTTGCCCAGAACCGCGGCCTGAAGGAAGTTGCCGGCTTCTTCCGTGACCGCACCCAGACGCACGAGATCGGCGATGGTGAACGGCTTTGCCGGGAAGCGCCGGATGGTCAGTACCGGGGAGTCGACCGCCACCGGAGGCAGCATTGCGTTCACCCGGGAGCCGTCCAGCAGCCGGGCGTCCACCATGGGTGAAGACTCGTCGATTCGCCTGCCGACGGTGGCGACGATCTTTTCTATTACCTGGCGGAGGTGGGCCTCGTCGGTGAAGCTCACGTCGCTGTGAATCAGCTTGCCGGACTTCTCGATGTAGATGTCGTTGTAGCCGTTGCACATGATCTCGGTGATGTCACCCTGCGCCAGCAGCTCCTCGAGCGGCCCATATCCCAGCAGGTCGGCGGTCAGCTCGGCGACAAACTTCGGGCGCTGGGAGGCGGCCAGGACGATGCCTGCCCGCTTCAGGGCCGCCTCCAGGTTCTCCGACACCACCAGCTTGAGCTCGTCGGCCTTGGTCTTGGCGTAGAGCTTGGTCCCCAGCTCCTCCATCAGGGCGTCGCGGACCTGCCTCTTCATCTGGCCCCAGGTTCCGGCCACGTTTGCGCTACCCTTTCGCTGCTTCTCCGGGACCAGCGACGCCTTTACCCCGGACGCGCGGGCCTTCTCGGTTTCGATCTTCTCCAGCCGGTCCGATAGCGCCATCTAGTTCGTTCCTTTCTTGCGCCCGAGCAGGCCGGAGCGACGCCCGGTCTGGGAGCTCCACGGCATTTCGGATCCCGAAACCGCAGGCACCAACTTGGCGAAACCCTCTGCCAGCCGCCTGCTGATCTCCGACTTCGGCTTGGCCTCCAGGATCGGAACGCCCATGTTGGTGGCCCATGGGATCTCCCGGGACGCAGGTACCACCGCCAGGAAGCCCTGGGGGAACAGCTGGCCCACGCCCTGGATGTCCAGGCCAATGCCGGAGTCTGATCGGTTGACCAGCAGAACCGCCTTGTTGGGAGCGACGTCCAGGGTCTCGATGGTCTCCAGGTATCGCCTCATGTTCTTGAGCGACGGAACATCCATATTTGCGGTGACGATGATCTTCTCGGACTGGTCGAAAACGGCCAGGCAGGTCTCGTTTAGTGACGGCGGGGTGTCCACCACTACGTAGTCGTACCTACGGCGGGCCTCGTCGAGGATTGCGCCGACCTCCGGCGGGCCGATCTTTTCCGCCGCGAGCACGTCGGCGGGGGCACAGAGGGCGTGAAAGCCGGCGGTGTGCTCCACGACGGTCTCCGCCAGCTCCTCGGGATCCGCCAGCAGGTTCTCGATGGTGCG